>NZ_BPQM01000150.1 GCF_022179245.1 Methylobacterium gregans
GAGGCCGAGATAGCGGTCGCTGCCTGAACGACACCTGATCCGAATTACGCACCGGCGGGACGGCGCGCCGAGATCCGGGCCGGCGCCCGTTGTCGATCCTCCTCGCCGCCGCTACCTACCCCGCGACGTTTCACGTGAAATTTACCATCCGGCCGAGCCTCTGGACGTGCCGGATCCGCCATCAGCGAAGGTGCCCGCATGGAGCTGTTGAAGCTCACCGCTCTCGATGCCGAGGACCTCACGGTGATCTCGGCCCACCTGCAGGACGCGGTCCTGCGGGCCGGCGACCTGACCTATCTGGCGGCCGAGCACCGCTTCGTCCTCGTGGCCCGGCGCTTCGACTGGTCGGCCGGGCCCGGGGAGCCGGTGCGGCGGCGCCTCGCGGGCCTGCATTTCGAGCGCGTGCTCGGCGTGCGCACCCGCGGCATCGCGCCCGGTGGGAACGCGGACACGGTGCTGAACCTGCTGGCCGTGACCTTCCTGCCGACCGAGCCGCCCTCCGGCACCGTGACGCTGTTCTTCTCGGGCGATGCCGCGATCCGGCTCGACGTGGAGTGCGTCGAGGTGCAGATGAAGGATCTCGGCCCGGTGTGGGAGGCCGAGAGCCGGCCCGGCCACGACGACGCGGCCTGATCTCATCACCGGCTTCCCCAACACGAAACGACACGGGTCCATGGTTCGTCTCGACAGCTCCGCCCCGACCTTCGCCGATGATTTCGCGCGCCTGCTCACCGTGAAGCGCGAGATCGCCGAGGATGTGGACGAGGTCGTGCGCGGCATCATCGCGGGCGTGGTGGCGGGGGGCGATGCCGCGCTCGTCGACTACACCCGCCGCTTCGACCGACTCGGCGAGGATTTCACCGAGGGTAGCCTGCGCGTCACGGACGCGGAGATCGCTGAAGCCGTCGCGGCCTGCCCGGCCGACCAGATCGAGGCGCTGACCCTCGCCGCGGAGCGGATCGAGCATTTCCACCGGGCCCAGGTGCCCGCCGACCACCGCGAGACCGACGCGCTCGGCGTCACCGCGGGCTGGCGCTGGACGGCGCTGGAATCGGTCGGCCTCTACGTGCCGGGCGGCACCGCGAGCTATCCCTCCTCCGTCCTGATGAACGCCGTGCCGGCGCGCGTCGCGGGCGTGCCGCGCATTGTCATGGTGGCGCCCGCCCCCGAGGGCCGGATGAACCCGCTGGTGCTCGCCGCAGCCCAACTCTCGGGCGTGCACGAGATCTACCGCGTCGGCGGCGCGCAGGCGGTCGCGGCGCTCGCCTACGGCACCCGGACCATCGCGCCGGTCGCCAAGATCGTCGGCCCCGGCAATGCCTGGGTGGCGGCGGCCAAGCGCCGGGTCTTCGGGCAGGTCGGCATCGACATGATCGCTGGCCCCTCCGAGGTGCTGATCCTCGCCGACGGCCACGCCAACCCGGACTGGATCGCCGCCGACCTGCTGGCCCAGGCCGAGCACGACACCGCGGCTCAGGCCATCCTGATCACCGACAGCGCCGAACTCGCGGAGGCCGTCGAGGCAGCGGTCGAACGGGCGCTCACCACCCTGCCCCGCCAGGAAATCGCCCGGGCAAGCTGGCGCGATTACGGCGCGATCATCCGGGTGCGCGACTTCGACGAGGCGGTGCCGCTGACCGACCGCCTCGCTCCGGAGCACCTGGAGATCGAGACGCAGGACGCGGACAGCCTCGCGGCCAAGGTCCGCAACGCGGGCGCGATCTTCCTCGGCTCGCACACCCCGGAAGCCATCGGCGACTACGTCGGCGGCCCGAACCACGTGCTGCCGACCGCCCGCTCGGCCCGGTTCTCCTCCGGCCTCGGCGTGCTCGACTTCATGAAGCGCACGACCATCCTCGCCTGCACGCCGGAGAGCTTGCGGGCGCTCGGCCCGGCAGCGATAAACCTCGGCCGGTCGGAGGGCCTGGAAGGCCACGCCCGCTCCGTCGCGATCCGGCTGAATCTGTGAGGCAGGCTTAAGATGTCGGAGGCCACGAAGGAGCGCTCGCCGCACCGCCTCGTCGCGGTGACGCTCGACGAGGATTCGATCGGCCGCGGCAACCCGGATCAGGAGCACGAGCGAGCCATCGCTATCTTCGACATCCTGGAGGACAACCAGTTCGTCATCCCGGGCCGGGACGAGGGGCCGTACCGGCTCCATCTCGGCCTCGTCGAGAACAAGCTCTCCTTCGCGATCGGCAACGAGGCGCGCGAGCCGGTGATGACGCACCTCCTCTCGCTCACGCCCTTCCGGCGGGTGATCCGCGACTACGAGATGATCTGCGAGAGCTACTACAACGCGATCCGAACCGCCTCGCCGACGCAGATCGAGGCGATCGACATGGGCCGGCGGGGCCTCCACAACGAGGCCTCCGAGACCCTGAAGCAGCGGCTCGAGGGCAAGGTCGACCTCGACCACGACACCGCGCGGCGGCTCTTCACCCTGATCTTCGCCCTGCACTGGAAGGGCTGACGGCGTGGGGCGGGGCTAGGCTCCGATGGACGAGACCGCGCCGGGCCTCGCACCGAAGAAGAAACGGGTCCAGTCGGTCCTGTTCATGTGCAACTTCAACGCCGTGCGCTCGCCCGCCGCGGAGGCGATCGCGCGCCACTATTTCGGCAAGTCGATCTACGTGCAGTCGGCGGGCGTGCGCGAGGGCGAGCCGGTCGATCCCTTCATGGTGTCGGTCCTCGACGAGATCGGCATCGACGCCAAGAAGCACCGGCCGCGCACCGTCGCGCAGCTGGAGGAGTGGGAGGGCCTGAACTTCGACCTGATCGTCACCCTCGCCCCCGAGGCCCACCACGCTGCACTGGAGCTGACCCGCACGCTCGCCGCGGAGGTGGAATACTGGCCGACGCCCGATCCCACCAACTTCTACGACGTCTCGCGCGAGCAGCGGCTCGATGCCTACCGGGACGTGCGGGACGGGCTGGTGCAGCGGATCAAGCGCCGGCTGAAGGGGTAAGCGGCAGCCGCCGCACCGAGGTCACCGGGCCGTAGCTCTTCGCGAGGATGCGGGCGACGGCCGTCCGCAGCGGCTCGACCGCCACCGCCATGTGGTGGCCGTTGGCGTGGATCAGGTGCGTGCCGTCGAGCATCATCCCGACATGGCCGCGCCAGAACACGAGGTCGCCCCGGCGCAGGTCCGAGAGGTCGGAGGGCAGGACGTCGCCCAGTGCCCGCTCCTGCTGGTCCGCGTCGCGCGGGCAGGTCCGCCCGGCAAGCTCCAGGCAGAGCTGGACCAGCCCCGAGCAGTCGAGGCCGAGCGTCGTGCGGCCGCCCCAGAGATAAGGGGTCCCGACGAGGCGCTCCGCCGTGCCGGCGAAATCCGGCTCGACCGTGCCAAGGGGAGCGCAATGACCGGCGAAAACGTAGCCGTCCGCGACCTTCAGATAATCCCCGTCCGTCCCCGTGACGGCGAGGGCTGCGCCGAGGCCGAGATAGGCGCGAGGCGGGCGCTTCAGGTCGGGTGCCGGGTAGAGGAAGGTCCGCAACGCCGTGACGCGGTGGGTCGGCGCCGGATCGGCCGGGCCGAGGCTGTCGGCCGGCAGGTAGCCCACATAGCCGTCGTGGACGAGTTGAACCCAGGCGAAGCCGTCGCGCGCCTCGTAGAGCGTCACGGCGTCGCCCAGCACCGCCTCGGTGTCGATCCCGGATTCCGGGGACGGCGCACGGCGCAGCGGCGCCGACGGCACGGCGACGCGGCGCGGCTCACCGGCGACGAAGCGCGCGGCCTCGACCTCGCCACGGAGCGCGAGACCGGCAAGGTCCGGGCGGGCGGGGGTGAGGCGCGGATCGAGCGGCATCGGATCTTCCGGGGATCTTCCGGGGACGGGGACGACCGTGATTGGCCCGATTCGAGGCGGTTCGGTGGCGTCGACGATGAACGATCCTGCGGCCGGACTGTTAATCCGGACAGCGGGGCAGACCGAAGCGGGGGCGTCGTTTCGGGACGATGCGGCGGCGCACAAGCCTGAAATATAGGCCCATCCGCAACATAAGTTAGCTTTGGGACGGCTGAGACGCCGTTCTGCCGGGTCGGCAAGAGCCGAGCCAGCCGCCATGCATACGAAAAATTCTTCCCTTCCACTTTGATGCGGTGCACAATCCGACGCAGCATCCTATGTTCGGCCCATGAACCGTGCGAGCCGTGCCGTGAAGAAATCGCCGAAGAGCTTCGCTGATTTGCCCCCGATTCGGGTGCGTCGCGAACCGCCGACCGTGAGCGAGGCCGTAGCGGCCGCCCAGGATCTCGCCGACGACATCGAGCAGCAGGTCGAAATCGCCTGCGGGCTGATCGGCCTGCCGGCCGACGAGGTGCGGCCACACGTGCTCGCCGCCGCCCGCAAGAAGCCCGAGCGGGTGCCGGAGCGGATCATGAGCCCCGGCAGCCCGAGCCGGGCACCGCGGACCGTCATCGTCGAGCGCCGCAGCCGGCCGCCCGTGTTGGTGGAGCGGCGCGGACGTCCTCTCGACCCGCGCCGCTGACCGGCCTCACCAGGCCAGGGTCTCGCCCCGGTAATCGAAATAGGCCACGCCCGGCTGGCCCAACCGGGCCTCGATCACGTCCGCCATGCCGGTGACGCTGGTCGCCACGTCGATATCGGCCTCCGCGCCGCCCATGTCGGTGCGGACCCAGCCCGGATGGACCAGGAAGACGCTGATTCCGCTCTCCCGGTGGCGGATCTCGAAGCTGCGCGCCAGCGTGTTCAGCGCCGCCTTGCTGGCTCGGTAGGTCTCCCAGCCGCCCGATTCGTTGAGCCCGACGCTGCCGAGCACCGAGCTCATCAGCGCGAGGCTGCCGCCCGGCGCCAGCCGATCGCGGAACGCCTCGGCGAAGCGGATCGGGCTGATCGCGTTCGTCAGGTAGACCTGCGCGGCGACGTCCCGGGGGACCGCGTGCGCGGGGTCGTGCGCCTGCGTGGCCACGCCCGCCACCACGAAGATCAGGTCGTAGGTCTGCGGACCCAGGCGTTCGTGCAGGGCGGCCACGCCCGCGTCGTCGTCGATGTCGACCGTCTCGACGGTGAGGCGGTCCGCCTTCAGCCGCTCCAGATCGGAGCCGGTCCTGCGTTGCGTGGCGGTGACGGTCCAGCCCCGGTGCAGCAGGGTCTCGGCGAGGCCGAGGCCGAGCCCGCGCGAGGCTCCGACGATCAGGGCGCGCTTGGGTATGGTGTCGCTCATGGGGGTTCTCCGGCGGAGCGTCCGGCGCCCCGCTTGCCAGAGGCGAGGTCGGTCGCGGGCGACGTGGGGAGAAGGGCCCGCACGCGCGGGGCGTGTGGCCGCGCACCCGGAATGGAGGATTAGGGGCAGTTGGTCCTGGCCAAGCAAGCGGCATCCGGCGCCACCGGCTCCGATTGCCCTGATCAATGAAGCGCTGCCCTTTTCCCGGACCCCGGAAACATGCGTGGAATGTGATCCGGGAAAAGGGCACGGATAAATCGGACGCCGATCATCGGCCTCAATCCGCCGCCCGCACCGACCACGTGGCGTGGCGGATGCGCGGATCCCGGGCGAGGTCGTCGGTGACGGCGTCGAGTTCGCCGCCCTCGACCGCGTCGGCGAGCAGGGTCGCCACCACGTCGACCGCCTCCTCGCCGCGCTCCACCACCTCGACGCCGCGGACGGGATAGCTCGCCGCCTCGAGCCGCTCGACCAGCAGGTCTCGGGCGGGACCGGCGGCCCCGGTCGCGGTCGTCACCTGCACCTCGTAGGTGGCCTCGGTCTGGTCCTCGCGGATCGGCGCCCGGTTGATGGCGTTCACGAGCGGGCGCAGCAGCGTGTTGCAGGCGAGGACGGCCACGGTGACGAAGCAGGCCTCCAGCGGCAGGTCCGCCCCCGCGAAGGCGCCGACGGCGGCCGAGCACCAGAGCGTCGCGGCCGTGTTGAGGCCGCGCACGTTCATGCCCTCCTTCATGATCACGCCGGCGCCCAGGAAGCCGATGCCGGAGATCACGTAGGCGACGGTGCGCGTCGCGCCCTCGCCGCCGGTCAGCCGCATGCCGAGATCGACGAAGGCCGCGGCGCCCAGAGCCACCAGCACCGTCGTGCGCAGCCCTGCATTGCGCTGCCGGTACTGCCGCTCGGCACCGATCAGGGTGCCGAGGCCGAAGGCCGTGATGAGGCTGATGGCGGAGTTGACGGTCTCGGGGAGGGGCGCGAGCGTGATCATGGCGCCTCCTAGGCGTGGGTCGATGACGGAACCGTGACGGTCGGCCTCTAGGGCAAATTGCCCGAGGCCACCTGATCCGGGCACGATCCAGGGTTGCCGGGATTGACGCTTCCCCGGTCCGGCGGGCACACCGGTTCCCTATGGACCAGTTAAGAGTCCGGCGCCCGCCAAGCGGCGCAGCGAGGAGACGGCCGAGAATGACGCATCGCCCGGTAGCGACAGCGGGATCCGCCCGCGCATGAGCGGCATCGGTCTCGCCACCCGCACCCCACCGTCTCCCCAACCCGCCGCGGACGAGGCGCTGCGCGCCCGCATCCTGGCGTTGCGCGACGGGCTCCTCCACGGGCTGATCGGTGCGGACCGCCTCGTCGAGCGCCTGCTGATCGGGCTGCTCACCGGGGGCCACCTCCTGATCGAGGGTGCGCCGGGGCTGGCCAAGACGCGGGCGGTCAAGCGCCTCTCGGACGGGCTCGACGGTTCCTTCGCCCGGGTGCAGTGCACGCCGGACCTGATGCCCGCCGACCTCACCGGCACCACGGTCTGGCGCCAGGACGCGGGCACCTTCGAGTTCCTGGCCGGCCCCCTGTTCCACGCGCTGATCCTGGTGGACGAGGTCAACCGCGCGCCGCCGAAGGTGCAGTCGGCGCTCCTTGAGGCGATGGCCGAGGGCCAGATCACGGTGGCGGGCCACACCCACCGCCTGCCCGACCCCTTCATGGTGGTGGCGACCCAGAACCCGATCGAGCACGCCGGCACCTTCCCGCTGCCGGAGGCGCAGCTCGACCGCTTCCTGCTCCACGTCGTGGTCGAGATGCCCGACGAGGCCGCCGAGCGGCGCATCCTCGACCTCGTCGAGGGCGAGCTGACCCACCACGCGGAGGCGATGCCGGCCAAGCTCAGCCTCGACGACGTGCGTGCCGCCCGGGAGGCCGCCCTCGCCACCTACGTCTCGCCCGCGCTGAAGGATTATCTGGTCCGCCTCGTCGCCGCGACCCGGACCGACGCGGCGGCGCCTGATCTGCGCGCCGCGATCGAGCACCCCGCCTCGCCCCGCGGGACGCTCGCCCTGATGCTCGCCGGCAAGGCGCGCGCCTACCTGCACGGGCGCGACCACGTGGTGCCGGAGGATATCTCGGAGCTCGCCGCCGACGCGCTCTCCCACCGCATCGGGCTCACCTGGCGGGCTGCCGCGGAGGGACGGACGACGCGCAGCATCGTCGCCGGCCTCCTGCAGCGGGTACGGGCGCTCTAGGCGTGGCGCAGGCGGCCGACGTCCCGGAGGATCCCGGCATCCACCTGTCGGGCGAGGCGCTGATGGGGTTGCGCCACCTCGCGCGCCGGGGCTCGGCGCCCGTGACCCGCACGCTCGCGGGCCTGCCCGGCGGCATCGTCACCCGGCGGCGCGGGCGCGGCTCGGAGCCCGACGACGTGCGGCTCTGGTCGGAGGGCGACGACATGCGCCACATCGACCGCAACGCCACCGCCCGCACCGGGCAGCTCCACACGCGCACCCACCACGACGAGCGCGACCGCGCCGTCGTGCTGCTCGCCGACTTCCGGCCCTCGATGCTGTTCGGGACACGCCGCACCCTGCGCTCGATCGCGGCCGCGGAGGCGCTGGCGCTGCTCGGCTGGCGCGTCGTCGGCGACGGCGGCCGTGTCGGCCTCGTGGCCGCCCGGGCGGGCGAGCCCACGGCGCTGCGCCCGGCCGGCGGCGAGCGGGCGATGACCGCCGTGACCGGCGCGCTCGCCCTCGCGCACGCGCAGGCCCTGGCCGCTCCCGACACCGCCGACCCGCCGCTCGCCGATTTCGTCACCGTCGCGGCGAGCCTGCTCCCCTCGGGCGGCCACCTCGTCATCGCGAGCGCGCTCGACGCGCCGGGCCCGGACTTCGAACACCTGCTGACCCTCGCGGCCGAGCGGATCGCGATCCGCCTGATCCTCGTCAGCGACGCCTTCGAGCGGGCGCGGCCCGCCGGCCTCTACCCCTTCGCCCTGCCGGACGGGCGCCGCGGCCTCCTCGACGGCGGCCGGCGCGCGCGGCCGGGGCCGAGCGCCGAAGAGCGCCTTGCGGACTATGCCCGCCGCGGCATCGCGGGCCTGCGCCTCGATGTCGAGGCCGGCCCAGAGGCCTACGCCCCGCTGATGGAGCGCCTCGATGCGGTGCTGTGAGGGGATGTTTCGACGCGGCGCGGGCCTCGACCCATGAATCCCGAGACCGCAGCCGCCCTCGACCAGCTCCGCGGCCTGCACCTGCCCGGCAACGCCGCCGGCGCGCTGCAGGGCGAGGTGGTGGCCGCGGCCGGGCTCGGCTTCGCGGCCGCGCTCGGCGTCGGGCTGTTCCGCGTCCTGCGCGCCCGAGCCCGCGCGACCCTGCGCCGGGCGGCGCTCGGCGAGCTCGCGGCCACGCGCGACCTTCCCCCCGAGGCTCGGCTGGTGGCCCAGGCGCGCCTGCTGCGCCGGATCGCCCGCACCCGCCTCGGCGAGGAGGCCGCCGCCGCGCAGGGGGCCGACTGGGCAGCCCGGCTCGACCGGATGTTCGCCACCGACCTCTTCAGCGCGGGCCCGGGCCGCGTGCTGGTGGACGGCCTCTACCGCCGCCACGCGGCGCCCGACGCCGACGCCCTCGACGCGGAACTCGGCCGCCTGATCAGCCGGATGCGGGCCTGACCCGATGGCTCTCTTCCCGCCCTCCGCCAGCGCCCTTCTCTCCGCCCTCGATCTGGCGAGCCCGCTCGCCCTCATCCTGCTGCCCTTGCCCTGGCTCGCCGCGCGGCTCCTGCCAGCGGAGGCCGAAGGGTCGAGCGGTGCTCTGCGGGTGCCCGCCTCGCTCGTGCCCGATGCGGGCGCGGCCGGCGCGATCGCTTCGCGGGGGCGCCGCCGGACCTGGCTGATCTGGACCCTGTGGGCCAGCCTGATCCTCGCCGTCGCGGGCCCGCGCCTCGTCCTGCCCGGAATTGCTTTGCCGGCTTCAGGCCGCGAGATCATGCTGGCGATGGACCTGTCCGGCTCGATGGAGCGGCGCGACTTCGCCCTCGACGGCGAGACAGTGAGCCGGCTCCAGGCCGTCAAGCGCGTCGGTGCCGACTTCATCCGCCGCCGGGCCGGCGATCGGATCGGCCTCGTCATCTTTGCCGATCAGGCCTACGTCGCGGCGAGCCCAACCTTCGACACGCAGAGCGTCGCGCGCGCGCTGGAAGAGGCCGGCATCGGCCTCGTCGGCCGCTCGACCGGCATCGGTGACGGGCTCGGGCTGGCGCTGCGCCGGCTCGACCCCCGCGATGCCGGAACCGACGCGGGCCAGCCCGCTGCGGCCAGCGCCAAGGTCGTGGTGCTGCTCTCGGACGGGGCCAACAATGCCGGGCAGACGGCGCCGCGGGACGTCGCGGCCCTGGCCCGCGACCTCGGCATCCGGGTCCACACCATCGCGCTCGGGCCCCGCGACCTCGCCAACGCCGATGGCGAGCAGGACGTGGTCGACACCGAGACCCTGCGGGAGATGGCCGAGGTCAGCGGCGGCCGGGCCTTCCGGGTGAAGACCACCGAAGACCTCGTCGCGGTGACCGACAGCATCGACGCCATCGAGGGCGGCCGGGCCAAGGCGCCGCCGGTGCCGCTCCGGCGCGACCTCTGGCCCTGGCCGGCGGCGCTGGCGCTCCTCTGCGCCGCCGCCCTCCTGGCGAGCCGGAGGCGGGCATGAGCCTGGACAGCCTCGCCCTGCTGCGGCCCTGGTGGCTCGTCGCCCTCCTGCCGCTCGCGCTCCTCGTCCTGCGGGTGACTTGGCGGGCGGCGCCGCTCGGCGACTGGCGCCGGGCGGTGGACCCCGCCCTGATGCGGCTGATGGAGCGGCGCGGTGCCGTGCTCGGGGGCCGGCGGCAGGCCAACCTCGCGGCGGCGGTCGTGGCCGGCCTGATCGCGCTAGCGCTCACCGGTCCGGCGATCGAGCGCCAGGACGTCGCGACCTTCCGCAACCTCGACGCCACCGTGATCGTGCTCGACCTCTCCCGCTCGGTGACGGAGGGCGGCAGCCTGAAGGAGGTCCGGCAGACCGCGCAGGCCGTGGCGGAGGCCGCCGGCACCCGCTCGGTCGCCCTCGTGGTCTACGCGGGCGACGCCTATCTGGCGATGTCGCCGACGACCGATCGTGATAGCCTCGGCACCACCCTGTTCGCCCTCGACGCCGACACGGTGCCCGACCGCGGTAGCCATCCCGAGCGCGGCCTCGCGCTCGCCCGCCGCACGCTCGCCGAGGCCGACGTGGTCGCGGCCGACGTGGTGCTGATCACCGACGGCGACGGGCTTGGCGAGGCGGCCCGCCGCGAGGCGCGCGCCATCGCCGAGCGCGGCTGGAACCTCCAGGGCCTGTTCGTGCCGACGACCAAGTCCCTGCCCCCGGGTGCGCCGAAGCCCGACCGGGCGGCCCTGGATGGCGTGGTCAGCGCGGGCGGCGGCGTCGCGGCCGAACTCGACACCCCGGCAGCCGTGCTCGACGCGGTCGGCGCCAGCACGGCCCAGCACCTCGCGGCTGGCGGCTACACGGTGCTGGCCTTCGCCGATCTCGGGCGCTGGCTTCTGCTGCTCGCCGCGCTCCCTGCCCTCCTGCTCTTCCGCCGGAGCGCCTGATGCGCGGACCCGTCTCCCTTCCGCTTCCTGCTGCCCTGGCGCTCCCGCGCCGCTGGCGCCGCTACGCGCGCGGCGCCGGGCTGGCGCTCGCCGGCACCGGTCTCCTGGCCCTCGGCGCCCTCACGGAGCCGCGCACCGGCCTGGGACGCCTGCTGATGGGCATCGGCCTGCCGGGGCTGGCGGCCGAGATCATCGCCGATCCGGCCTGGCGCGGCCCCGCCCTCTACGCGGCCGGCGACTACAGCCAAGCCGCCGAGATCTTCCGCAACGGCGGCCGGCGCAGCGCCTACAACCTCGGCAACGCGCTGGCGCGGACAGGCGACCTCGCTGGCGCCGTCGCGGCCTACGATCAGGCGCTGCAGTACAACCCGCGCGACGCCGACGCGCAGGCCAACCGCGCGCTCATCGCCCGCCTTCTGGAAGACGCGATCGACCGCGGCGCGGGCGGCGGCATCGCCAACGCCACGGCGCAGTACGGAGCGCGCTACAACAACGCGCGCAACCAGGACCAGAGCGACGACATCCAGGCCACCTCGAGCGGCGAGGGACTGGCCGGCAACAAGGAGGCCGGGTCGAGCGCCTCGCTGCCCGGCAACAGCAAGGTGGCCCGGCGCGGCAAGGCCGAGCAGCAGGCGGTCGATTCCGGCCGCGGCGAGGCCCGCGGCTCGGCGAGCGACGCGGCCGGGCGCGGCCGCACCGGCAGCGGTTCGGCCATGGTGGCGGCCGCGCCCGAGCGCGAGGCACGGCGCGTGACGAAGAGCTTCGAGGCCCATGAAATCCGCCCCGACCGGCTCTGGCTCCAGACCCTGCCGGACGATCCGGGCCGCTACCTGAAGCTGCGCCTCAAGGCCGAGCAGACCCGCCGCATCGAGGCGGGCACCAACATGCCTGCCGGGAGCAACCCGTGGTGATTCGTCTGGCGCGCGCGCGCGCGATCACCCCTCGCCCCTCTCCGCGGGACTTCGTCCCGCCCCCCCTGCTGCGCAGGGTACCCTCGCCCATCCCAAGTCGGGCCTGCCCGACTTGGGCACTGGGGAATGGAACTCGGGCAAGCCTGAGGTCCGTGGGGCGAGGGAGAGCCGCGCGCTTCCTCCTCGCCCTCCTCCCCCTCCTCCTCGCCACCGCGGCGCATGCGGAGATCGAGTCCGGCGATCTCACCCTCACGGTGACGGCCGAGCGGGCTGGCAACGCGGCGCCCTACGCGCGCGAGATGGTGCTGTTGCGCATCCACGGGCTCTACCGCCAGCAGATCCTGCTGGAGGAGGTCGTGCAGCCCACGCTGGCGAATTTCAGCTGGACCCAGCTCGGGCGCGACAGCTGGAGCCGCGCGCGTCTGCCGGATGGACAGGTGGGGCTCGCCTTCGACCGAACCGTGGCGATCTTCCCGCACCACGCGGGCGACTTCACCATCGATCCCTTCGTGCACCGTCTCACCGTCAATGACGCGGGCACGCGCCGGGTGGTCGACGTGCGCTCGAACCCAATCCCGCTCCCCGTCGCGGCCTGGACGCAGGGCTCGGGCGGTCCCGAAGCGAAGGAACCCTGGTGGCTGCCGGCCCGCGACGTCAGCGTGACCGATTCTTGGAGCCCCGACCCCGAGACGCTGAAGATCGGCGAGACCGCGCGCCGGATCGTGACGGTGGAGGCGCAAGGCATGGTGGCGGAGGGCCTGCCGCCCCGGCCGGTGATGCGCACCCGCGGCATCATCACCTTCGCCGGGCCGGTGACCCGCGAGACCATCCTCACGCCGACCGGCCCGGTGGCGCGCGCCACCTACCAGTGGGACGTGCGGCCGGGCGTCCCCGAGGTGATCCCGCTCGACGCGATCAGCATCCCATGGTTCGACACGGTCGCGCGCACGATGCGAGAGACGGAGATCCCCACTCGGCAGATCGGTGGCGGCCTCGTGGATCAGGCCGGCGCGGGCGCGGCGCCCGCCGCCACCGCGCCGCTCGTCGCGGCGGCGGCGGGGCTCGCGGCCTTCGGGCTCGGCCTTCTCCTTCTCGGCTTCGGTCCCGGCGCCGGCCGCCTGCGCCTGCCCGGCCCGCACCGCCGCGCCCTGAAGCGTGCCGCGGCTGCGGGCGATTCCGTGGCCTTCCGGACCGAGGTGGCGCGCGCGATGCAAGCCGAGCCGGAGCTGGCAGCGCTCTGGCGCGCCCGGCCCGACATCGTCGCGGGCCTGTCGGCGCTCGACCGGGCCGTCTACGCGCCCGCCGGCCGGGAGACGCCGGACCTCGCCGACCTCGCCCGCCTGCTCGGCCGGGCCGAGCGCGCACCCCGCGCCGAGAGCACCGGGTCGAACCGACTCAAGCCCCTCGACGGGCCGGCCTGAACCCCCTCAGGCGGCCTGTCCCAGCGTTTCCTCGACGAGGCGCGGGTTACGCTCGAGCAGGGCGAGCAGCACCAGAGCCGCCCCGCGCGGCTGGCGCCGCCGCGATTCCCACTGCTGCAGCGTTCCAACGGGAACGCCGATGCTCTCGGCGAAGGCGGTCTGCGCCTTATCGGTCCGCTTGCGGATCGCCGCGACGTCGATGGTCAGCGGCACGTGGACCATCAGTCCCGGCACGCGCTCGCCCCGCGCATGCCCGCCGGCTTCCCGCAGGCCTGCGACGATGTCACCGAGCCGTCGTCCGTCACGTCAGACATCCTCCGTCTCCTTCATCTGCCGGGACCAGCGCCGCTTCAGGTCCTTTGCGAGTTCGTGCATCGTTGCCACCTGCGCGGCCGTGAAATTAGTCTGCTGACCTTTCAATAGGATCGACAGCAGGAAGGCCGGCACGTTCGGCCCGAGACGGGCAACCATCACCCGGTAGCCGCCGGACCCGCCGAAACGCACCTTCCGCACGCCACCCGAACCGCGAACCCTGTCACCAGCGCTCGGATCGGCCGCGACCCGATCGACGATCGAGGCACGCTCCGCCTCGCTCACGCCCAGCGTCCGGCAACGCAGGCCGACGTCTCGACGACCGTGTGCAGTCCATCCCCCATGCCTCACGTTAAGGACAGCGGTCAGACTGCGTCAATGACACATATACGGGCACTTTTTAGACAGCAGAACGGCGCCGGACCGAAGGGTCCGACGCCGCGTGAAGGCTCAGCGATGTGACACCGGTCAGGTGTTCATCGAGTCGAAGAAGTCGCCGTTGCTTTTGGTCTGGCGCAGCTTGTCCAGCAGGAACTCGATCGCGTCGGTGACGCCCATCGGGTTGAGGATGCGGCGCAGCACGTAGGTCTTCTTGAGCGCGTCCGGCGGGACCAGCAGCTCCTCCTTGCGGGTGCCGGAGCGCGTGATGTCGATCGCCGGGAAGATGCGCTTGTCCGAGACCTTGCGGTCCAGGATGATTTCGGAGTTGCCGGTGCCCTTGAACTCCTCGAAGATCACCTCGTCCATGCGCGAGCCCGTGTCGATGAGCGCGGTCGCGATGATCGAGAGCGAGCCGCCCTCCTCGATATTGCGGGCGGCGCCGAAGAAACGCTTCGGGCGCTGGAGCGCGTTGGCGTCCACGCCGCCGGTCAGCACCTTGCCGGAGGACGGCACGACAGTGTTGTAGGCGCGGCCGAGGCGCGTGATCGAGTCCAGCAGGATCACCACGTCGCGGCCGTGCTCGACGAGCCGCTTAGCCTTCTCGATCACCATCTCGGCGACCTGCACGTGGCGGGTGGCCGGCTCGTCGAAGGTCGAGGCAATGACCTCGCCCTTCACCGAGCGCTGCATGTCGGTCACCTCCTCGGGGCGCTCGTCGATGAGCAGCACGATGAGGTAGCATTCGGGGTGGTTGAGGGTGATCGACTGCGCGATGTTCTGCATCAGCACGGTCTTACCCGTGCGCGGCGGCGCCACGATCAGCGCGCGCTGGCCTTTGCCGATCGGCGCGACGATGTCGATGATGCGGGGCGAGAAGTCCTTCTTGGTCGGGTTCTCCAGCTCCAGCTTGAAACGCCGCGTGGGGAAGAGCGGCGTCAGGTTGTCGAAGTGGACCTTGTGCTTGATCTTCTCGGGGTTCTCGAAATTGATCGTGTTGACCTTGAGGAGCGCGAAGTAGCGCTCGCCGTCCTTCGGGCCGCGGATCGGGCCCTCGACGGTGTCGCCGGTGCGCAGGCCGAAGCGGCGGATCTGCGTCGGCGAGATGTAGATGTCGTCCGGACCTGGCAGGTAGTTCGAATCGGAGGAGCGCAGGAAGCCGAAGCCGTCCTGCAGCACCTCGACCGTGCCGGAGCCGATGATCTCGATCTCCTTGGCAGCGAGCTGCTTCAGGATGGCGAACATCAGCTCCTGCTTGCGCATGGTCGAGGCGTTCTCGACCTCGACCTCCTCCGCGAAGGCGATGAGGTCGGTCGGCGTCTTGGCCTTGAGATCCTGGAGCTTGACCTCTTTGACACCGGCGAGGACGGCCGGGACCGGCGTCACTTCGGGCAGGTCCTCACCCGCGGTGGCGTCGTCGGCGAAAGCGTCGGGATGTGCAGTCATGGAGTGTCTTGAACCGACGTGGGGCGTGAGAGGGGAAGTCTGGGACGTTCGGGGATGAAGATCCGGGCCTGACAACTCGGAGGTTGGTCCGCGTGGGCCTCGGGACGAGGCACTGGACAGCGGGTTCGCGCGTGGCGACGGGACCCGTGGCATCGGTGGAACGGAGCCGCCTGGGCTCGCGGATGCGGTTCGGCGCTCGGTCTTTTCGGGAGGGCGCTTGCTGCATACCGCGTTTCCACGGCCGGCTCAAGTCCCGGATTCCAGCCTTCCGGGCCTCCGAACCCGAGAGGGCTGCGCGCGTTGAGCGGGGGTTCTATCGCCCCTCGGATGCCCAATGCCGACACGCTCCACCCGTTCCGCGCGCCTGCTGGCGCCCGCCCTCCTCCTGAGCCTGGCCGTGAGCTTCGCCGCCATGCCGTCCGCCCCGGCCTCCGCCGAGAGCCCAGCCAAGGCCTACCAGTACGGACGGCAACTCGGTGCCGCCTGCCGGCCGCCGTTGAAGTTCGCGGCCGGCGCCTGCGTGCGTCGTTGCCCGGCCGGCTTCGAGGATAACGGCCGGACCTGCCGCCAGCGCACCATGCGCTGGTGAGTGCTCGGCGGGGCGCTCAACGGCGCCGGAGCCGGACGTAGAGGGCGCCGCCGCCGCCGTGGTGGCGGCTCGCCTCCTCGAAGCCGAGCACGAGGCCGCGCAGTTCCGGTCCGCGCAGCCAGTGCGGCACGCTGCGGCGCAGGACGCCCCGCTCCGAGAACGGATCGGCGAAGTCGCCGCCCCCTTTGCCGGTCACCACGAGGACGTAGGCGTGGCCGGCCGCGCGGGCGCGCATCAGGAAGCCGGTGAGCGCCGCGTGCGCCTCGCTCTGGATCATGCCGTGCAGGTCGATGCGCGCCTCGACCGTTAGGGTCCCGCGGCGCAGGCCGAGCCGGGCCTGCCGCTCCAGCCCGGCGGGCGGGCGCGGCATCTGCGGAGGCGCTTGGTAGGGTGCGGCGCTCGGTGGCCGCGGTGCGGCCGGCGCGGTGCCGGACGCCGGGACCGTGGGACTCTTGGCGGCCTTGCTGGATACGGGCTTGGCCGATCCGGTTCTGGCAGGACGTTTGGGCGGGACGCTCGCCCCGATCTCCTGCGCGAACTCGTGCGCGAACTCTTCGGCCAATTGCTGGGCCAGCGCGCCGGGCGCCGGGTGGGCTGGCATCCGGACCGAGCTCTTGGCCGTCGCGCCCACGGAGGACTTGGCCACGGGGGACTTGGCCACCGACGGCTTGGCCGGCTCCGCCTTCGCGGCCGGCTCGGACTTCGGCCGGGCGCGACCGCGAAGCGGCGTGATCAGCTTGGCGATCTCGGCCCAGAGGCGAGCCTCGTCGCCAGAGAGCGTGCGGGGACGGCGCGGGCGGCGCATAGCGTCTCCTCAGCGCCCCGACTCGGCGGCCGGTTCCGCTCCCGTCCTGGGAGTGGGCTTCGGCAGCAGCACCACGAAGCCGACGGGGTCCCGCAGGTTGCCGGCCGCGACCCCGGCGGCCGCGCCGGTGCCGAGATAGAGGTCGCCCCGGGCCGGGCCGACGATGGCCGAGCCCGTATCGGCCGCGACGACCAGGCGGCCGGTCTCGGTGGGCGCGCCGCCGGGCAGGCGGCCCTCCAGCCAGAACGGCAGGCCGTAGCGCCAGAGATTGGCGTCGACCGCGATGCTGCGGCCGGGGCTCAAGGGCGCGCCGGCCGCGCCCTGCGGCCCGAGCGCCGGATCGGCCACGGGGGCGAGGCGGAAGAAGATGTAGGAGGCGTTGGCGCGGATCAGCCGGCGGGCGATCTCGGGGTTCTGCCGCATCCAGGCGGTCCAGCGCGCCAGCGTAAGCCCCTCCAGCGGCAGGTGGCCCTCCTGCACGATCAGCTTGGCCACCGCCGTGTAGGGCCGGCCGTTGCGCCCGTCGTAGAGCACGCGCACGAAGCTGCCGTCCGGCAGCCGCACCCGGCCCGAGCCCTGGACCTGCAGCACCAGGAGATCGACCCCGTCGCGCAGCCAGAGCAGCGGGCGGGCGCGCTCAGCCAGCGCCCCGTCCTCGATCGCGGCCCGATCCGGATAGGGCTCCAGCCGGTCGCCGACCGCGCGGCCCGCCCGCAGGCCGGGATCGAGGCCG
>NZ_BPQM01000151.1 GCF_022179245.1 Methylobacterium gregans
TGGCGGGCGATGCCGAGAGCGGCGTCGGGGTGATGCGCATGGAGGCCGGGCTCGATACCGGGCCCGTCGCCCTGGAGGCCCGGGTGCCGATCACCCCCGGCCTGACCGCGGGCGAGTTGCACGACGCCCTGATGCCCTTGGGCGCCGACCTGATGGCGCGGGCGCTCCGGCACCTGGAGGCGGGCGACCTCGCCTTCGCGCCGCAGCCGGAGGACGGCGTCGTCTATGCCCACAAGATCACGAACGACGAGGCGCGGATCGACTGGTCCCTGCCTGCTGAGGCGGTGGCCCGGCAGGTCAACGGCCTGTCGCCCTTCCCCGGCGCCTTCTTCGAGGCCGACCTCGGCAAGGGGATGGAGCGCGTGAAGGTGCTGCGGGCGCTCCCCACAGATGGCTCCGGCGCGCCGGGCACCCTCCTCGACGGCGACTGCACGGTGGCCTGCGGAACGGGCGCGGTGCGCCTCCTCGAACTCCGCCGCGCCGGCAAGGGTGGCGCGGCCAGCGGCGCCGAGTTCCTGCGCGGGGCGCGGCTGGAGCCCGGCGCGCGGCTCGCGGGCTGACATGCCCCGCTACAAGCTCGTCATCGAGTACGACGGTGCGCCCTTCTGCGGCTGGCAGCGGCAGGCGGAGGACCCGACCGTTCAGGCCGCCCTCGAACAGGCGGTGCTGCGCTTCTCGGGCGAGGCCGTGCGGCTCACCTGCGCCGGGCGCACCGATGCGGGGGTGCACGCGATCGGCCAGGTCGCGCATCTCGACCTCGCCAAGGCGTGGCGCACCGATACCGTGCGGGACGCGCTGAACGCCCATCTGCGGCCCCAGCCCGTGGCGGTGCTCTCGGCCGAGAGCGTGCCGGAGAGCTTCGACGCGCGGCACTCGGCGGTGCGGCGGCACTACCGCTACCGCATCCTCAACCGGCGCAGCCCCGCGGCGCTGACCCGCGCCCATGTCTGGCAGGTGCCCTGGGCGCTCGACGCGGAGCTGATGCACGCGGCCGCCCAGCGCCTCCTCGGGCGGCACGACTTCTCGGCCTTCCGGGCGGCGGAGTGCCAGGCGAACAGCCCCGTGCGGACCCTGGAGCAGCTCGACGTGGCGCGCGTGCGCTTCGGCCTGTTCGACGAGATCGTGGTGGCGGCCGCGGCGCGCTCCTTCCTGCACCATCAGGTGCGGGCGATGGTCGGCACGCTGATGCTGGCGGGCTCGCGACGTCTCACGGCCGACGACGTCGCCGAGATCCTGGCCACGAAGGCCAAGCACCGCTGCGGCCCGCTGGCCCCGGCCTGCGGGCTCACCTTCGCGGGCGTGGACTACGCCTGATCCCGTTCCTCGGCGCGGAGGCGGCTTGTCACCGCCTCCGCTTGATCGACCCCACGGTCTGCATCTGGGCCTGCGCGTCGGCGCGGTCGTCCTCGCTCGCGGCCGCCCAGTTCTTCTCGTAGAGCGTGACGATCCACTCGTCCTTGCGCCCCTGCGCGCCCTCGCGGGCGAGCGCCAGCCACATCAGGCCGCGCACCCGCTGCACCGGCACGCCGCCCATCCCGTTGACCAGGATGTCGCCCAAGAGCGCCTGGGCCGGATGGTGACCCTTCTCCGCCGCGAGGTTGAACCAGCGCGCCGCCTGCCGGGCGTCGGCATCGACGCCGGTCCCCTCCAGGTAGAGGCGGGCGAGGTTGTACTGCGCGTTCGGGTCGCCGAAATAGGACGCCGCGTAGTTGAACATGTCGTAGGCCCGCGACGGGTTCGGGCGCACGTAGGTGCCCTTGATCCCGTCGAGGAAGTAGGCGCCGAGCGCGTTGAAGGCGCTGGCGGTCACGCCCGAGATCTGCGCGTCCGGGGCGTCGTCCGTGCCCGCGTCGGCGATGCGCGAGAAGTACTCGAAGGCCTTGAGGTCGTCGTGCGGCACGCCGTCCCCGTCCGCGTACATGCGGCCGAGCTTCCACAGGGCCAGGGCGTGGCCCTGGCCCGCGGCGTACTCGAGGGCGCGCGCCGCGCCCTCCTTGTCGCCCGCGTTGTACTCGCGCACGCCCGCGCGCAGGGCGTCCTTGGCCGAGCGGTAGCTCTTCTCCGCCACGGGCGTGCGCGCGGCGGCGTCGAGAGCGCGCGGGGCCGGGACGGAGGCGAGCGTCATCGCGGCGGCGAGCCCCGCGAAACCGAAGAGGCGCAGCATCTCGCAGGCCCGAGGCCGACACGGATCGGCCCCGGCCGGCCGCGCGGGCCGGCTGAGGTCAGTCCTAGACGTCCGCATAGGTCTGCGTCTCCTTGGCGCCGCCCGGATGGGTCACGGCGCCGGTCACCGCAGGGCCGACGCCCTGCGCGTATTTCCAGAGATAGCCGGAGGTCGCGTTGTTCGGGCGCGGGGCCCAGGCCTTGCGGCGCTCGGCCAGCTCCGCGTCCGACAGAGCGACGTCGAGCGTGCCCTTGATCGCGTCGAGCGTGATCAGGTCGCCGTCGCGGATCAGGCCGATCGGCCCGCCGACCGCGGCCTCGGGCCCGACATGGCCCACGCAGAAGCCGCGGGTGGCGCCCGAGAAGCGCCCGTCCGTGATCAGCGCGACCTTGTCGCCCATGCCCTGGCCGTAGAGGGCGGCGGTGGTCGAGAGCATCTCGCGCATGCCGGGGCCGCCGCGGGGGCCCTCGTAGC
Source organism: Methylobacterium gregans (assembly GCF_022179245.1). Classification (GTDB taxonomy): domain Bacteria; phylum Pseudomonadota; class Alphaproteobacteria; order Rhizobiales; family Beijerinckiaceae; genus Methylobacterium; species Methylobacterium gregans. Next base: position 2,639 of record NZ_BPQM01000151.1, read on the forward strand.
GGATCACCAGAACCTCGCCCTCCTTGTAGGCGCGGCTCTGCACCGCCTGGAAGCAGGCCTCCTCGCCGTCGAACACGCGGGCGGGGCCCGTGAAGACTTGGCCTTCGGCGGGGATTCCTGCGACCTTCACGATCGCGCCCTCGGGGGCGAGGTTGCCCCGGAGGCCCACCACGCCGCCGGTCGGGGTGATCGGGGCGTTGGCCGGGCGGACCACGTCCTGGTCCGGGTTCCAGGCCACCTTCTCGAGGTTCTCCGCGATGGTGCGGCCGGTCACCGTCAGGCAGTCGCCGTGGAGATACCCGTGGTCGAGGAGCGTCTTCATCAGGAGCGGGATGCCGCCGACCTCGAACATGTCCTTGGCGACGTAGCGCCCGCCGGGCTTGAGGTCGGCGATGTAGGGCGTGCGCCGGAAGATCTCGGCCACGTCGAAGAGCGTGAATTCGATGCCGCACTCGTGGGCGATCGCCGGCAGGTGCAGGGCCGCGTTGGTCGAGCCGCCCGAGGCCGCGACCGTCGCGGCGGCGTTCTCCAGCGCCTTGCGGGTGACGATGTCGCGCGGGCGGATGTTCTTGGCGATGAGCTCCATGATCGTCTCGCCGGCCGCCGCGCAGAACTTGTCGCGGATCTCGTAGGGCGCCGGGGCGCCCGCCGAGTAGGGCAGCGCGAGGCCGATCGCCTCGGAGACCGTCGCCATGGTGTTAGCCGTGAACTGCGCGCCGCAGGCGCCGGCCGACGGGCAGGCGACCTGCTCCAGCTCGTCGAGGTCTTCGAGGCTCATGTCGCCGACCGCGACCTTGCCGACCGCCTCGAACAGGTCCTGCACGGTGACCGGCTTGCCCCGGAAGGAGCCGGGCAGGATCGAGCCGCCGTAGATGAAGATCGACGGCACGTTGAGGCGCACCATCGCCATCATCATGCCGGGCAGCGACTTGTCGCAGCCGGCAAGCCCCACCAGCGCGTCGTAGGCGTGGCCGCGCATGGTCAGCTCGACCGAGTCCGCGATGACCTCGCGGGAGGGCAGCGAGGCGCGCATGCCGGCATGGCCCATGGCGATGCCGTCTGTGACCGTGATGGTGCAGAACTCGCGCGGCGTGCCGTGGGCGGCCGAGACGCCCTTCTTCACGGCCTGGGCCTGGCGCATCAGCGAGATGTTGCAGGGGGCGGCCTCGTTCCAGCACGAGGCGACGCCGACGAGCGGCTGGTGGATCTGCTCGCGGGTCAGGCCCATGGCGTAGAGATACGAGCGGTGCGGCGCGCGGTCGGGACCCTCGGTCACGTGCCGGCTGGGCAGCTTCGACTTGTCGTTCACGCGCGCGTCCATGACCCGGGCCCTGTCCGTACTCAGCGACGATTCCGGATGTGGGGTGCGCGCGGCCGTTCCACATCGCCTTGCGGCGATGCGCGAAGGGCTCAAACGCTGTCCGGAATCCCTCGCAACAGCGCGGTAAAGCGTTGCAGAATCTGCCGTTTACCGCCGATGCTGAGGTGGTCCCGGTTTATGGCGGGAACGGGGCGGTTCGGGGCAGCACTCGGGGCAAACCCGGGATGCTTTCGCGGTGTTGCGACCTCGCCACAGCCACGCTTGAGCCCTCGAATACGGATGAGGATCCGGGTTAACCTTGGGGCAGCGCCGCCGGACGATCGGGAGCCTCGAGGACGCGGTCGCTCTCGTCCTTCAGGTGCACGCCGGTGAGGCCGCGGGCGAGCGCCTGATCGAGCAGCCAGGCGAGCCGGAAGGCCGCCTTGTCCGGGGCGAGGCCGGCCGCGCGCACGTTCGAGATGCAGTTGCGCTCGGCATCCGACCGGCCGGGGCGAGGCCCGAAGGTCAGGTAGATCCCGAGGCTGTCGGGGGAGGACAGGCCCGGCCGCTCGCCGATCAGCACCGCGACTGCCCGCGCCCGCAGGGCCTCGCCGACGGCATCGCCCAGCGCCACGCGGGCCTGGGTGGCGACGACCACCGGCGCGAGGCGCCAGCCGGCCTCGTCGGCGCGGGGGCGGAAGGCTTCGAGGAAAGGCACGGCGTTCTCGTGGATCGCCCGGGCCGAGAGTCCGTCCGCGACAACGAGGGCGAGGTCGTGCGTTTCACCGGCCGCCGCCGCGAGCGCGTCGCGACTTGTCCGGGCGAGGCTGCGGCCGAGATCGGGCCGGCGCAGGTAGGTGGCGCGGTCCTCCGCCCGCGAGGCGGCCGCGAGGGTGGACAGGCCGAGCGCTTCGATCCCGGCCCGGATCGCCTCCGCGTCCATCGGGGTGTGCACGGCGTCCCGCGCCTGGGCGTGCGCGAGGCCGAAGCCGAGCACGCTGCGGGTGGTCTGGCCGCTGCCGGCCCGGCCCAGGCCGATCCGGGCGGGGGTGAGCCGGGCGAGCCGCGCCCAGATCTCGGCCTGATCGCTCACGCGGCGAGCTCCGGTGCGTCGGCGAGCAGGCGGTTCTGCGCGCCGGTCAGCAGGGTGCCGGCCCCGTCCGTCAAGCCGATCGCGTGGAGCCAAGCCTCGAACTCGGGCGCGCGCTTCAGGCCCAGCACCTCGCGCAGGTAGAGCGAGTCGTGGAAGGCGGTGGACTGGTAGTTCAGCATCACGTCGTCGGCGCCCGGCACGCCCATGATGTAGGTGCAGCCGGCCGCCCCTAGCAGCGTCAGGAGCGTGTCCATGTCGTCCTGATCGGCCTCGGCGTGGTTGGTGTAGCAGACGTCGACCCCCAGCGGCACGCCCATCAGCTTGCCGCAGAAATGGTCCTCCAGTCCCGCCCGGATGATCTCCTTGCCGTCGTAGAGGTATTCGGGCCCGATGAAGCCCACCACCGTGTTGACGAGGAGCGGCCGGAACGGGCGCGCCACCGCGTAGGCGCGGGCCTCCAGGGTCTGCTGGTCGATGCCGTGATGGGCGTTCGCCGAGAGGCAGGAGCCCTGACCGGTCTCGAAATACATCCCGTTGTCGCCGAGCGTGCCGCGCTTGAGTGCGCGCATCGCGTCGTGGGCCTCCTCCAGCAGGTCGAGCGTGACGCCGAAGCTGGCATTGGCGGCCTCGGTGCCGGCGATCGACTGGAAGACCAGATCGACCGGCAGGCCGCGCCCCATCGCCTCCAGCGTGGTGGTGACGTGGGTGAGGACGCAGGATTGCGTCGGGATGGCGTGGCGCTGGATCAATTCGTCGAGGAGATGGAGCAGGTCCCCGAGTGCCTGGACCGAGTCCGAGGCCGGGTTGATGCCGATCACCGCGTCGCCGCAGCCGTAGGACAGGCCGTCGAGGATCGCCGCGGTGATGCCGGCCGGGTCGTCGGTCGGGTGGTTCGGCTGCAGCCGCACCGCCAGCGTGCCGGGCAGGCCGATCGTGTTGCGGAACTTCGTGACGACCCTGCACTTGCGGGCAACCAGGATCAGGTCCTGGTTGCGCATGATCTTCGAGACCGCCGCGGCAATCTCCGGCGTCACCGCCGGAGCGATCCCGGTGAGCGCCTCCGGGGAGGCCATGAGCAGGAACTCGCGAAAATCGCCGACCGTGAGGTGGCCGATCTCCGCGAAGGCGGCCGCGTCGTGCGTGTCGAGGATCAGGCGGGTGACGGCGTCGGCCTCGTAGGGGATCAGCGGCCGGGCCAGGATCTCCTTCAGCGGCACCTCGGCGAGGCACCAGCGGGCGGCCCAGCTCTCCTCGGCCGACTCCGCCGCGATGCCGGCGAGCCGGTCGCCCGAGCGCGGCGGCGTCGCCTTCGCCATCAGGCTGGCGAGGTCGGCGAAGGCCCAGGTTCGGGGGCCGACGACGTGGCGGTAGGCCATCCGGGGGACCTCTCGGGCTCGTGACGTCAGCTGAGCGTATCAGACCGGGCGCGCTTGGCGATGCCCCTTGCCCTCAGGCGTTCCCAGCACGTGCGCTCTCCCTCCCCCGCAGAGGCGGGAGGGAGAACCCGCGCCGGGGATCACAGGACGACGGGATCCCGCTACGCCGCGCCCGCGTGCGGGGCCGGCACCTCCGTGGAGATCGCGTCGACGGTGCGCACGGGCGGGCTGCCCTGGCCGTCCGTGCGGACGATGCGGATCTGCTGGTTGACCGGCTGCATGTTGCCGTAGGGCGTCGAGAAGGCGATCTCGGCCGCGTCCCGCCCGACGCCGATGCGCACCAGCCCGTCGAGATCGGCCTGCCGCGTGGCGTCGAACAGCCACCAGCGCCCGTCCAGATAGGCCTCGAACACCGCGTGGAAGTCGCTCGGCACGAGGCCGTGGGCGTAGCAGCTCACGAAGCGGGCCGGGATGCCGAGCGCCCGGCAGAAGGCGGTGCCGAGATGCGCGAAGTCGCGGCAGACGCCGGCCCGCTTCAGCAGGCTCTCGTCGGCCGTGGTCTCGCCGTCGCTCGCGCCCGGCTGGTAGGTGATGTGGTCGTGGATCCAGTTGCAGATCGCGTTGACGCGCTGGTGGCCCTTGGGGAGCGCCGCGAACTCCGCCTGGGCGAAGGGCGTCAGACGGTCCGAGGAGACGAAACGGCTCGGCAGCAGGAAGGGCAGGATGTCGAGGGGAAGCTCGGCGATCGGCGTCTCGTTGATCGTGGCCGGATCGGCCCGATGCACGGTCAGATCGACCTCGGCGTTGTACTCCAGCGAGAACTGGCCCATCGGCACGTTGACGCCGAGATAGCGGTTCTGGAGATCCGGCGTGATGTAGACATCGCGCTTGAGGTTCGGCGTGAGAACGAGACTCTCGCTCAGGATCTCGACGCTCCGGAGCTTGGCCACCTCCAGGTTGAAGATGAAGGTGGTGTCCGAGAGGATGTTGTAGGACAGGGTGCAGCCGAGGGTGTAGCGCATCGGGACGCGGGTCCTTGCCGGGGGCGGTTCTCAGCCGGAGCAAAGACCGCGCCCGTCCCGCGGTTCCGCGCATCTCTGCACGGAAAAGCGCCCGTGTTTCAGGCCGTTGCCCGCGGCTGAAGCACCACGGTGAGGGAGCGCACGCCCTGCGCCCCGTGGATCAGCACGCCCTCGATGTCGGCGGTGGCGGACGGCCCCGTATGCAGCACCGCGTAGGCCGCCTGCCCGAATTCCGGCCGCCGGTAGGCTGCCTGAACGTTAGGCAGGATATCGGCGGGGTCGAGCAGCACGACGAGGTGCTGGGCGAGGTAGGCGACCGCGTTCACGACGAGCTGATCTTGCGTAAACAGCACCGAGCCCGTCTCGGCGATGCCGAACACGGCGCGCACCACCGCCACGTCCACGTCGTCCACGTCCCGCGGCCGGGCGACCGCCTTGAGATCGCGGTTGCCGGCGAGTTCCGGCACGGCGGAGGCCACGACCTTCGCCCCGTCCAGCCGCTCGCGCACGCCCGCGAAGACGTCATCCGCGCCGGGCTCGGCGATACGCCCGCCCATGCGCTTCAGGCGCTCGCCGAACTCGGCCACGAGGTCGTCGCCGACGAGCGGCGTGAACAGCGGCACCTCGGGCAGCGGGTGGTCGCCCGCCGGGCGGTTCTTCCGGATCTCGGCCAGGATAGCGTCGCGCGCGCTCATTTCGCGCCGTCCTTCATACGGTTCTCTTTGTACCAGGCGTGGAAGCTCTGGCGCGGGGCGTCGGGCATCTCGCGCTTCTTCCCCCAGGTGTTGAGCGGGTTGTAGACGGCGAAGCGCGGCAGCACCTTGAGCGCCGAATCCGCCGCGCCGATCGCCGCCCGGTAGGCCGCGGGCCGGGAGAGCACGGCGCCCGCGGCCTTCATCATGCCCTGCTTGAGCATCGGGATCTGGTGCTCCTCGGCCAGCACCTTGCGCCAGGCGAAGATCTGCTCGTGGATGTTGATCTTCACCGGGCAGACGTTGGTGCAGGAGCCGTTCATCGTCGAGGAGAACGGCAGGGTCGAGTATTTGCGCTTGTTGAAGGTCGGGTCGATGATCAGCCCGATCGGGCCGGCGTAGGTCGCGCCGTAGGAGAGGCCGCCCGAGCGCCGGTAGACCGGGCAGGTGTTCATGCAGGCGCCGCAGCGGATGCATTTGAGCGAGGTCCAGAACGCCTCCATCCCGAGGCGCGCGGCGCGCCCGTTGTCGACGAGCACGTAGTGCATCTCGGTGCCGGCCCGCGGCCCCCTGAAATGCGAGGTGTACTGGGTGATCGGCGAGCCGAGCGCCGAGCGGGCGAGGATGCGCAGGAACACCCCCAGATGCTCGACGCAGGGGATCAGCTTCTCGATGCCGATCGAGTGGATCTGGAGCTTGGGCACGTTGCCGGAGAGGTCGGCATTGCCCTCGTTGGTGCAGGTGACCACCGTGCCGGTCTCGGCCACCGCGAAGTTGCAGCCGGTGAGGCCGGCATCGGCGTTCAGGATGTAGGGCCGCGTGGTCTCGCGCTGGCTCTCGGCGAGATAGTGGGCATCGTCGTTGTCGGGGTCGGTGCCGAGCGTCCGGGCGAAGACCTCCGCCACGTCGAACCGGGTCTTGTGGGCGGCCGGCACCACGACGTGGCTCGGCTCCTCGTTGTCGAGTTGCTGGATGCGCTCGCCGAGATCGGTCTCGATGATCTCGACGCCCTCGCCCTCCATGAAATGGCGAAAGCCGCACTCCTCGGTGAGCATCGACTTCGACTTCACCAGCGTCTTGGCGCCGTGGTCGCGCAGGATGCCGAGCACGATCCGGTTGTGGTCGGCCCCGTCACGCGCCCAGTGCACGTGGACGCCGTTGGCCTTCGCCGCCGCCTCGAACTGCTCGAGATAGGCGTCGAGGTTCGAGAGCGTGTGCTGCTTGATCTGGGAAGCCAGCTCGCGCAACTCCTCCCATTCGGGGATGCCGTGGGCGGCATTGTCGCGCTTGCGGCGCAGATCCCACAGGCGCTCGTCGTGGGCGGCGGCGTGCAGCGGCGCGGCCAGGAAGCGCTCGGCGGCCTCGCCCTGGTCGATCGGCCGGTCGCCGCGGATCTTGGCGCCGCGGGGCTGGGGCTCGCGCTGGGCGGGGGCCTTGATCGGCTTCGAGGTGCCCTCGGCGTGGTCGAGGCGGCGGCCGTCCTGGCCGCGCTCGCTCTCGTCGTCGGGCGCGCGGACGACCGGGTTGACGACCCCCTCGCGCTCGCGCGGGTGAAGCTCCTCGCTCATGCGGCGGCTCCGTTCAGGACCTGGGCGATGTGGATGTACTTGAGCGGCAGGCCGAGGCGCTCGGCGCAGCCCTTCTGGTGCATCAGGCAGGAGGAATCCGCCGAGACCACGTATTCCGCCCCGGCCCGCTTCTGGTCGGCCACTTTGTCGTAGCCCATCTTGGCCGAGACCGCCGGCTCGAAGACCGAGAAGGTGCCGCCGAAGCCGCAGCACTCGTCCGGCCGGGCGAGGTTGACCAGCTCCACGCCCTCGACCTTCTGCAGCAGGTTCAGGGGCTTCGAGAAATAGGGCAGGTTCAGCTCGGAAGGGCGCGCATGCCCGATGCCGCGCAACGCGTTGCAGTTGGCGTGGTAGGCCACCTTGTGCGGGAAGCGCGCCCAGGGCAGCGCCTCGACCTTCAGCACGTCGTGCAGGAACTCGACCAGCTCGTAGGTGCTCTCGCGGACCTTGCGAACCTCCTCGGTCTGCGGGATCGCGGTCAGGTGCTCGCGCACCTGATGCACGCAGCTCCCCGAGGGGGCGACCACGTAGTCGAACCCGGAGAAGTTCTTGACGAAGAGCGCCTCGGTCGCCGCCGCCTCCTGGTGGCAGCCGGTATTGGTCATCGGCTGGCCGCAGCAGGTCTGGTCGTAGGGGTATTCGACGTCGAGCCCGAAGCGCTCCAAGAGCTCCAGGGTGGCGATGCCGACCTCGGGCTCGAAGGCGTCGACGTAGCAGGGGACGAACAGTCCGATACGCATGGCGGCTCCCGACACGCCAGCTCCCCGCTCACGTGCGCGTGTGGAACGGTTCGAAACTGGCGCACCGGGTCTAGCGCAGCGCGGGCGTCTTGGGAAACGCCCATCCGTGCGGCCGTTTCACCGCCCGACGCCCCTTCGCCCTATGGGAGAGGGGGCTGCGCCCTACCGGATGAGGTTGGTCTTGGCGAGGTCGAGGACGGAATCGCCGCGTCCGCTCATCACGGCGCGCAGCATGTAGAGGCTGAAGCCCTTCACCTGCTGGCCGTCGATCTTCGGCGGGATCGATAGCTCGTTGCGCGCCACCGTCACGTCGAGGAGCGAGGGGCCGTCGAAGGCCAGGAACTCCCTCACGGCGCCGGCCAAGTCACCCGGATCCTCCACGCGCAGGGCGAAGATGCCGGCGGCGCGCGACATGGCGGCGAAATCCGGGTTGTCGAGGGCGACGCCGGTCTCGAGATAGCCCGCGGCCTTCATCTCCATCTCGACGAAGCCGAGCGAGCCGTTGTTGAACACCACCACCTTCAGCGGCAGGCGGTGCTGGCGGAGCGTCAGGAAGTCGCCCATCAGCATGCTGAACCCACCGTCGCCCGCGAGCGCGACGACCTGCCGGTTGGGCTCCGCCGCCTGGATGCCGATGCCCTGCGCCATGGCGTTGGCCATCGAGCCGTGGACCCAGGAGCCGATGAGGCGGCGGCGCCCGTTCATCCTCAGGTAGCGCGCCGCCCAGACGGTCGGCGTGCCGACATCGGCCGTGAAGACGGCGTCGTCCGCGGCCGCCTCGCTGATCACGCGGGTGAGGTATTGCGGGTGGATCAGCCGGCTCCCCGGGCGACCCGTGGCGAGCTCGTCCAGCCCCTCGCGGGCCTTGGCGTAGTGCTTGAGGCTGGCCTCGAGCCAGGACCGGTCCGCCTTGGCGGAGAGTTTCGGCAACAGGGCCTGGATCGTCGCCCGCACGTCGCCCACGAGGCCGAGATCGAGCCGGCAGCGCCGCCCGAGCTCGTGCGGGCGGATGTCGATCTGGGCGATCTTCGCGTCCTGCGGGTAGAACTGCTTGTAGGGGAAGGCCGTGCCCAGCATCAGCAGGGTCTCGCAGCCCATCATCGCGGCGTAGCCCGACGAGAAGCCGATCAGGCCGGTCATGCCGACGTCGTAGGGATTGTCGTACTCGACGTGGTCCTTGCCGCCGAGCGCGTGCACGATCGGGCTCTTCAGGGCCTCGGCGAGCTGCATCAGCTCGGCATGGGCGCCCGCGCAGCCGCGCCCGCAGAGGAGCGTCACGCGCTTCGAGCCGTTGAGCAGGCTGGCCAGCGCGTCGAGCTCGGAATCGGCCGGGCGCACCACGGGGCGCGGCGGGATCAGGCCGGCGCGGGGCGTCACGCTGCGCTTGGGCGCGTCCTTCATGGCGACGTCGCCCGGGATCACCACGACGGCGACGCCCCGCTGGCCGATCGCGGCGCGGATCGCGTTCTCCAGCACGAAGGGAAGCTGGGCCGGGTCCGAGACCAGCTCGCAGTAGTGGCTGCAATCGCGGAACAGCTCGGTCGGGTGCGTCTCTTGGAAATAGCCGGACCCGATCTCGGCCGAGGGGATGTGGGCGGCGATGGCGAGCACCGGCACGCCCGTGCGGTGGCAATCGTAGAGGCCGTTGATCAGGTGCACGTGGCCCGGCCCGCAGGAGCCGGCGCAGACGGTGAGCTGTCCCGTGATCTGGCCCTCGGCCCCGGCCGCGAAGGCGCCGGCCTCCTCGTGGCGAACGTGGATCCAGTCGATCGTGCCCCGCGCCCGGATCGACTCGGTGAGGGCATTCAGGCTGTCGCCGACGACGCCGAAGATGCGGCGGACGCCCGCTTCCTGAAGGGTCTCGACGACGAGGTCTGCGACGTTCGTGATGCGCATGGGCGGGACGCTCCTGTATCCGCGGGCCGAACCCGTGAACGGAAGCGCGGTTCCTCCCCGCCGCAACACATCAGCCATCTATTGCGTGCAGGGCGTCCGGTCCGACAACACTATTGTGCGCTATCCTGCATCCCGTAGCTTGGCAAAGCGCTTTAATACGCGCTCGCGACGCAGGCGGGACAGGCGCTCGATCCAGAAGATGCCGTCGAGTTGGTCGATCTCGTGCTGGAGGCAGGCCGCACGGAACCCCTCGGCCCGCTCCTCTCGCTCGACGCCGTCGAGATCCCGGTAGCGGACCCGCACCCAAGCTGCGCGCTCGATTGCATCGGCCACGCCCGGCATCGAGACGCTGCCCTCGCGGCCGTCGACGCGCTCGGGTGCAGCCTCCACCACCTCCGGGTTGCAGTAGACGCTCGCCGGACCGCCGGGCTCGGGGCGCAGCACCACGAGGCGGCGCAGCTCACCGATATGCGCCGCCGTGAGCCCGGCCGCCATCGCGGCGTCGAGGCTCGCCGTCAGGTCTTCGGCGAGCGCCCGCAGGTCGGCATCGAAGGTCTCGACGGGCGCGCAAGCGTGGCGCAGCCGCGGATCGGGCCAGAGGATCAGCGGGCGCGCCGGCACGGGCTCAGCGCACCAGCGCCAGGGAGGCGCCGGACTTGGTCAGCTGGCCGTCGAGGGCGCCGCCGCCCTGGCGCAGGCGCGCCGCCACGGTGCCGCCGGCTTGGTACAGGTAGACCTCGCCATCGCGAAAATCCCAGGCCGAGACCTTGGCGAGATCCTTGTTCGGGCAGCCGCCGGCGCTCGCCTTGTAGAGGTCGAGGGCGGGAGCGCTCGACAGGGTGACCTTGCAGCTCGCGCCGGTGGCGTCCTTCGCGTCCCAGGTGCCGACCACGGCCGAGCGGCCGCCGGCGACGACCGGCGGCGGGGCGGGCGGGGGCGCCACGGGCTCCGGGATGACGTTCGAGGCGGGCGGTGCGGCGGCGACCTGCGTGCCGGGGGCGACGACCGGCTCGTCGGGCGCCGCGGCGACGCCGGGCGGGGGCGCGAGCGGGCTCGTGGTCACGGCGCCCGAGGGGACCGCCGGCACCGCGGTGTCGAGGGCGGCCTGCGGCCCGCGGGTTCGTGGGGCGTCGAGGCGCTTCGAGGCGCAGGCGCCGAGGCTCGCGGCGAGCATCAGAACGGCGGTTGTCGACAGAAACGGACGCGTCATCGACCTCGGATCCCGATGGGGCGCCCCCTCATGGCGCGCGGCCCCTGCCCTCGCCATCAATTGCGATGCCCGCAAGGCGGTGCCGGACGTGGGGATCCGGGAAGCGGGGGCGGCAGGGGATTTCCGCCCACCTGTGGCGGCCTTGCCTCACCCGCGCCGCGCGCGGCAGGTGCCACGAGAAACGGCCGGGGCGTCGCCACCCCGGCCGTTCGAGGCATCGGCCCATGTCACGGATCCCAAAGGTCTGAGACCTTTGGGGGGGTGAAGGGCAGAGCCCTGCATTTGGAGCCTCCAGCCCGGCTTTGCCGGGGCGGCGGTTCCAACCCGGGGCTCTGCCCCGGGACCCCGCCGAAGGGTCGGGGACCCTTTTGAAAAACGGAACTCAGACCTCGCGCTCGACCATCATCTTCTTGATCTCGGCGATGGCCTTGGCCGGGTTCAGGTTCTTCGGGCAGGTGTTGGCGCAGTTCATGATCGTGTGGCAGCGGTAGAGCCGGAACGGGTCGTGCAGGCTGTCGAGCCGGTCGCCGGTGTTCTCATCGCGCGAGTCGATCAGCCAGCGATAGGCCTGGAGCAGGGCGGCGGGCCCGAGGAAGCGGTCGCCGTTCCACCAGTAGCTCGGGCAGCTCGTGGTGCAGCAGGCGCACAGGATGCACTCGTAGAGGCCGTCGAGGCGGGCGCGGTCCTCCGGCGTCTGGCGCCACTCGGTCTCGGGCGCGGGCGTCTCGGTCTGGAGCCAGGGCTCGATCGCCGCGTGCTGGGCGAAGAAGTTGGTGAGGTCGGGCACCAGATCCTTCAGCACCGGCATGTGCGGCAGCGGGTAGATCCGCACCGCGCCGTCCTTGTCCTTGCGGGTGAGGATCGGCAGCGCGTTGTCGGGGCTCCGGCACTCGTCGATGCCCATCGTGCAGGCCAGGGTGTTCTGGCCCTCGATGTTCATGGCGCAGGAGCCGCAGATGCCCTCGCGGCAGGAGCGGCGGAAGACCAGAGTCGAGTCGACCTTGTTCTTGATCCACAGGAGCGCGTCGAGCACCATCGGCCCGCAATCGTCGCGATCGACCTGATAGGTGTCGATGCGCGGGTTGGCACCGTCGTCCGGGTTCCAGCGGTAGATGCGGAAGGTCTGCAGGTTCTTGGCCCCGGCCGGCGCCGGCCAGGACTTGCCCTCGCGGACCTGCGAGTTCTTGGGAAGGGAAAACTGGGCCATGTGTCTGGAATTCCCGTGACTGGGTGGGCGCCTTCGCGGCCGGCCTCGTCGGCTCAGAGCCTAGCGCGGGGCATTGGCCGTCAGCTGGGCGTGAGAGGGGTGGAGGCCGGCGCGGGCGCGCCGCAGCCGAAGCTGCGGCGGGAGGTTGGCTCAGTACACGCGCGCCTTCGGCTCGATGTACTGGATCTCGTTCGACATCGTGTAGGTGTGGACCGGGCGGTAATCGATCGTGGTCCGGTGCGCGCTCTCGTCGAGCCAGGAGAGGGTGTGCTTCATCCACTCCTTGTCGTCGCGGTCCGGGAAGTCCTCGCGGGCGTGCGCGCCGCGCGATTCCTTGCGGTTGGCGGCCGATTCCATCGTCACCACCGCCTGGCCGATCAGGTTGTCGAACTCCAGGGTCTCCAGGAGGTCGGTGTTCCAGACGAGCGAGCGGTCGGTGATCTTGATGTCGGCGGCCGCGTGCCAGACCTTGTTGATCAGGCCGCGGCCCTCCTCCAGCACCTCGCCGGTGCGGAAGACCGCGCAGTTGTTCTGCATCGTCTTCTGCATCTCGAGGCGCAGCTCCGCGGTCGGCGTCGCGCCGTTGGCGTAGCGGAAGCGGTCGAGCCGGCTGAGCGCCTTGTCGGTCGCCTCCTTCGGCGCGTCCGGGATCCGGCCGTTGGCCTCGACGATGTCGGCGCAGCGCAGGCCCGCCGCGCGGCCGAACACCACGAGGTCGATCAGCGAGTTGGAGCCCAGGCGGTTGGCGCCGTGCACCGAGACGCAGGCCGCCTCGCCGATCGCCATCAGACCCGGACACGGTCGTGCCGGGTCTGATGGCGATCG
>NZ_BPQM01000152.1 GCF_022179245.1 Methylobacterium gregans
CCCCCCCCCCCCCCCCCGAATAGAGCGTCTTGAACGCAATCAGGAAATCTCGAAAGCAGGCTTTCGCCGTAAGGCGCCGCTTGAGAATGAAAATTTCGGTGATAACGTGATCGCGCCATTCCGTCATACGAAGCTTCATCCATGCCTGATCCAGCTACCATAGGCACCCTTGCCGCCTCAGCTCTAGCGATCGCTGCACCAGAGATTTTGAAGGCTTCGATCGGAGAAACAGTCAAGGATGCCTATAAGAATCTAAAAGACTTAATTAGCACGTGGGCCAAAAGCGACGTTGAGGAGCTTATAAACGATCCCTCTTCGCAAGGAAGGTCTATGATCATTGCCGAGAAGGTTGACAAACGCTCCGCCGAAGAGCAACAAAAAGTCAAGTATCTTGCTGATCAGTTGTTTAAAGAATTAGAAGGCCAGCGTAGTGTCGGTCTTGATATTGAAAACATAAAAACTAAACGTGTCGAGCTTGGGAATATTACGGCATATGACGGGATAGGAGCGAGAATACACGATAGCGAGATTGATGAAAAGCTAAAAACGGGCGATATTACTGTCGGGCGCTTGCCGGGAAAACGGTAGCGACAACGGATGCAATCCCTGCCGTTGTCGCAATTGGGGTCCAATTAAACAACTCAATCGTGCATGGTGGCATATTATTACAGGGCGCCCTGACGAAATCAGGGAAGAGCTTAGACGGACTGTGTGAGTTATTGAGCTATCGCGCAACGATGATCGAAGAATATTATCTTAGCATTGGCCACATGCATCGAGCCCGTCATTTTATAAAGCTACACGAATCACACATTTCAGCCTTACGTTCGGGGGAGCTTATCAAGGCTCACGAAATACTTAATGAAATCCAAGGTTTATTATTCGGGCCTAGCCCAGGATTTATGTACTTCAATGCTCCGCCCAAAGTGCCGTACTTGTATTGCGAAGAATATATAGTAAAAATGATAAAAAACAGCAATACGCCGGCCGAATCTAAGTCAATTTATGGGATATTTGGTGGTAGACATTGGCGCGCTCCAAGATCGTCCGTGTCGGATCAAGCGCACGCGATTCCTTCACAGGCACTAATTGCTGAATTTTATTCATTCGATGCATTTCATCAGCACAAGGAGGATTTTTTGTTATCAGTTTTCAGAGATCTGAACCTCGATAAAGAGGACAAATATGTTCGGGATCTTATTCGATTACCAAAAATACATCCTACTGGCGGCCGCGGGAATTGAGCAACAGAATGACGATAAGATGTTTTTATCTCATCAAATTGTGTTAGTAAGAGATAGGTTCTATAGATATGAATATGCCCGGTCGAACATTCGGAGGATATTCCACCATTTTAGGCTATGAATTTTCATACCTTCGTCGGCCGGGGGGCGTTCGTAATGCCTAGATACAATGATGCATGGACTGTCAAATTCGACGAATGTTACAAGTTCCTGCTTAAAGAAAGAAGTAATGGTTGTATATTACTTGAAATATTTGAGACATTCATTTCGGTTAGATGTAGAATGGTATCTAATAACGTCAAGCCGCCAAAGAAGCTTGAATGCGTGTTCATTGAAGATAGGCAGATATTTGCGGCGATTAGGTCGGACAATTCGTGCGACTATCAACTTGTTATAAGTCTTGGGCTGATGACAAGCTTGGTCATGGCTGCTTCTGCGATGGTAGACAGAGAAACTTGTTGTTTCGACCTTGGTCGCGACGGCAATCCGCTCGATGCTTATCCCGCTCAAGATTTTCAGTTAGCTTGGTCTGAATTAATAAAAAATTATCGAGAAAGTCCTTTTAGATTTGTCATGCCCGATGAGGGCTGGAGAATAGTATTACTTCACGCGATAGTCGACCGGACATTGGACATTATAATTTATCACGAAGTAATTCACTACACTAAAGGTCATGTCGATTTCGTATCAGGCTCGTCCGAAGCGGCTAAGTATGCGCCGATATTAGAGTCTAGGGCCGATGATGCCGCGATTTATGGTTCAAATTTTAGACTAGGTATGGAGGTTAGAAGGTCGAATTTCAATCAAGGCCCTTGTCTAGCCGGCTTTAATGGCTTTCCTTTCAAATCAGCAAGCGATTTGAGCGAGTTGGTTGCGTACTCCAATTGTTTAACATTTATACTTATAAGTATGAACGATTGTCTTGACGTTGGCGTGTCCGTCGAGGATTTGGAACACGGTGAGGATATTAGTATTGGATATCGTTTATGGCGGGCTGAGCAACTGGCCTTATCGCGCAAATGGAATGGCATTCCTTGGTCGGAGATAATTCGAAGAATTGCTAAATCTTTGGCTGCGGTAGAGTGCTCCTTCGGAAATTATCTAAATAATATTCGAAGCAATGATAAGTACTACAGACAGTACGATCAAAAGCTTAATCAACTCGATAAGGAAATTAGTTTCCAAGAAAAGGAGTGGGCGAAGAAATATGCGCGTATTCGCCCGATGCCAAGCTTGAGCGCGGATGAAGAAAAAATTTTGAATATGGATGCCACTACTCTTGAAGTGAGAACCCTTCAAGGCAAGGGATTTCTTGGAATGGCATTTCTGATTGTAATACCGCTATTGAATTTTTTCTTGAGACGTAAATTGCGATGACTATGCACTGTTATGTATTTGCCTTTTGTCGGTTGCGGAGATTTATTATATAAGTTATTGAGTTGATATGGTATCTCTGGAAAAAGATCCTTATCAATGTTGTAGCAAAAATCGATCGAACATTTACTGCATGGCGTCTTATGTTCGCTATTTCGCTACGCTGCGCATGAGCAGAAAGACCAGAGTTCACGCAACACAGGCCTTCCTCAAGTCTGCTCGGCGCTTGCGCTAAGATGTCTGATACCGGTCATGCAATTGTAGGGTTTGGAACTCCGCTCATGCCTGTACGGCATCGCATATGAAGGAAGTGGCCTCATCGCTTTTGCCTACGGGAACGTTACCACCGGCACCATCAGGCTCGGCGGTGGCGCTGCTCTCGACTACGCACTGCGGTGGCGCAGGGCGGCGATGCGCGCGGTCAGCGCGGCGCGCAGGTGCTCGACCTCGGTGTAGGCGGCCTCCGCCTTCTCGAAGGCGCCGAGACCCTCGCGGCGGATCTCCTGCGTCAGCGCTTCGATGCGCCTCACCGCCGAGAGGAAGCTCGGCGTCTCGGGCGCAGCGGTGCTGTCGGTACGGGTCCTGGTCATGGTGGGGTTCTCCTCGTGGTGGCTCAGTGGGTGGTTGCGTAAAGTGTGGCTGTGGTCAGGGGTTCGACCCGGGCGGGTACGACGCCATCCGGGAAGTGCAGCAGCAGGTCAGTCTCCGCGCGGGCCTGCTCGGCCGTGGTGACGACCCGGCCTGTCCCGGCCGCGATCACCAACCTCAGAGCGTCGCTCAGGAGATCGTCGTCCCCAGTCTCGTCGAGAGGGGCACCCTCATCGAGCGGGTCGATTCCGGCGGTGGCAACGGCCGACGCGGCCTTCGCGCTGACACCGGTGGCGGCGGCGAGATTGGCGAGCAGGCTCTGCTCGACCGCTTGGCCGAGCTGACACAGCCGCTCGTTGGCCAGATCGGCGAGATCGAGCATTACCCGGTCGAAGGCGGCCCCGGCCCGGGCCAGGGCGATGCGGCCGGCCGCCTCCAGTTCCGCCTCGATCGCGGCATCGAGGTCTGCCAGCGCCCGTTCGGCCCGGGTCCCGGTGCGCTCGACGAGCCGGCGCACCCGCATCGCTGCCGCCGTCGGGGTCGGCTCCGAGTGCGCCGCCACCGCGTCGAGCGCGGTGCGCGGTGTGCCGGCGTGACCCAGGCCGGTGATCAGGTTCGGAACCTCAGAACTCGCGGCAGCGTTCGCTGTCCCGAAGGCGTTGAGAGGCCGGAACGCCTCGACCGGACCGCCGCCTCGGCAGACCAGCGTCGCGGAGAGGCTGTGCTCCCGCTGCAGGCCCGCCACCCGGGCGAAGGCCTCGGCGAGTGAGCGCTCCGCCCCCGCCCCCTCGAAGATCGCCCAGACCCGGTGGATCCGGATCAGTTCGGCTTCTTCGAGCGGCTGCAGCACGTGCTCGACGTCGCGGCGCACCTCGCCGTGCTCGGAGACGACGAGGGCGATGTCGCAGGGATCCTCTGGCTCGCTCCAGGTCTCCGGTCCGAAGCGCCGTCCCTCCAGGCGCAGCCGCTGCAGCGTGCGCTCGCGGTCGAGATCGGCCTCGAGCGGAACCTGCCCGATCGAGAGCAAGCCCATGACCTTGGCCTGGACGCCGGCCCCGCGGCCAAAGCGCTGGCGCAGGCTGGTGCGCAAGCTGAGCGTGACCGTGCGGTTGACGAGCCCCGCGGGATCGAAGTCAGGACCGTGCTCGGCCCGGATCTGGGCAAGCTCGGCCGCGTCGAGCCGGGCCTTCAGCCGGGGTGGATCGTTGGTGAGGCGGGCCTCGGCTTCGCCGAGCAGGATGAGATGGCTGTCAGGCCCGTTCGGCTCCAGCGTGAGCACGCTGGCGCGCACCGTGTGCTCGCCGCGCAGGCGCTGGCGCAGCCAGCCGATCAGGTCGCGCAGCTCGCCGACGACCGCCGCGTCGGCGTGAACCGCATCGCCCGCATCGGGCAGGCCTCGGTGGGCGCCCTCCGGCAGTGAGGCCGGGCGCGGCGGTCGGGGCGGTGAGTCCGGCCCGTGATGGAATCTGTGATGGCGCATAGGAGTGTTGGGATCCGTGTTGTCGTGTGGGTGTCGCGAGCGCCCGGGCTCGTGCGCGGAGGGTCGAGGAGCAGCGTGAGACGAGGTGACTGAGGAGCGGATCCGGCCGCCCGGATGCGGGCAGCCGGATCAGCGGTGCGCCGCGTTAGTCGAACAGAGGGCCCTGTCGGGCGGGGCTGGGATCGGCGGGAGCGTCGGACACTGATGCACGCGCTGATCCGGCCGGATCAGGACCGATTGTGCGGGCGATCGCGCTGAGGCGGGCGTAGCCCCCGGTGCGGAGTTCGCCGCGCAGGATCTCCGAGAGGTCGGCGAGCAGCGCCTCGGCGGTGTCGCAGGCGCGGAAGGCCACACCGTCGAGCAGTGTCGGCGCGCCGGCCCGGCGGAACAGCACCGGCACCGGCAGCACGGCGATGCGTCGCATCAGCCCCTCGTCCGAGAGCACGCGGTGCGCGAAGCCGGGGCCCGGCTCGACCACGACCGCGTCGAGGGTGCCCCAGTCCCACTGGTCGTAGGCTGCCCCGAAGGCCTCGTGCAGCGCGCCGACCGAGCCCGGTTCCTCGTAGGCGACGGGCAGCCGGATCAGCTCGAGCAGGCCCTGATCGAACCAGCGGGCGAGCGTCGCCCCGAGCGGGTGGGGCGCGGCATCGTCTGGCTCGATCAGCACGACCCGCCGGAGCTTCTGCGGGACTGGAAAGCCGCGTTGGCGGTCCCATAGTCCATCCGCTTCCAGTACCGCCTGCGCTGTCCGATCCTGTTCGCGCCAAGCCTGGAGGAAGGCGCCGCGCTCGAGCCCGAGCACCTGCCCGGTCAGGCCCAGCAGCGGATCGACTACCAGAGTGAGCAGCAGGGTGTGCTCGCCGACGAGGTGGTCTGGGTCAAGCAGGACACCGGAGGCCGCCTCGACTTGGCGTAGGAAGGGGCCGGAGAGGACGGCGCTGAGCCGGCCCGGGCGGTGCGGATCGAGCGGCTCGAGGGCGAGGAGCAGCCCGTCCCGGTGCCGGCGCGATTGCCGGACCTGGGCGCGGACCCAGAGGCCAGTCGGGGAAAGCGCGCAGCCGGGCTCGTTCGCGCCGGACGGCGCGTCGTGATCTGTCATGGTGGGAGACTTTCGTGATGCGGGATTAGGGGATCGAAGGAGCCTCGCCGACCTCGGGCGGACGCTGTGCGAGCGTCGCCCTCCGTCATCCCGTCGTCAGGTCATTCCGGGGTTTCGAGCGAAGGTGCCTTCGCCCTGTTCCCCATTCCTGTTCTGATCCTTGCCCCTTCTCTTCCCCGATCCTCGTCCCGAGCCGGTACCGCGCATCCGGCGGCACCGGCTCAGATGTGCATGCCATTCTCCCGGTCTTCGTGTGATGTCCAACGCAGGGCCAAGCCCTTACCGCACAACCGGCATTCGGCCTCGGGTGTTGTCCAACGCACGCCTCCCAAAGTGTCGTCCAACGCATCCGATCCGAAGCCCGCGACCTGAACGGACTACCTGTCCCCCGGACCGTCTGGATCACCGCGTCCACGCCGCCCGGTCCTGCACGTCGTACCCGGTCCGATCTTGTCCTCTCGCGGTTGCCGTGCCAGTTCCGGGAATGGCGGCGGCGGTGGCGGGACCGGCACGGGCCTCGTCGTCTGCGCCTCGGCGCGCTTCTTCACCGCCTGTTCCAGCTCCGCCCACATAGCCAGCGAAACCTGGTCGAACGCCCACGCGCCGTCGTCCACGTCGGTGCGGAAGGCGTGGGCGGCCGCGCGCCATCCGTAGCCTTGCCAAGCGTGGCGGCCGATGCGCGGTACCCCCGGTGCGCAGGCCGTGATCAGCGCTGCCACTGCCGCCTCGTCATGCCCGGTGGCGCGCAAGCGACGGGCGATCAGCGCATCGACCCGCGAGGGATCGGGCCAGCGGCCCTGCCAGCGCGCGAGCAGGTCGGCCCGGTGCGCCCAATACAGCGGCGCGTTGGCGTGCGGTTGGACGCCATCCGGGTCGATCCCGCGCCCGAGACGCGAGCTCGGGCCCTGCCCGAAGCGCCGCTCGAAGACCGCGATGAAACGCGAGATGAGACGGCCCAGCCGCTCGCAGATCGCCCCCGTCGCGGTCAGCACCTGCGCGTAGATCCGCTGCCCGGGATCGCCGGAACCGGGTGCAGCGGACTCCGGTGGATCAGCAGCGGCGATGCGCAGGCCAAAGCGGCTGCGGCCGAGCCCGAGGCTGAACCGGAGATGCTCGCTCGCCTCGGCCAGGGCGGCCTGCTCGTATGGCCGGTCCCGGTTTTGCGCGGTGAGCACGACCTCGTGGCGCCCGTCCCCACTGTCCAGCACCAGGGCCGGGGCAAAGCCCGTCGCCTGGAGCTGCCCGACCTCCTCAATGCGCAGCCCGGAGAGAACGAGATGGTGCCGCTCGTCAGAGATCGGCGTTAGGTAGACGGCGCTGTCTCTCCCGGCCGCGCGCTCCAGCACCGCCCAGCCGGCCGCGATCCCGGCCATCGGCCGGGGCGTGAGTTGCACCAGCCGGTCGGGCGTGGGCGATCCGGCACGCTCGGCCACGACCCGGTAGCGATCGGCCTGCAGCCCGTCGTCATAGAGGCCGAGCAGGCCGGACAGGGGCATCCGGCTTCTCTCGGGCCGTTGCAGCGGGCCGAGACGCGGCAGCGGCGTTCCGGCTCGTCGCGCGAGGCTGCGCGCGCTCGGTGCGGCGCGCGGAGCCGGGCCGACAACGATCGCCTTGAGCAGGGGCGCGACGTTCAACTCCGGATAGAGGTCATCGTAGGCCTCGCGGTCCGCCCGCGCCGCGACCTCCGCCTGCCGGGCGACGGCGAACAGCGCCGGATCGATGCCGGGCGCGGCCCTTGGCGACGGGACCGCCGGTGCCCGGCGATGGCCCGGCAAAGGTGGAGCACCATCGCCTTTCAGGGCCGGCTGGAACGGGCCGAGGCGCGCCTCCAACTTGGCCCGACTGGCCGCCCGACAGGTCGAGGCTTTGAGCACGATCCCGTCCACCACGAAGACCGCGCCGGACCCTTTGGCAGCGTAGGCGATGCGGTGTTCGGCGAGGGCTGTATGAAGATTGGTCCATGAGGCAGCCCGCGTCACGATCGGACCGGCGACCTCGATCACCCGCCGCGCGGCGCTCTCCTCGCCGCGGTACACTTCCGCTCGCGCCGCGCCCGCCGGCAAGGCATCGCCTGGATCCACGCTGCGGGCGACTAGGGCAGTGGATGCCGCCGCACGATGGGCTTGCCGAGCGCTTACCGCCGCGACGAGACGGGCGCAGGCCGCTTTTGGCGTTGGTGCCGAGACCGCGCGCAGCCGCTCAATCACGCGCTCGGCCCTGGCCGCGTCCAGATCCGCACCGGCACCAAGCTGCCGGGCTTCGGCGGCCCTGACGCGCGCGGCGTGGCTCAAGCGGGCTTCGGTGAGGCGGCGGGCTGCGCGGGCCTTTGCGTTGCTCGCACCAGCCTGTCGTAGGTTTCGTCGCACCGCTTCTTCAGCATCTGGACCTCCGTGCTCAGAGCCTGCATCTCCAGGCCATGGCGATCCTGTCCGGCCCGGATCTGCCTGACCTCCTCCAGCACGGTCCGGAGCAGTTCGAGCAGCTTCGTCTGGCGGTCGATCGTGATCAGTTGCCCCTCCGAGATCGCCGCGAGCGGGTCCGCCTCCGCGTCGAGCTCGCGCAACATCTTCAGGATCTCGCTCGTGTCCTGATGCGCGCCCGTGGCCTCGCGATGTGCGCCGATAGCCTCCCGCGCCGCTCGCTCGATCCAGGGCATCGTGGGCGGCCCGCCCGTGTGTCCGGTACCGGATGACATGCTGCTCTCCCGTGTGGTCTTCGAGAACCTCGAAGTGCGCGCCGGGCTCGCGTTGCCAGCCCTGGGCGTGCTCGATCCGGGCGATCCCGCGCCCGATCGCGTTGTGGACGAAGGCGACCGGGGTCGACCTGTCCGCATCCGGTGCGACGCGCGAGATCAGCGCGTGCAGATGATGATTGCCCGACCCGCCGAGATGCAGGGTCCAGAGCACTTGGTGACCGCGCAGGTCCAACTCCTCGAGAAGGATCGCGAGCGCCTGCTCGATCTGGCGTAGTGTGGGCTGCTCGCCCGCCCGCCAGGACAGCACGATGTGCTCGATCGGGCTGCGGGCGCGGGGTGCACCCATCGCGGTGGCGATCATCTCCGCGACCTGCCCCGATCGCGTGTCGGCGATCAGGTGAAGCTGCCCCTGAGCCAGCACGTCGCCGCGCTCTGCCCCACCCGCGCCGCGATCGATATACGCGGCCAGCTGCGTCACCTGCCGGGCGACGGGGGCGCCGTCGCGGCGCTTGTCCATGCGCTTGCCGATCACGACGGTGGCTCGGCCAGATGCGCGATCGCGCGGCGGATCTCGTCGAGCGCGAGGCGTCCGTGCTCGGCCATGCCCGGCGTGCGGATGGCGATCTTGGCGAGCCCTCCGAGCCGGCGCAATTCGCGGATCAGCTCGGCATCGACCTGCGCAGTGATGTGCAAACCGAGCAGCCGCCGGCGGGTAAGCGCGGCGAGCGTGAGGCCGGCGGCCTGCGCCTCGCCGAGAAGGCGCTCGTACTCCTCCTCCGTGAGCCGGATCCCAACCTGCTTGGTCAGGTTCCGTTGCTCGGTTCCGCGTTGGCCGGGCATCGCGGCGGTCCTTCTCGGGTTGCTTCTGGGGAGCTTCTGGGACGGGGTTTCGGGGGCTCGCCCCGACAGGTGAGCTGGTGTGAGAAGCGTCAGCGCCGAACGGCGGCGTCTCGTTGCGGTCCGCGCCCGGCTCGGCCGGCGCGGATAGCAAAGAGCATCCTGCCCGCTTCGTTCTCCTCGGGATCGTCCTTCCGGGAGCTCCCGCTCGCGAACGCCGGAGCGCTGGCAAGGCGTGCGGAACCGGTAACAGCGCGCCGGAGCAGGTTGGCGACGCTTCCTCGCACCCCATGCGCAACAGGTCCGAAAGCGGCTGAGATTCGACGGGACGACATGAGGGAGGCTTCACTCCGGGACCGCTCATCCGCACGACCTGAAACAGATCGATTGAGCACCCAGACAACACAGCCGATGACACGCGATCTGTCAAACAGATGTACTGATTTTATCTTGCGAATCGAGCGCGAAAACGCACATTGCAAGCATATCTATGGGCATTATTCGCTGCCATCCACTTGTCAATTCTCTGCTCAAGCGTGACCATGGGCTGGTCGGGTTCGGAACCGCCGCCCGACGCGATCCCACGCCAATCAGCGAGATACGCGATGACACAGCCGCGAACCCGGCCAGCGCCGATCCTCCGCAGCGAGATGGACACCAACCAAGCAGCCCTCGCTGCGCTGATGCGGGAGCCGCCACTGCCGCAGCCGCAGCGGATCACCACGGCCGCTGCCGTGGCCGAGCTCGCCCCCGACATCCGCGCAGCCCTCAAGGCCGGCCACGCGCTCGACGAGATCGCTAAGCGCTTGCGCTTCGGCGGACGCGCGCTGAGCGCGCAGCAGCTGCAGCGCTACCTCAGCCGCTGCCAGACGCGCGCGGCCAAGAAGAAGAGCGAGGTCAAGACAAGCGCGACGCCGCCCACGCCCCGGGGTGCGACAGCAGCCCAGACGCCGGATGCACCGACGGTCGGTCCGTCGAGCCGTGGCGCGAGCGTGCAACCGGACTTACCTTCACGGAGCACGTCCGCGCCCGCGACGGCGGCGGTCGGCTCGGGTGCAGACGGTCATGTCCCCGTCACGGCAGCCCCGTCATCGGCCTTGACGCCGACCGTGCCCGTGGGCGGCACATCGCCTGGTCCGGTCTCCGGCGCGACAAGCCTGGCGACGGATGCCAGTCCGGCCCTGGCGAAGCCTCAGAGCGCGGCCTCGCCCGCGACCGACGGCCGGTCGGTCGCGCAGGCACAGAGACGATCCATCGACATGCTGACGCGGACCGCACCTCCGAGCGCGAAGGTCGATCGTCCGCATGAGCCGAACATCACTTGGCGTGGAATGGGTACGACGACACCGTCGCGAGACGATACTCCTGCCAACCTGCGGCCTGAGCCCGGCAAACTGCTCTGAGCGCTCGCGTGACCGTCGCTCTGCCCACGGCACAACCTGCCGCGGGCAGAGCTGCTGTCGGTGCCAGCGGCGCCGTCGACGCCGATAAAACAACGGCTCTGGCGTCAAGACGACGGACGTGCGACAGCTCGGCCATGACGTGTATCGCCGCAACACCCTGCGCTCTGTGGTGGCGCTCCCTCTGAGGAGCGGCACGACACGTCATCTCACGAGGACGAACCCTGCCGCCGTTGTCCGGCAGGCCTGTTCTCGATCCCGACAGCTTTTCCGACACGGCGGCTCCCATCCGGAGAACCGCGTATGTCCAACATCCCCGCCGCCTCATGCCCCGTCGTCCTGACGGGCGATCGCCCGACCGGCCCGCTCCATCTCGGCCACTTCTGCGGCAGCCTGCGCAACCGCGTCGCGCTCCAGCACGACCAGTTCGTCCTGATCGCCGACGCGCAAGCGCTCACCGATAACGCCGACGACCCTGGGCGCATCACGAGACACGTCATCGACCTTGCCCTGACGATCTCGCCGTCGGGATCGATCCGAACCTCACGACGATCTGCGTGCAGGCGGCCCTGCCGGCGCTGTGCGAACTCACGCAGCTGTTCCTCAACCTCGTCACGGTGGCACGTCTCGAGCGCAATCCGACGATCAAGGAGGAGATCCAGGCGCGCGGCTTCGGGCGCGACATCCCCGCCGGCTTCCTGTGCTATCCCGTGGCCCAGGCCGCCGACATCGCAGCGTTTCGTGCGACGCTCGTTCCGGTGGGCGCCGATCAGGCTCCCATGATCGAGCAGACCAACGAGATCGTGCGGCGCCTCAACCGGCAGGTTGGGCACACGCTGCTGCCGGAGGCACGCGCGCTGATCCCCGAGAGAGGTCGCCTGCCCGGCGTCGACGGGCGTGCAAAGATGAGCAAGTCGCAGGGCAACGCTTTCGCCCCGTTTGTCGACCGAGGACGCGATCCGCGCGGCGGTGCGTCGGATGTTCACCGATCCCGACCTCTACGTGTCACCGACCCGGGCCGGGTCGAGAGCAACGTCGTGTTCACCTACCTCGACGCGGTCGATCCCGACCGCAACGCCGTCGCCGCGCTGAAGGCGCACTAGGTGTTTGATCCCGCGGTGTGGTGGTACGATTGACCACCATGCTGCGAGGGATGCGCTATGGGCCAAATTCTTCACGGAAGCGCCCGCACGACAGAGGCAGTCCGTCGCGCGATACAGCTACGTCAAGAGAGCGTGAGAGCGGCGGCCAAGCGCTACGGCGTCAGCCCGACGACGATCCAGAAGTGGCGGGATCGGGAGACGACGGCCGATGCCGCCATGGGGCCGAAGGAGCCGCGCTCGACCACGCTGACGCCGGAGGAGGAGGCGATCGTCGTCGCCTTTCGGCGGCATACCCTGCTGCCGCTGGACGATTGCCTCTACGGCCTGCAGCCCACGATCGTACATCTGACCCGCTCCAGCCTGCACCGGTGCCTGCAGCGACACGGCATCAGCCGCCTGCCGGAGATTGAAGGCGACAAGCCCGAGAAGAAGCGCTTCAAGCAGTATCCGATCGGCTACTTCCACATCGATATCGCACAGGTCAGCACCGAAGAGGGCAAGCTATACCTGTTCGTGGCGATCGATCGCACCAGCAAGTTTGCTTTCGTCCGTCTGGTCGAGAGTGCCGGCAAGATGGAGGCAGCGCAGTTCCTGCGCGATCTGATCCTGGCGGTTCCCTACCGTATCCACATCGTCCTGACGGATAACGGCATCCAGTTCACCAACCGCAAGAAGGATGCCTATGCCTTTGCGCACATCTTCGGTCGCGTCTGTGCCGAGAACGATATCGAGCACCGGTTGACCAAGGTGAACCATCCCTGGACCAATGGTCAGGTCGAGCGGATGAACCGCACGATCAAGGATGCAACGGTCAAGCGCTACCACTACGACAGCCACGAGCAGCTCAGAGATCACCTCCATCTCTTCGTGGATGCCTACAATCACGCCCGTCGGCTCAAGACGCTGCGCGGCCTGACACCCTACGAACGCATCTGCCAAGCCTGGATCAGAGAGCCCGAACGCTTCAGAGCCGATCCGTCACACCACATCCCGGGACCGTACACCTAGCGCCGCGGTGGTCTCGGCGACAACACGGTGAAGCGGCGGCTTGAAACCGTGCTGCTCGATCTGCTGGCTCCAATCCGGGATCGCCGCGCCGCATGGGCGGATCGTCCGGACGACGTCCGCGATATTCTGCGCGACGGCACTCGCCGCGCCCGCGGGGTCACGCAATCGACGCTGGAAGCAATCAAGGACGCGCTCGGCCTGTACCGCGTGGGGAAGTGATAAGCACTTGCTTCACGGCGCAGTACACAGAACGACCGCGGGTACGACAGGCGAAACGATCCTGAGCGCAAGCGTAGTTTCGTTCCGTCTGCTGAACAGCGGAATGCGAACACCTGACCCGAGGCGGACATTCCCACCGTTCGCTTTCGGGCAGCTACCGAGCTTGCTCCGATCGGAAGAGAGCGACGGTCCGTCGCATCATCAATGGATAAATTAGGTGGCCCAAGGGTGCCGTTGCCATGGCAGATCTTTCGTTCCTGCCCTACGACAATGACCATGCGGATCCTATGTGTGGAAGCATGCGCAGGGACGATGAGATCGAGACCTACGTCGCCGCCGGCAAACGCAATGCCGAGGTTATGATGCTCATGCGCAATTGGTGCGCGCATGCACGTGCCCAGCGCATGGGCGGGGTCGGCATGATCGAGCAGATGACAGGCCTTCCAATTAGTCATTTCTCTATGCAATGCGACCACGCGCCGGCGGGCGGCATGGCTGCGTTCGACTTCGGTGACTCCGCGCTCGACTTCTACGACCGCAACTGCGCGACTTGCGTCGTGCGCAAGCCTGTCGGGCTTCCGAATCTTTCTAGGCTAGTGAACGAGCGCGAGGAACAGCGCAGAATCGCCGCCGCGCGGTTTCAAATTGAGCAAGCTCAGGCTGCAGAAGCTCTGAAACTTCGCAGCGACGCGCGGGCTGCCCTCCGCAAAGATTTGGACGCAGTCAACCAAGCGATAATCGACGATCTTGACGCCTACGACCGTGAGCACGACGAGGTCGATCGTACGCGGCTGTCTGAAACGGCTCGGCTGGCGCCCGAGCGCATCCACAAGAAGCTAGTTGATCTGCTGTTCGACCAGGCCAGCGCCTCGGCATCGCTGGCGTTGGTAGCGCTCGATGTTGCAGCGCAGGTCGAACCAAAGGAGTTGCGCACCCTGCTCCTTGCTCAGCGCGTGTTCCGCGGCCACTTGGAGACCCGGCTCGCGCACAAGATTTTGCTCGTCAATCTCTGTGTGATGAAGGACGGCGACATTACGGAACTCGTGAGCGCGGCGGCCGAGCTTGCCAGTCCAGACCGCAGCCACTTTCTCGGTGGTGAAGGCCCGCGCTCCTCGCCCAAGCTCTTGCTGGCAATGTGGAAGGAAAGGCCGGAAGCGGTTAGAGCTGGCATCGATAGGTTGCTCGACCTAAAGACGACTTCGTCCTCGCAATTGGCCGGCCGGGCGATCAGTCTCATCATTAGAATTGATCCCACCGCCGCCAAGACATTCGTGCTCGCGGTGGCGTCGCGCTATGTCCGTGCCAATCAACTGCTGCCTGACCTGGGCGACTATGCGAGCTTGGGCGACATGGCTTGGGCGATCGACTTGATCTTGAGCCTAGAGCCGGAAGCGCTTGATGCGAGCCTGCAGGACTTAGCAGTCGGCGCCTCCATCGAGGCCAAACGCAATATAGCCAACATCTACGCTGAGGCATGGCGCGGACATTTTCGAAAAGGCAAGGAGAAGCCGCATCCGATCGACAGGCTTAAGCTCGGGCTTGACCGGCTGCTATGGCTGCCGACCCAGATTTTCGACAAAAATGTTCTACAAACCGTTTCTGATGCATTCCGCTATCCGCCCGATGAGGTTTGGCCGCTTCTCGAACAAGAAGCCGACAAGCTCATCGGCGCAGCTTTGCTGCTAGACGACTTAATCGCCCACAAGCAGCGCGGGCAGAGTGAAGGCGCCGACTTTCTGGCCCGAATCGAATGGCAGAACTTGCGCTCGTCTGCGTACGGTGTAGTTGAGCAGTTCTTGAACGCGGCAGCGAAGGCCGCGAAGACGAGGGAGGCCAAGGCACGCTTCATCGCCGCGATCCAGGCTATCCCCGAAGAACGCGGCTTGCTCCGCGGCATTGCTACCAAGGCGGCGACGAGGATGGCTGGAGATGTGGAAGGCCTAAAAGCTGTGCTGTCGACGCTTTATTCGGGCTTGGTCGGCGCTGACGTCTTGGGCCGTGCATATGCGGCGGAAGCGCTTTCTAAAATTCCGGCGCGTGGCCGCCAGAACCTGCCCGAACTCGTCTACGAAGCATTTTGTGTACTGCTACTCGACCAGTTTGTCGCGGTGCATACGGCGGCGGTTCGGGCGCTTGGGCAAATTTCTTTGCCTGATAATTTGAAGCCACGCGCGGCTTTTGCTCTATTTAAATTAGTATCAGTCTATTCTGAAAGCAAAGATAATGACGATTTCCTTATAGATTGCATCGATGAACTTTCCCGGCACATCGACCACCTCCCGAATCCCGATAAGCTCCGCGAATTTCTGTGTCATGCAACTCTCAAAGCTCAGCCGCTTTATGTACGCTCGGAGGTGCGGAGCCTTATTCATTCACTGAAGCAGTGCGACGACTTTCCCCTAGTCGTTGCCCACGTGCTTCCGCAATATGCAGATAATATGAACCAGCATTACGACGAGAGCAATCTCGTCGCGGCGATGACGCCAGAAGGTGTCCGCAAGCACAGAGCGCGATTGTTCGAGGTTGGAAAAGGTCTGGCAGAACCGGCAATGTGGCTTGCGACGTTGATCGCTGATGCCCTTTACCGCGCCGGCGCGCGGGACGAGGCGGCCGACCTACTTGAGCATATGGCTAACCTTTTCGGCAGTACGGTCAAGGATCAGAGCCGTGCGTTGTTCGTCGGCTTTCCATTGCTGGCCTACAGGATGGAGCAGGCGCTCGACGCCGGCGACAATGCTGCCTGGGCAAGGTTTGCCGAAGAATGGGATGAAGCCGTCACCTTACAAAAAGCGATAATGGACGACCGCCGTGCACGCGATTCTCGAAGCCGTTTTCCCTTCTCGCATTAGGGCAGTACGGGCGCTTCTCGCGCCTGGCAGCCCCAGCGCGGCGACAGCGCTCAGCGAAGCCGCCGATGCGGTCCAAAACACGGTAAACCATGTTCATGACGAGGCCAGCCAGACGAATTGGCAGAATTTGGCAGAAATGGTCGGTATCGCCGCCAAGCTCCGCAGGTGGCACCAAGCTGTGCGAGACGGAGAAGCGGAGGCGGACCGACATCTGAGGGCCACACGGCTCCAGCGATCTGAATGGCTCACGGCAGAAGGCAGCTATGGTAGTGAGCTCAGAACCATTCTCGGGGTAATCGATGGCGATTTCTCGCCAAGCGATGTCGGCGCCTTGCTGGAAAGGCTAGCGCGTGTGCCCTTTCCCGTTGCAATATTTACAGACGATGTGCGTGAACTTCCGCGCTGGCGGCCGGATGAGATCAATGACAAACCTGAACTTGCCATCGCCTTTCTTGAGTTCAAAATAAATGGTCAGGAGGCGGCAGCTATCCACAGGCTGCCGGCCAATCAACTCCACGATCTTGAGCTAACGTTGCGTGTCTCGCGATGGCCCGAGGAAGCCGAGCGGCTGGTGCTAAAACCGGTGTCAGTCGAGCCGGAAGATTTATGGGATCTGCCTGAATTCGCGTTCAATCGACCTCCGGGAAGCGCGTCTTTCACGCTCCAAGCTCACGGGCGATTGTCTATCAGGATGCGGACCTCGCTTGGCGCGCGTCCACTCGAATTTCGCTATTCCGCAGAGTTCTCGCCTGTCAGCGCCGAACAGCCAGTAGCGGTCGCCGGGCAGCGTAGCCTTAGGCTCGACAGTTCAGACGCGAGCGATCATCTCGCGACCGGTTATCCTTCTCTTGACAAACGTCTCATCGCACTGCGCGATTCTCTTCGCGCCGAGCCGCGCATCTCTGAGCAAGAAACCGGCATTGCGCTCAAACTTGCCAAGCCCCTCGCGAATCTCGTTGGGCAGGCGGTACAGGATAATATCTTCCCCAAACCTATCGACGAAACCACGCTCGAAAGACGCGTGACAGAGCATCTGCGTCGCCATCCCGAAATCGGCTTTGAGTTGGAGGTCCAGGCACAGTCGGGCGGCGGCCGGACTGATCTCTCGTTCCGGCAAATCCGTATTGAGCTCAAGGTCAAGAATGATGCGCCCGTGACATCGGAGGATTTGAACCGGTTCGCGCTGCAGGCTGCAGCCTATGCGGCTAGCTCGGACAAAACGATTGCCATCCTCTGTATCCTCGACGGGTCAATCAAGAAGACCCCGCCTGTAACAATGGCGGAAGCGGTTCGGATAATTCCGGTCCAGCCCGGCGACCGACCCATATACGTGATCGCGTTTGTTTTCCAGGGCAATCTGGCGCGCCCAAGCGACCTCTCACGATAGACAGCAGGTGAGTAATGGCTAAAGGGCGCTTACCTGTCGCGCCTCGAATGTTCGATGGACGCAAGATCGAAGGTCTGCTTCTCGGCCGAACGTCAAGGTCCGAAAGTGGCGGATTTCGTCGAGAAACTCGGGATCGGCCCGAAGCAGCATCGCCAGCCGCGGCTCCAGAAGAAGATTTTACTCCCGTATTGCTCTGGATGCGCAGCTATCGTGGCATCGTATCTCTGGTGAGAAACAAACATTCTCCGGCGACCTATGCTAGGAGACGTTTGGCGCACGGTCCCGGCGTTTTACAACAAAATCGGCGCACAGCTGCGGCAATGAGAGACTGATTCGGATGGGGTTCTGCCGGTTCGATCTGGAGCGCAGACGCTATAAAGCGGACGTTGCCTTCCCACCTGCTCCCGGCCCCAATAGCGGAAGCGCCGAACGTCCCGCTGTATGCCGATAAACAAACCAGCGTGATACAACGGGTCGGGGAGCGCGGGAGCATGCTCGCCGTGACACGAGTGCGCCACAAGCGATGTTCGACATTGGCCCTGACGAAGTTGCGTTGCTCAACGACATCGACTTACGCGAGCTCGTAGGTCGGCTGTGCGAGGCTGAGCTTGCAAGCCAAGGGCTCTCGACCGCCGCCGTGACCTGGGGCGGCAATCAAACGGCCGCCGATGGTGGTCTCGACGTGCGCGTCTCCCTGCCCATTGGCGCGCTTGTCGACGGTTACATCCCCAGGTTTTCGACGGGGTTCCAAGTCAAGACTCCAGATATGCCGAGAGCGGCAATTATCGCCGAAATGCGGCCGGGTGGTGCGATCCGGCCTGTCATCCAGGAACTTGCCGACGAGGCGGGCGCCTACGTCATTGTTAGCTCGCACGGATCAACCGCCGACATTGCTCTGCGCAACCGGCGAAACGCTCTGCGCGAGGCTCTTACCGGGGTTGCGAATGCCGCTCAGCTCCATACCGACTTCTATGATCGTACGCGGCTTGCGAGTTGGGTGCGACAGCACCCCGGGCTGATTACTTGGGTTAAGGAGAGGGTTGGCCGAGCTCTCGTCGGTTGGCGGCCTTATGGGCCATGGAGTGGCGCCGCGGAGGGCGTCGAGGCCGAGTATTTGCTCGACGACAAGCTGCGCCTCCATCTCGGCGGCCAAGGCGACGCGAACGCGCAGCCTGTCGCTGACGCGATCGACGAGTTACGGGACGAGCTTGCTCAGCCTCGCAAGATGGTGCGGTTGGTCGGCTTGTCGGGGGTGGGCAAGACCCGCTTTGTCCAAGCGCTCTTCGACGCGCGCATCGGCTCGCGTCCCCTTCCATCGTCGCTGGCCGTCTATACCAACTTATCGGACAACCCCGACCCGCAGCCGACAGGCCTCGCCTCCGACCTGATTGCGAACCGCACGCGCGCGGTCTTGATCGTCGACAACTGCCCTCCTGATCTCCACCGCAGGCTCTCGGAGCTGTGCGCCGCATCAGGTAGCATGGTTAGCGTCCTCACGGTCGAGTATGATGTGCGCGACGACCAGCCCGAGGGGACGCAGGTTGTCACATTGGAGACGTCCTCGCCCGAGCTGATCGAGAAGCTGGTTCAACGCCGCTTCCCGCACGTGTCCGAGGTTGACGCGCGCACCATCTCCGAGGCGTCTGGCGGCAACGCCCGGATCGCGGTCGCCCTCGCCGAGACGGTCGAGCAGTCCGAGACAGTTGGCGGCCTCTCGGACGACGACCTCTTCCATCGCCTGTTTCGCCAAAGGCACGCCCCCAACGATGCTCTGCTCCTGGCGGCCCAAGCCTGCTCGCTCGTCTATTCCTTTGAAGGCGAGGCGCTGGCGGGCGATAAGGCGGAACTGCCGCGTCTTGCGGTGCTTGCGGACCAGACGCCCCGGGAGGTCTACCGGCACGTTGGCGAGTTGCTCCGACGGGATCTTGTCCAGCAGCGCAGCGTGTGGCGCGCCGTGCTGCCGCATGCCATCGCAAATCGGCTCGCGGCACGCGCTCTTGAGGATACGCCGTACGACTTGATCGATCAGCAATTGGTTACGGGCGGAACGGATCGGCTCGCCCGCTCCTTCTCGCGGCGGCTGGCATTCCTCCACGAGCATCCGCTCGCCATCGCCATCGTCGAGCGGTGGCTCGCGCCCGGCGGCTTGCTGGGCGACACGACGGCTCTAAACGACCTCGGCCGAGCGATGTTTGAGAACGTCGCCCCAGTTTCGCCCGGGACCGCTCTCGCGGCCCTGGAACGGGCCAGCGGTGGCGATCCTGAAGTGGCCGTAATAGTCTTGAGGCAACATCGGTCGTTGCTTCGATCTCTAGCCTATGACCCGCTCCTGTTTGAGCGCTGTGCCTCTTTGCTGGCGCTTGCGGCGACGCAGAGCTCGGACGAGCGCAAGTCCAAAGAAGCTTCGGACACGTTCGTTTCGCTCTTCACAATCTACCTGTCAGGGACGCATGCCACGATTGAGCAGCGGCTACGCGTCATCGAGCGACTGCTCCGATCCGGCGAGGTCAGGCAACGCTCGCTCGGCTTGGCCGCCTTGGATGAAGTTCTGGAAGCGACGCACTTCAGCTCCTTCGATCGCTTCGAGTTCGGGGGACGGTCGCGGGATTACGGTTACCAGCCCAGGAGCGACGAGGACGTCACCCGATGGTACCGTGCCGCGCTGGCGCTGATCGAACGGTTGGCGTTCACCGAAGAGGTGCTCAAGCCTGAGTTGAGCGGTCTGCTGGCGCGAAAATTTCGCGGGCTATGGACCTCGGCGCATATGTTTGACGACTTAGAGGGCCTGTCGCGCCGGTTCGCCGCAGACGGGTTCTGGCGAGATGGCTGGGCTGCATGCCAACAGACCATGCGCTTCGACAGTGACCGGCTAGCCCCGGACAGCTTGTCGCGGCTGTCCGCTCTGGAGGCCGTGCTTAGGCCGTCCAACCTTTCGGAACGGGTCCGGGCGGTCGTGCTAGGCGGCTGGTCCGGGGGACTCGACCTAGAGGATATTGACCTCGAAGGCGACATCACGAGCGAGTACGAGCGGCTTGAAGCGATCGCGACTGAGCTTGGCGCGGCGGTTTCAGCCAATGAGGCAATTTTTGCAGATCTGCTGCCGGACCTCCTCCGTGGCGGAAACCGGGCCTGGGCGTTCGGTCGTGGGCTCGCAGGCACACTGGAGAACAGCCGCGCCACATGGTCACGGTTAGTGAGGGGGCTTGAGCAGATCCCGCCGGAGGACCGCAACGTTCAGGTGCTCCGAGGATTTCTCGCCGAACTCTGGGAGCAGGACAGGGGCCTTGCGCAGGATCTCCTCGACGCCGCTCTTGACCAGCCGACCCTGATCCCGTTCGTTCCGGTCCTGCACTCGGCGGTGCAACTCGACGCGCGAGGTGTCGAGCGGCTGAAGCAGGCACTCAACTCGGGTCAGGTGCCGGTCTGTATGTATCAAAACTTGGCGCTTGGCCGAACGACGGACCATTTGGCAGGCGCCGATTTGAGAGATCTACTCCTTCTTATCGCCGACAAGCCAGAGGGGGGCGAGGTAGCAGTCAACGTTCTCTTTATGCGTCTCTTCTCGGATAGCTCGACACAGACGCAGCATGAGCCCGAACTCCTAGAGGCTGGTCGAGAGCTTCTGCGGCGCATCAGCTTTCGGAAGGGCAACCAACGTGGCGACCGTGAGCTGGCGAGGGTCGTGCGAGCCTGCCTTAATGGACCGGGGGCCGCGCTCCTCGCAGCGGAAGTCGCCGGCCGGCTTAAGAGGGCCGTGGCCGCCTCCGAGACCTACTCGTTCGACAATGACGACCTCCTGAAGGCTCTGCTAGCTGTCCAGCCAAAAGCCGTTCTGGATGCTCTGTTTGAGGGAGATGACCAGCAGCAACGGGCAGGTATTGGCGTGTTCGATCACCGGTCAAACCCGGCGGACGAAATTTCGTGCGAGGACCTCATTGCATGGTGCGACCAAGACCGCGAGAGACGCTATCCCCTCGCGGCTTCGTTCGTCACGTTCGCGCGTCGCGCCGAAGAGAGCGGGCCCAAGGTCTGGTCGGAGCAGGCAAAGGCTCTCCTCGCCTATGCGCCCGACCCCCGGAGCGTGCTGGCGGTGTTCGTCGAGCGGTTCCGGCCCACTAGCTGGAGTGGCTCGCGCGCCGCGGTAATGGAGGCGAACGCTCGCCTGCTCGACAGCCTAGAGACGGATGTCTCGGCGAGCCTCATGCCTATCGCGATCGACGCGAAGGCCCAACTCGCGCAAGAGGTTACGAGAGAGCGGGAATGGGAGACGGCGAGGGATCGAGAACGAGACGAAAGATTCGAATGATGCCAATCGGTCCGGCGCTCAGCCGATTGTTCGACGCTTAGTCTGTTTTCGGGCAAATACCTCGAGTTCGCTTCTGGCGCAGAGCCGAAATTGCTGGAGTGCTGACGAACAGCCGCTTTCGAGAAGCGCCGATGGCGGTTTGGGTGGCTGGATTAGGTCGCATACGGAACGTCCGCTTCCGGCCGGACCGCCAGCTTGCTCTCTCGGCGAATGGCGGGTCCACCGCCATTCCCCAAGCTGTGGAGCGCTCCAGAACGAGCGTTGACCAAGGTCCACGCCAATGGTCCATTCCCTAGGTCCGATGCCGCTTAGGACGGGTGATCGAAGGTCTAACTCCTTGATGTCGTACCCCTTCGGCTTTGGCTGAGAATCCTGGCGCCCCAGCCAAGCCTCCGCTAAGTCATTGATTTGATTGCAATCTGCTTGAGGCCGCCGACGCGGTCGAGCCGATTGTACGCAGAGCTGTTGCACGCGCTTGTCCACCGGGGCAGGCCGTTGACGATTTGTTCTAACGTCTACCGCCGCGGAGCGGTATACTGGTGGCGTAGGCGATCCCGTTGCGATGAGCGGACACGACCGGCTGGTGCCTCTGTTGAGGGGAGTTCCGCCACGGTCGCTCCGAGCCTGGGCACGACCGACCCATCCAGTGCGCGCAGACTCGGCTGGGCGCTCAACGCGGAAAGCCTCCGCGTCCGGGATGATCCCGCCATGCGCACTGCCAGCCAGATCTGCGACCACCTCCGCGCCTATGTCGATCGGGAGCGAGGCGCGCGGTTGACGCGTCTGCAGCGCGACCTCGATCCGCCGCGTGATCCGCTCGTCGGCGATTGGCCCACGCTGATTGAGAGACGCGCCCGCGAGTACCGCATCTTCGGACGCCTGCAGGCCCTGGCCGCCGAGGAAGGTTTCGAAGCCGGGTACGACAGCGAACTCGATGCTCGTCTGAAGCAGGAAGGCTTCAGTCCGCTGGAACGCGGGGCGATTAGGCGGCGCATCACGAATGGCTACCTGCGCGATCTCGGACGCCCGGATGAAACTGGGCGGCTCACGCCGCCCCGCGCCTACCTCGAGGCGATGCTGATGAGCATGGACGAGCCCGTGACCGAAGCGGGCCTGGTCCGATGCCTGCGCGGCCTCGCGGCTGTCTCCGGCCATGTCTCGCGCGAGTTCGCTGCAACTTATGCCGAGGCCCGTTGCGATCCGCGTGAGGCCTGGGGCAACCTCTCTGCCATGCGAGCCAGGGGCGAGATGCCACGCGACGAACTGGGCTGGGCCTCGTCCGACTTCGATGGCGCCGACAGCTTTGAATGGGGCGACTTCGAGATCCATGCTCCGCCGATACTTCGGCAGACCGCGAGTGATGATGTTGGCGGTCCTACCCCTCCCCTATCCGAATCTGCCCGCCATCCCGCACCCGAGCAGGGCCCTGCACCGGCTAGGAAGCACCCGCCCGCCGCGCCAGCACCGGCGTCGTACCCTTCGGAAACGGAGGCCGCCGCTCCAGAAGCGGATTCAGGTTCATCGCGTGTGCGGTCCGAGTTGGATTGGGTGGATGCCATTCAAGCCATCGCCGACCGCGCTACAGATCGCGAACAGCGAGCTCAGGATGATGCGAGCACGGGCGTGGAAGCCGTCTCCGAGCCCATCACGAACTCTCTGACGACGATGGTCGAAGATCTGATCAGCCACAAAGGCACCACCTGGGACGAGAAGACCCAGCGGCAGCATCGGGCCGTCGCCAGGATGCTGGGCGACATCGCCGGCACCGACGACCTCCGTCGGATCACGCACGCGCATCTTGCTGCCTACGTCCAGAACCTCTCGAACCTGCCTAAATCCTACGGCAAGAGTTCACGCGATGCGGATCTGTCAATCGTTGATCTGGTCGAGCGTGGACGAACGATGCGGGCCGCGGGTCAGGCCGCGAAGGTTGGGCTCAGCCCCGCGACGGTCAACCGGCATATCACGCAGCTCTCGACGATCGCGAGGTACTGCCGCGCCAAGCAGCGCCCGATTGGGCAGGTCGAGCTCCTGAGCGATTTCCGGCTGATCGACCCGGAACGGGATGGCGAGAAACGACCGGCCTTCGAAGTCGACGAGGTGGAGACGCTGTTCGCGCATCCCGTTTGGACCTCGACGGCCTCGGAGCCGGAAATGCTGCGGATCGCGCAAAGGCAGCAGATCTTCGCGGCCATCTACTGGCTGCCACTTCTCGGCTACTACTCCTGCGCGCGCCTGTCCGAGCTTACCTATCTCGAACTCGGCGACATTGACGTGGAGCGGGGCACGCTCAAGACCCGGCCGACACGCCGGCGGCGTCTCAAGAATGCAGTGTCTTGCCGGACGCTGCCAATTCATCCTGAACTTATTCGCCTCGGCTTCTTGGATTTCTTGCGGACCAAAGCGGGCGGGCGACACGATCTGATTTTCTCGGAGATCGCACAGCTTGGCGAGAACACACCCCTGTCGAACCTGTTCGACAAGCGCTGGACAGTCGTTCTGGACGAGGCCGTGCCGCCGGCGCGGGAGGAGGGAAAGACGTTCCATTCCTTTCGGCATTTCGGCAACATGGAGATGATCAGGCGGTTGGTGCTCGATCCGATCCGCGAGTCGATGCTGGGCCATGAGGGCGCCAAGGTGAACTCGCGCAACTACAGGAAGATGCTCAAACCCGAAGACCTGCTCACGGCCATTGCGGCCATACCCGAGATCACGCGGGATCTGCGGACGTATGACTGGGCGCTTCTTGGAACAGTGATCACGGACGGCTCGTCGAAGGAGTGCCTGATGGGGAGGCGACGGCGATCAAAACGCCCGTCATCCTCTTCATCGGCTCATCCATTCACGCGCAAAGACGACGCTGTGGGATCTGGACGGTCTCTGCCGATAACGGAGTTCCGTTCACGTCCAGACCAGAAGCCGCTCCACGCGACTTGAAGCCTGATGCGGCGCGCCCCGATCATACAGCCGACCCTCGCCGCTTCTCCAATGCGTGCGCTCAAGCGACTCAGCTGGCGTTTCTCATTTGCGCCGATTTCGATGAAAACCTCGGGATCGGCCCAAAGCAGCACCGCCAGCCGCGGGTTTAGAAGAAGATCCTACTTCCGGATTGCTTAGGATGCGCGCCTATCGTGGCATCCTATCTCAAGCGAGGCACAAACATTCTCCGGCGACCTGTACTGGGCGACGCTTGGCGTATGGTCCCTAAGTTTTTCAACAAAATCTGCCACTTCCGGCCCTTCGATTAGGGTTGTTAGAATGGCCGCTCGTTACCCGATTGCGGACCATTTAGCCGGGCACTCATCGTGGCCTGATCGGCTGGCTTTGGACCGGGCTGATTGAGAGGATCAGCCAGGACCGGAGGAGTCGGACATGCGGCGAGGTCAGAAAACGAGCGCGGAGCAGGTGGTGCTCAAGCTGCGCCAGATCGAGGCGCAGACGGCGCAGGGCAAGAGCTTGGCCCTTGCCTGCAAGGAAGCGGAGATCTCCGAGCAGAGCTATTACCGCTGGCGCAAGGAGTACGGTGGCCTCCAGGTCGATCAGGCTCGGAAGATGAAAGACCTGGAGCGCGAGAACGCCCGGCTGCGCCGCCTCGTGGCCGACTTGTCCTTGGTGGGTCAGGTGTTGGCGGACGTCGCCTCGGGAAACTTATAGCCCCCGAGCGACGCCGGCAGGCGGTGGACGGCATTCGGGAGAAGTACGGCCTCTCGGAACGTCACGCCTGCTGGATCGTCGGCCAGCATCGGGGCACACAGCGCTATGTGCCCACTGTGCCGGCCGACGAGGATGCGCTGACCCGCGCCATCGTCGCCCTGGCGTCCGAGTACGGACGCTACGGCTACCGCCGTGTCACCGCGCTGCTGCAGGCAGACGGCTGGCAGGTTGGCAAGGATCGGGTTCAGCGCGATCCAAGCGTCGCGAGGGGCTGAAGGTCCCTAGCCGGCATAAGCCGCGCAGCCGCCTCTGGCTGAAAGACGGCTCGGGCAAACGGCTGAGACCGCTCCACCGCAACCACGTGTGGAGCTTCGACTTCGTGCAGGGGCAAACTCACGACGGCCGAAGCCTGCGCATCCTGACGCTGATCGACGAGCATAGCCGGGCGTGCTTGGCCCTGAAGGTCGACCGGCGCATCAACAGCCTCGGCGTCATCGAAGCGCTGGCGGATGCGATGTGCCTGCATGGCATCCCCGAGCATATCCGCTGCGACAAAGGCCCTGAGATGATCGCGAAGGCACTGCGCTGGTGGGTCAGCAAGGCTGGCTCGCAGGCCCAGTACATCACGCCGGGCTCGCCGTGGGGATACGGGTACTGTGAGAGATTCAACGGCAAGCTGAAGGACGAGTGCCTACGTCAGGAGATCTTCTACTCGCTGAGGGAAGCGCAGATCGTGATCGGCCTATGGCAGAACATCTACAACTGCGTTCGGCCGCACTCATCCCTGGGCTATCGGCCACCTGCGCCCGTTACCTACCCAGATCTGGCCTTCCGGCTACCCATGGTAGCGGCCATGCAGTAGCCTCTCATTCGGCTCGGTCCAAAATACCGGTCAGGTCACTGCTCCGAACGACTGCCGCACGCACCGTCCCGGATCTGTGGGCCGCCATCCGGCAGGCCTTCTCCTGTTTCACACCAGAAGAGTGCTGCAAGTGCCTCGCCGCAGCCAGGTACGAGACCGACGAAGCCGTCGCTACATGATCGGGAACAGCTCTAGCAGCGGGCCTTCAGCGTTTGGCAGCCGCAAGTTCGGTCACGAAGCCGGAGCGGACAATAGAGATCACAGAGCGGCTGCAACGAAGGCGCGCCGCAGAGCATCGGCATCATAAGGTTTTTTGATCACCGGCACCGTGCCCAAATCCGGCGGGATCTTGAAGCTCTCACCGTAACCGGTCGTGAAGGCGTAGGGGATGCCAAGATCAGCCAGCTTGCGGGCAACGGCCACGCTGGTCTCGCTGCCGAGGTTCACGTCAAGGAGCGCGCGATCGGGCGGTGCAGCCTCAATCAGCCTTAAGGCCTCTCGGACTGAGCTGGCCATATCGACCGAGGTCGCACCGAGCGCGGTGAGCACTTCCTCGGCCTCCAAAGCGATGATCATGTTGTCCTCGACAACCAAGACCGTACCTTCGAGCCGGATAGTTGCGATGTGCTCCCGGTCGATCGGCCTGACCTCGCGCGGCTGTGCGGCGCGGACGAAGGCGGGTGGAACCGTAAACCGCGCCCGCAGACCTGAGAGTTCGTAGCGTACCTCCGCCTCGCCCTTGAGCTCATAGGGGATCGAGCGCTCAATCAGCGTGGTGCCGAATCCGCGCCGGGCAGGGGCTTGAACTGCGGGCCCCCCGCTCTCGCACCAGTGAAGGACGAGATGATCGAATGCGTCCCGTTCCCAACGCACCTTCACCAAGCCGGTGCTATCGCACAGCGCCCCGTACTTGGCCGAATTGGTCATCAACTCGTGCACGACGAGAGCGAGGGTTGTGAAGGCCTGTGGGTCCAGGAGCACATCGGTGCCAGAGAGCTTTACGCGATCAGCCTTGGCGCCGAGATAGGCGCCTGCTTCCAGCAGAATGAGGTCGCGCAGTGATCCAGGCCCCCAGTTACCGCTGGTGACTTGATCATGCGCACGGGCGAGCGCCTGTATCCGCGAGCCGACAACCTCCACGAACGCCGCGGGATCGTCGGCATGCGCGCGGCTCTGGGTGACCACCCCGCGGATCAGGTTGAGGATGTTGCGCACCCGATGGTTCAACTCGGCGATGAGGAGTTCTTGCCGCTCCTGTGCCTCCCTCCGCTCGCGCTCGGCCGAGTCGGTGAGACGTAAGATCACCTCCAGCAGGGTGACGCGCAGCGCCTCGGCGGTGCGGATCTCGACGTCGGACCAAGGTAAGGAACGTCCCCGCACCACCTCGCGCCACGCCGCGAAACTCTTACGTGGGGTCAGGCGCATGCCGTTCGGCCCAAGGCTCGCCGGCTTCTCCGGGTTGCCAGCCCAGGTCACCGTGCGGGCGACCTCGCTGCGGAAGAATACGAGGAAGTCGCGCGGTGTCCGCGATACGGGCACAGCCAGTATCCCGGCCGCCCGCTCGCTGAAGTCTCGGCCCGGTTCGTGGAAGCGCCCGATCTCGTCGGTCGCGTAGACTTGGCTTGCCGCCGTGCGGTTGAGAAAGCGCACGAGGCCGGTGAACTCCTCCTTCGTGGGCGTAGCCCCCTGCAGGGTGATCTCGCCGTTCACCCAGAGTCCGAGCCCGTCGCACGCGACGATACCGGAAAGTTCGTCAGCGAACTCCGACATAGCCTCCAGGCTAGTGCCGCCGGATGCCATGGCGCTCATCAGCCGCGTATGGATTTCGCGTGAACGCGCCTCCTGGGCGGCGACGATCTCGCGCTCACGGCTCTCCAAAATCCAAGAGAACATCTGGCCAAACAGCTCCGCCGCGGTGCGCCGCTCCAGGGAGATGTGCCGAGGCTCAGTATGGTGGCAGGCAAACAGGCCCCAAAGTCGTCCGTTTCGCAGGATCGAGACAGACATCGAAGCCGCAACGCCCATGT
This sequence comes from Methylobacterium gregans, assembly GCF_022179245.1. GTDB lineage: Bacteria > Pseudomonadota > Alphaproteobacteria > Rhizobiales > Beijerinckiaceae > Methylobacterium > Methylobacterium gregans. The sequence goes on from NZ_BPQM01000152.1 coordinate 28,133, forward strand.
TGCGCAGGTACTCAAGGTGGATGGGCGAGACCGTGCGCAACGTCGAGAGCGACAGATCGAGAGGCTCACCCTCAGGGTTGCGCGGCGGCATGATCGCGGCCCCCGGGCCGTCCACATCCGCGATGATGCGAAGCCAACTGCGCTCGTAGAGCGCGCGCGCCTGTTTGGGGATGTCAGAGGCGGGGTAGTGCAGGCCGAGGTAACGGTCGAGGCCCGAGCGCACAGCCTCCGCGATGACCTCACCCGAGCCGTCGGGCGCAAAGCGATAGACCATCACCCGGTCGAACCCGGTGAGTGCGCGCATCTGGCGCGCGGCCTCGCGGCAGAGGGGATCGAAATCGACCGTCTGCTGCAGGCGCGAGACCATATTGCGTACGAGGTTGCCGGCGTTGAGGTGCTCAGGCGTGCTCGGTTCGGCCTCGATAACGATAGTATTGCCCGAGATGTGTAGGGCCACATCGAAGGTCGGGTGGTCGGCCACGAGGCGTAAGCTGAAAATGCGGTCGACCGCATCAGGGCCGCGAAGGGTTTGTAGGTGCCCGCGCAGCAGGTGAATGGTCTCACCGTCAAGAATCGCATCGAGCGGACGGCCGAGAAGGTCCTCCACCGGGCGCCCTAGCCACCTTGGTGCGTTGACGCTGGCGTGGGTCACGATCCAGTCAGGTGAGACGGCAACGAGGAAGCCGAAGCACTGCACTGCGCCTAGGATATGAATTGGCTCGCGGTCGCACGAGCTCAGGTCAACAGGCGGGGGCGTGGTCATGCCGCGATCAAGCTCAGATCGATGAAAGTTGCAAGGTGGCACGTTGCCGGGTGCTTGCGGCACGAGCTCCAATGCCGGAAGTGGCACGTCGCTGACTTGGGGAACGTAGGCCAGATGGGGCAGCACCCCTCGTCCATCTATCTGACGACAGACCGTGACCAGAGGTTGGTTCCTCCCGTGTGAACTGACCGGTATTTCGGACCGAGCCAATTGATAGGCTACTGCATGGCCGCTGCCCCGGGGTAGCCGGAAGGCCAGATCTGGGTAGCTGACAGGCGCGGGTGGCTGATAGCCCAACGAGGAATGTGGTCGAATTCGGTTGTATGTCTTCTGCCATAGACCGATCACGATCCGGTCTTCTTTCAACGAGTAGAAGATCTCCTGCCTCAGGCACTCATCGCGCAGCTTACCGTTGAAGCTCTCGCAGTACCCGTTCTCCCACGGCGAGCCCGGGGCGATGTACTGGATCTGTCGGCCCGTCTTGGCGACCCAATTGCGCAGTGCCTTCGAGATCATCTCAGGACCATTGTCGCAGCGTATGTGCTCCGGGATGCCGTGCAGGCACATGGCGTCGGCCAAAGCCTCGATCACACCGAGGCTGTCGATGCGCCGGGCCACCTTCAGCGCGAGGCACGCCCGGCTGTGCTCGTCAGGATGGGCAGGCTTCGCCCATCGTGCGTCTGAGCCTGCACGAAGTCGAAGCCTCGCGCTCCAAGTCCTTCATCTTCCTGGCTTGATTGATCTTCAGGCCGCCGTGCTCCTTGCGCCAGCGTGAGGCACTCTGCTCGGAGATCTCCGCCTCCTTAGCTGAGCCAAAGCCAAACCCTTGCCCTGAGCTGTCTGCACCTCGATCTGGCGCAGCTTCAGAGCGACCTGCTCCGCGTTCGTCCCCTGACCTCGCCGCATGTCAGACTCCCTCAGTCCTGGCTGATCCTCTCAATCAGCCAGGTCCAAAGCCAGCCGGTCAGGTCAACGACACGCTATCTCGTCAATGCCTCAGCCGGACAAGCTCTCACGCGTGACACGGCTTTGGTCATCAGCTACGCGCGCGAGCAGCAAGAGAAAGGTCAGCCCGACTACAGTTTGGTGCAGGTGGGTGTGCGACACCGCCGGAGGGATCAACGTGCGATCCTCGGAGCTGCTGTCGGCTTCGGGCTCAACCGGAACACGCCGCGGTTTCAAGTCGCCCTGGCCGTTCAATTGGAGCTTGGCGCCTCGGTGTAAGGCAGGTGCATGTTGCCCTGGGTGGACACTCGTGGCTCCGAAAGGCGCCGATTTTGTTGGAAAAACTCTGGGGTAATGCACCAAGCGTCGCCCAGCATGGGTCGTCGGAGTAGGCTTTCCTCTCATCTGTGATGCGATGCCATGATGGCCGCGCATCCTGAGCAATCCGGAGGTAGGATCTTTTCCAGAAACCGCGGCTAGCGGTGCTGATTCGGGCCGATCCCAAGTTTTTCAACAAAATCCACCCCATCCGGACTTTCACCGATAGCGCCCTGAATGTCCGCTGGGGGTCACTTTAAGCCCACTACCTGGGTCGCGCGTAACGTCCTGTGTGCTACCCGAGCCACAAAGCAGATGGGTTGCTATCAGCCAGTTCCCGCCGGCTGCACCGCGCCCAAAACCTCGGTCACAGGTTTTCCCGGCGCATAGTGGGCCCCTGATTGCCACCGAAGCCCTTACTCCGCCGCCAGCGGCAGGAGCGCGAGCTCATCCATGGTTGCCTCGGATCGGCTCCGCCATCCTTGGCGCAGCGGCGCCATAGCCACTTGGTTCCGGCCATTGTGCTTCGCCCGGTAGAGCGCCGCGTCCGCAGCACGTATCAGGTCAGCACTGGTGGCGGAGGTGCTCGGCACAGAGGCAACGCCGAGGGAGGCAGAGACCTGTGCCCCATGCGTGCCGGACAGGCTCTCGATGCGCGCCCGGATCTGCTCGGCTTTCGTCGCCGCGTCGTCGAGATCGCAATCGGGCAGGAAGACGATCATCTCCTCGCCGCCGTACCGGCAGGCCACATCTGTTTCTCGCAGGGCACCCACGATGGCAGCCGCGGCCTCGCGCAGCACGGCGTCGCCGATTGCATGCCCGTGCTCGTCGTTCAACCGCTTGAAGTGGTCGAGGTCAATCATGATGACGGACACCTTTCGGTCCTCACGTTCGGCGAGCCGGACGTAACGCTCGAGACTGTCCTCCATGTAGCGGCGGTTGTAGAGGCCGGTGAGAGGATCGCGCAGCGCCTGGTTGCGCAGCTTTTCGCGCAGAGCGATGTTCGAGAGCGCGAGCGACATGGCATCGCCAAGGGCGGAGCTGAGTGGGAGGATCGCGGCCAAGCGCGCTTCCGCATCGGTCCCATCCGCGAAGATTTGCAAGAGCCCGAGGTTCTCACCGCGCGCAGCCATGGGTATCTCCAGAGCCGCCACGCCGGAGACATGGTGCTCGCAGCAGAGAGCCTTTGCTCCTCCTTGATTGATGTGCGGCTTACCGCGCTTCATCGCCCAGCACTGGCTGACCATGATGGTCTCTGGCAGAGTGGCGCTGTCTTTGCACGCCCAGGAGGTAGAGAGCACCAGACGGTCGCGCGAGTTGTTGAAGACGTACAGGGCCCCACCGAAGCCGCCGATCAGTTCCCCGGCGGTGGCTCTTAGAACCGCATTGGCATCGTAGTGATCTGCTGCGCTCTGCAGCATGTCGGTCATCCCAAACAGGTGTCCGACCTGCTTGTGAGAGGCCTCCACCTGCGTGATGGCTGCCTGCCGCGCCTGAGCATCGCGTGCGGCCGACCGGAAGGCGAAAACCATCATGGCGCCAATCAAGATCTGAGAGAAGAGAACGAACAGCTTGCCGATCTCGATCCGCGTCTCGTGCAGGGCGAAGTGCGAGTTCCAGTCGGTCAGAAACGCATCGAAGGCGCCTCGGATCTTACCGACCTGTGCAGCGCTGCGACGCTCTTTGAGCAACGCCTGTGCCTCGTTGAGGCGCCCGGCCCGTGCGAGTTCGAGCACCTCGTTCCAACTCGACTCGAGCGAGTCGATAATGTCAGCCGCTGTCGCGTTGCCGTCCGATGTCCGGACAAAGGGGATCAGCAGGGCAAGCTGCGTTGTGCGCCGGCTGTGCAGCGCATCAAGCGCGCGGTTGTATTGCCCGAACTGATTATCGCTATCCCCGATTGCCCTGTTCAGGACATAGGCCTCTGCCTCCATGAGCGCTTCTTGCGCAATGCGCATCTGACGCCCGCCTTCGCGGAGATCGATCAGCGCCTGCTGATGCGCGTTTGTAAAGAAGAAGCCTGACAGGGCCGTGGTGACCATCAGCGACACCAAGCCGATCTGAACGATCAGGCGACGTTTTCCCAGGCCGCGTGCCTGATGATCGACCGTTCCGAGGTCCAGCGCAACGAGAGACATGATCGTGTCCGGAGTGTCGGCGGCGGAGCAACATCTGAGCTGGGTTTTCTTAGCTCCCCTGTCTGCCTGATACGTGAATGAACATGGCTAACAGTGCAGTGCGAGCTTCCACTGCCGCCTTGCCGCTCGTCGGGAGCGACCGGGATGCGGTTGTATCCGCTTCGAAGCGAAAGCCCGGGATCCGCTCGCCACCGTGGCTGCGTGAAAACGCGGAGGGCGTAGAAAAATCTCCCCTCGAATGCGCTGGGCAGCGCCGAAACGGGCGCCAAAGTGGCTAATACGCCTTGATGCAGGAGCCTAGACGACTTTCATACAGAAAATTGTTCTACGAGTTTGGAAGCCCTCTGCGTTTTCGCACAGCCTCGACCCTTCTCGGCCTCTCCGAAGGTCTGCTACGAGCGGTCTGATTGGCCCCAAACGACCAAGGCTGGCCGAAACGGAATGGCGGCTTTCGGGCGAGCCACTGTGCCAAGCAGAAGTTCCAATTCAGCCTGACCCGTTCTTGAACAGGCATTCGCGAGCGATTGCTCTAGTAGGGCCTGAAACTGAGGCGTGTCCGCCGCTCCAGAAGGTCGGGCAACTTGTGCGGAACGAGGCACATCGGCTCGCGGAACGTTCCACTGGGGCAGGTCCTATTGGAACAACGGACACACGGTGCGCTCCCGGGCCGAACGCGGTTGCCGTCCCATTCGATCAAGCTGCCTTGCTCAGCCTCGCTAGGCTGTCACGTGCTGTGATCTGATGTGGCTGGCGGAGCCGGCCCGATCGGACCCGGACCGGCGAGGGGGCGCTACATCCAGTGCGCACCACATGGGAGCACGGCTTTTTCTTGAAGCCGCCTGCCTGAGCGGGCAATCCTCAGGAGACGGCCATGGATGTCACCAGACGGATCTTCGCTGCGGGCGCGGCCACGCTGCCCTTTGTTGGACCGGGCCTGCCGCGCGCTCAGGCTCAGAGCACGGCGCAGGACGCCCCGATCGTCGGCAATCACGTGGTGGCGGATCCGCTGGAGCTGGCGGTGGACGCCTACATCTACGGCTACCCGCTTGTCACGGTGGAGATGACCCGGCGCGTTCTCACGAACGTGGCCGCGCCCGAGGGCAAGAACGCCCCGATGGGCCAGTTCGCCAACCTCCGGGAGTACCCGGACGCGAAGTTCCGAGCCGTCACCGCCCCCAATGCGGATACGCTGTATTCCAGCGCCTTCGTGGACGTAGGCCGCGAGCCTCACATCCTCAGCCTCCCGGACGAGGGCGGGCGCTATTACCTGATGCCGATGCTGAGCGCCTGGACGAACGTCTTCGCGGTGCCCGGCAAGCGCACCACCGGGACGGGGCCGCAGACCTACTTCATCGCGGGCCCTGGCTGGAGCGGCAGCGTGCCCTCCGGCACCAAGCTGATCCAGGCGCCCACCAGCCTGATCTGGATCCTCGGTCGGACCTACTGCACGGGCACGCCCGAGGACTACAAGGCGGTCCACGCCGTCCAGGACCAGTACAGGCTCGTTCCAGCGAGCGCGGCCGGCCGGTCATACACCCCGCCGCCCGGCCGGATCGACCCGAGAATCGACATGAGGACGGCGGTGCGCGAGCAGATCGACCGCATGGACGCGACGACTTACTTCAACCTGCTGGCCTCCCTGATGAAGGACAACCCGCCGGCGCTCGCGGACGGCGTTCCGCTCGCCAAGATGGCCTCGCTCGGCATCGTGCCCGGTCGCCCCTTTGACCCGGCAAGCCAGCCGCCCGCCATCCGGGATGCGATCGGGCGGGCACCGAAGGAGGCCAGGCCGCGCATCATGGGACATCTGAAGGCAACCGGCAGCCATGTGAACGGCTGGACCTTCACGACCGACGGAGGCGACTACGGTAAGGATTACCTGCAGCGCGCGCTGGTGACAGCGGTCGGGCTCGGCTGCAACCTGCCGCAGGATGCGGTCTATCCCCTGACCACGGTCGATGCCGCGGGCCGGAAGCTCAACGGCACCTCGAAGTACGTGATGCGCTTCCCAGCAGGCGAACTGCCGCCCGTCGACGGCTTCTGGTCGCTGACGATGTACGACGCCGACTACTTCTTCGTCGAGAACCCGATCAACCGCTACTCGGTGAGCCCGCGCGACGACCTCAAGGCCAATCCGGATGGGTCGGTCGATCTCTTCATTCAGGCTGAGAGCCCTGGAGCCATGCGGGAGGCGAACTGGCTGCCGGCGCCGAAAGGGCCGTTCGTGCTGATGCTGCGGACCTACTGGCCGAAGGACGCCATTCTGAACGGCTCCTGGTCGCCGCCGCCCGTCACCCGCAGCGCGAGCGCCGCCCTCTAAGCCGCGGGCTGGGTCGCCTGAGTCATTCGATGGCTCTCAGTTCTTCGTCACGACGGTCCTCGGTTCCGGGGCAGCCTTCGGGGGTGCGACCCACAGCGGAGCGGAGATCGTCAGGTACGTCGCCGTGCCGGCGAACCGGTTCTTCACGTCGAACTCGCGGAAGAAGCGGACATTGGTCGAGACCGGGATCTCGCCCAGCTTGAACGTGTAGCCGATCTGGGCGCCGAGCGACGTGACCCGACCTTTAAACGGGCCGATCCGATCGCCCGAGCCGCCGTCGCCGGTGAGCTGGTTGTAGTAGTATCCGACGAGACCGACCGACAGTTCCTTGCTCAGGTATTTCGAGGCCGACCATTCCAGGTGGAACTCGGTGCCGGTGAGGTACTGGGTCGCCGGGTTGATCCAGTTGAAGGTGATGCCCGGCACGACCGAGAGCTCGTAGCCGAGAACGGGATCGAGGTAGGTGAGCGCGCCGCTGAGATCGATCGCCGGGCGATTGAGCGCGATATTGGAGAGCTGGCCGTTCTCGAAGCTGCCGGACGGGACGACGCCGAGGAGCGTGCCGCTCCAGTGGAAATTGCCGGAGTGCCAGCCCACGAAGGAGGCGAGATAGATGTCGCCGACGTTGAAGATCGCGTCCCGCTCGCGCCCGGCGACGATGCGGTCGATGCGCGGCGAGGCGAGAACCGCCCCGGCACTGACGTTGGGTGTGCCGAACGGGATGGTGATGGAGAAGCCGAGATTGCCGCCCAGGATCTCAACGGGCGTGACCCAGATCGGGGTCGCGAACACCGCGCTCGTGTCGTTCTTGACATTCGCGGCGACGACACCGCCGCCCTGGAAGAGCCGGCCTCCGCCGAGATTGCCCGAATAGTAGTAGGTCTCGCTCTCGAAGTAGAAGCCGGGCGGCGGCGCCACGCCCGCGAGAGGGCCACGGTTGCCGAGAACATAGACGCCCTGCGCATATTCGGCCGCCTGTGTCTCCGGCGTGGCAAGTAGCCCCGTAGCGCAGGCAACTGTCAAACCAAGCGTCCGCCAAGCTCCAGACATGGCCCCGCCTCCAAATTATTTGATGTTGCAGTAGGCTCCCACAAGTTGAATAGAATTGCAACGGTCAAGCTGGCGACTTTGCCTGTCTTCCATCTTATCATTTTTGATTTTTGCGACAAAACGGCCATGAACTCTATCGCCAGCCCGAGGATCGGCGGAAAATATTCGACTTGCATGTCCCATTCGATCAAGGAGCGCCTATCCGCAATGGTACGGTGACGCTGCCGACTCCGTAGGTCTGCCGAGCGATATCGATAGGCAGGCTGCGAGCTGGCTTGGTCCATCATCGCCGGGCCTCCCGCTGGCCTGCTTCAGTCCTCGCCGACGGGGCCGTCGCAATGAATTTCGTTCGCGGCGCCTACCGGGCCAGTTGCGCCGGTTTGCACGGCGCAGCGGGCATGTAATGCAGATTCTACCGTCTTCTCGCGGTAATCGTGCGACGCCGGTCGACCGCGATAGACCGAAGTCCGAGACCGCGAAAGTATCGAACGATGACGTCTGGGATCTTCGATGGCGCCAGTCACGCGACGAAGTCCGCCGATCGTCCTGGCATGCGGTGGATCCCTGGGGGGACCTTCCGGATGGGCTCGGACCAGCACTATCCCGAGGAAGCTCCGGTTCACCGGGTGGCGGTGGACGGGTTCTGGATGGACGAGAGCCCGGTCACGAACCGGCAGTTCAGGCGGTTCGTTCAAGCCACCGGCTACCGCACTCTCGCCGAGATCCCGCCGGATCCAAAGAACTATCCCGGCGCGCTGCCTCATATGCTCTTCGCCGGGTCGATGGTGTTCGTGCCTCCGCTCGGGCCGGTCGACCTGCGTCACCACGGCCGGTGGTGGACGCTCCTGAAAGGGGCGGACTGGCGCCATCCCTACGGCCCAGGCAGCTCCCTCAAGGGTCTCGACGACCATCCCGTCGTGCACGTCGCCTTCCACGACGCCCGGGCCTACACAGTCTGGGCCGGAAGGGCCCTGCCGACCGAGGCCGAGTGGGAGTTCGCCGCCCGCGGCGGGCTCGACGGGGCGGAGTTCGCCTGGGGTGACGCGTTCGCGCCGGGCGGCCGCCGGATGGCCAACACCTGGCAAGGCGAGTTCCCGTACTTGAACACCGCCGACGGCTCGTACCGTCGGACGACGCCGGCGGGCAGCTTCCCGCCGAACGGCTACGGCCTCGTCGACATGATCGGCAACGTCTGGGAGTGGACGTCCGACTGGTTCGCGCCGCGTCATAAGGCCGACGCAGCGAAGGCCTGCTGCATCCCCGAGAACCCGCGCGGTGGGCGTGAGATGGACAGTCTCGATCCCCGCAGCCCGCAATCCCCGATACCGCGCAAGGTGGTGAAGGGCGGCTCACATCTCTGCGCGCCGAACTACTGCCGACGTTACCGGCCCGCCGCCCGTCACCCCCAGCCGATCGACACCTCCATGAGCCACGTGGGGTTCCGGACCATCATCAGGGAGAGGATGCCGCCATGAGTGACGACCCGCACGAGGCGTACCAGGTGAGCCCCAGAGCGGGAGACGCTCTCAGCCGCCGCAATATTCTTCTCACCGGAACCTCGGCCCTCGCGGTTGCCGCGATGGTAGCAACCGCTCCGACCACGCCCGCACAGGCCCAATCGCAACCTCAGCAGCAACCGGTCGCCGGGCAAAAGCCGAACATCCTCGTCATCATGGGCGACGACATCGGCATCTGGAACATCGGCGCCTATCACCGCGGGATGATGGCCGGACGCACGCCCCATCTCGACCGGATCGCCGCCGAGGGCATGCTGTTCACCGACTACTACGCGGAGGCGAGCTGCACGGCGGGCCGCGCGGCCTTCATCACCGGCGAGCTGCCGATCCGCACTGGCATGACCACGGTCGGTCAGGCCGGTGCGCCCATCGGCCTGCCTGCAGAGGCCGTGACCATCGCCACCGCGCTGAAGGGCATGGGCTACGCCACGGGCCAGTTCGGCAAGAACCATCTGGGTGACAAGAACGAGTTCCTGCCAACGGTGCACGGCTTCGACGAATTCTTTGGCTATCTCTACCACCTCGACGCGATGGAGGACCCGGCCCATCCCGCCTATCCGCAGGACCTGCTGAACAGGGTCGGCCCGCGCAACATGGTTCATTCGTGGGCGACGAACGTCGACGATACCACAGTAGACCCGCGCTGGGGCAAGGTCGGCAAGCAGCGCATCGAGGATGCCGGTACGCTTTACCCGAAGCGCATGGAGACGGTGGACGAGGAAATCCGCGACCTGGCACTTGGATTTATCGACAAGGCCAAGGCTGACGGTAAGCCATTCTTTGTCTGGCTCAATCCCACCCGCATGCATGTCACCACGCACTTGTCGCCGAAGTACCAGGGCATGCGCAACTCTCAGAATGGCTGGAGCATCCAGGAAGCCGGCATGGCGCAGCTCGACGATGTCGTCGGCGCCATGATGAAGAAGCTGACCGACTTAGGGATCGACAACAACACCATCGTGGTCTTCACGACAGACAACGGTACGGAGGTTTTCACTTGGCCAGACGGCGGTCAGACGCCGTTTGCGCAATCCAAGGGCACGGTCATGGAAGGCGGTTTCCGCGCACCGGCGATCATCCGCTGGCCTGGCAAGGTGCCGGCTGGAAAAGTCGAGAACGGCGTCATCTCCGGCCTCGATTGGTTCGCGACTCTTGTGGCAGCGGCGGGAAACCCGGACATCACCGAGGAGCTGAAGAAGGGCAAGCAGATCGGCGATCGGACCTACAAGGTGCATCTGGACGGTTACAACCAGATGGACATGATCACCGGCAAAGGCCCGTCGAAACGCAACGAAGTCTGGTATTTTGGCGAGAGTGAGCTGGGTGCTGTCCGGATCGGCGACTACAAGTACCGCTTCATCGATCAGCCCAGCGGGTGGCTCGGCGACAAGACGAAGCCTGACGTTCCCTACATCACCAACCTGAGGCTCGACCCCTTCGAGCGGACTGGCTGGCCCGACAACGGGACCAAAGTCGGGGCGCAGAACTACATGAGCTGGTTCCTATACGAATTCTGGCGCTTCGTCTTTGTTCAGCAGGAGGTGGAGAAGCTCGCCATGACCGCCGTCGAGTTCCCGCCGATGCAGAAGGGCGCGAGCTTCAACCTCGAAGCTGTCAAGGAGAAGATCCAGGCCGCGAGGACCGCGATAGCCAAGTAACGCTCAGACACGGCGGCAGAGGAGGAGTGGCTGGAAATGGACGCCCCAGAATGCCGCCGTCGACCCTTAAGTCTTAATTCGCCTCGATCTCAGCCTATAAACCACCGAGATGTCTCTCATCGATTTTCCGGCATAGATGCGGTTCGGTCAATATGTCCGATATTAATTGTGCTTGTTTTGGTATCAGGCATATGTATTTAAATCACGCTCGCAAGAACTCGTCTTCTGGCATCATGTCCTTGCGCGCACTCCCATCGCGCCAGAGGCCGAGCGAACTGCTCAGTCGAGCTTATGCACTCATCGCCCAGCGATGGGTTGTTATTCCGAACCACAGGAGGCGGGCATGCGGCGAACTCGAAGCGAAGACGGCATCAATCGCCGGACATTGCTGTCGGCCCTAGCCCTGCTACCGACCCTGCCAGGAACCCTTGCCTTCGCTGCCGCACAAACAGGTTCACCGGACGGGGTGCTGACGTCTTGGAGGGAGGGGCCGGCGAAGCAGGCGATTCTCGATTTCGTCCGCGCCACGACCGAGCCGTCGAGTTCGACCTACGTGGCTCCAGACGACCGGATCGTCGTGTTCGACCAGGACGGTACCCTCCTGCGCAGCGAGCCCGGCAATCTGAAGGACAGCCGGCCGGCGATCCGCTTCGCGCAGACGATCGCGGCGCTCTGACAGGCCTATCCGTACCGCAAGGGCAACACCCGCACCCTGCTGGCGTGGAACCGCGGCCGTATCGTCGGCCCCAAAACGCCGCGGAGGCCGAAGCACATCTAAGAGCCTCTAACAAA
>NZ_BPQM01000153.1 GCF_022179245.1 Methylobacterium gregans
AAAGGTCTCGCCCTTGCGCCGGACCCGGAGCGTCAGCCCGGCCGCGCGCAAGGGCGAGACCTTTGTGCAGACCGTGAAGTCCGGCGAGGGCGGGGTCGGCCTGTTCGACCGGGCCGAGTGGGAGGTGCCGGTCGCGGGCGAGACGCCGGACCGGGAGGCCTTCGCCGACACGCCGGTCCACGGCGTGCTGGAGGGAGCGAAGAAGCCCGCCCTCGTCCCGCTGTTCAGCACCGTGGTGATGCGGGCCGAGCACCCGCTGGAGTATGGCGCGTCCCGCATCCTGGCGACCCTCGACGCAGGCAGGGTCGAGACGCCCGCGAGCGGCGACACGACGCTCAGCGAGCTGGAACTGGAGCTCGAATCGGGCTCGGCCGGCGACCTCTTCGCCCTTGCCCAGGCGCTCGCCGAGACGGTGCCCCTGCGGCTCGGCGCGCGCGCCAAGAGCGAGCGCGGCTACGCGCTCGTGGACGGCCGGTCGCTCCGCCCCCGCAAGGCCGAGCCGGTCGCGATACCGGAGGACGCGCGCGCGGCCGACGCCTTCCGGCTGATCGCGCTGGCCTGCCTGCGCCAGCTGCGCCTCAACGAGGAGGTGTTCCTGGCCGCCAGGCCCGCCGAGGCGCTGCACCAGATGCGGGTGGCGCTCCGCCGCCTGCGCTCGGCATTCTCGCTGTTCAAGCCGATCCTTGAGGGCGACTTGCGCGCGACCGCGTTGAGCGAGGAGATCAAGCGCGTCACCGAGCCCTTCGGGCAGGCGCGCAATCTCGACGTCTTCCTCGCCACCACCCTGCCGGCCGAGATCGAGCGGCGGCCGGACGAGCCGGGCCTTCTGGCGCTGCGCGAGCGTCTGGAGGCTGAGCACGCCCGCGCCTACGCCGCGGTGATGGCGACCCTCGACGCGCCGGAATGGCGCGCTCTCCTCATCGACCTCGTCGCCTGGATCGAGACCGGACTCTGGCGCGAGGCGCCGGGCGCGGACGAACCTGCCCGCGACTTCGCCGCTCGGGTGCTCGACCGCTTCAGCCGTCGCGTGAAGCGGCGCGGCCGGCATCTCGACCGCCTCGATCCGGAGGAGCGCCACCGGGTCCGCATCGCCGCCAAGAAGCTGCGCTACGGTGCGGAGTTCTTCGCCGGCCTCTACGGGTCGAAGAAGGCGCGCAAGCGCCACAAGGCCTTCGGTGACGCGCTCTCCGACCTGCAGGACCATCTCGGCGCGCTGAACGACCTCGCCACGGCCCACACCGTGATGGCGGCCCTCGCCCTGCCGGGGGACGGCGCGGCCGATCCGGCCGTCGCCTTCGCGGCGGGCCTGACCGCCGCCGACAAGGAGGCAGAGGCCGGCACGCTCCTTGAGAAGGCCGCCGAGGCCCACGACGATCTGGCCGACGTGAAACCCTTCTGGCGCTGACGCGCTTCCTGGCACGCACGCTCCGGCGCGGAACTTGCCGCGCCGGCTCGACGGGGCCGGGAGAGACGGCATGAGCCACGCCTACAGTTTCGGCATCGAGGAGGAGTTCTTCCTGGCCGATGCCCGGACGCGCGGCAGCCCCGGACCGCAGGTTCGGGATTTCCACGCCTCCGTCGAGTCGCGCGTGGCGAATGCCGAGCGCGAGATGCTGGAGAGCCAGATCGAGATCTGCTCGCCGCCTTCGGACCGCTTCGGTGAGGCGGAGGAGTGTCTGCGGCGTGCGCGGCAGGCGCTCGCGGCGATCGGGCGCGAGCACGGGGTCCTTGTCTTCGCGGCGGGGACGCATCCCACCGCCCTGTGGCGGCACCTGCGGGCGACGGATGCGGAGCGCTACGACGGCATCCTGGGGGACCTGCGCATGGTCGGCCGGCGCAGCGTGGTCTGCGGCACGCATGTCCACGTCGCGGTGGCCGATCCGGAGGCCCGCGTGGGCCTCGCCAACCGGCTTCTGCCCTTCGCGCCGCTCCTGCTCGCGCTCTCGGCCGGCTCGCCCTTCTGGCAGGGCCGGCCGACCGGGCTCGCGGCCTACCGTCTGCGGGTCTATGCCGAACTGCCGCGCACGGGGCTGCCGGACCTCTTCGACGATGCCCAGGACTACGCCCGCTACGTGCGGATCATGACCCGCACCGGGGCGGTCGCGGATGCGAGCTTCCTTTGGTGGATCCTGCGCGTCTCGCCGAAATACCCGACGCTGGAGCTGCGCATCGCCGATTCCTGCCCGCATCTACCCGACGCGCTGGCGATCGCGGCCCTGTTCCGCTGCCTCGTGCGGCGGATCGAGCGCGATCCCGGTCTCAACAGCAGGCTCACGGGGGCGTCCCGCGGTTTCATCACCGAGAATCTCTGGCGGGCCGAACGGGACGGCGTGCGGGCGGCGCTCATCGACGAGGCGGCGGAGCGCGCCGTGCCCGTGCCGGCGGCGCTGGAGAGCCTGCTGGCGCTGATCGCCGAGGACGCGGCGGCGCTGGGCTGCGCCGAGATCTGCGCCGACGCGCGCCGGATCGCGGCCGAGGGCACGAGCGCCGACCGGCAGATCCGCATCTTCGAGAGTGCCCGGTCGACGGGAATGGGGCGGCGGGCGGCTCTCTCGGCCGTCGTCGACGCGCTCGCGCGCGAAACGGAGGGCGCGGCGGATCCTGCGGTCCGCGGCGCCTAGGCCGGTGGTGGCGGGCCGTCCCCTTCGGAGGGGGGCGTCGGGGACGGCCCGTCGGCCGTGTCGAGGATCGCGACGCGGCCGATGCAGTGTCGGCCGCGCGCGTTTCCGGCATGTGTCCGGTCCGCTTTTCGCGGGCGTCGGCCTGCGGCTTTCCCGCCCCTGGCGCGTTATCCGGGCTCGATCGATCCGAAACCGCAGCGCTTGCCCGTCCCATGCTCCCGTTCGCCGACCTCCTCGACCGCCTGTCCCGCACCGTCACCGCCTATGCGGGTGACAAGGAACTGATGCTGGCCGGCGTCTCGGCCGCCGCCAACGTGATGGTGGCCGACGGCGAGGTCGCCGGCACGGAGTTCGAGACGGCGCTCGCGGGCCTGCGGGCGAACCCGGTCTTGGAGAAGGGCTATGACGGCCTGATGCTCGAGGCCGAGCTCTACGACGGCATCGCCCGCGCCCGCACCCGGGCGGGTCGCGCCGAGAACCTGCGCGCTGTCGCCCGCATCTCCGGGCGCGCGGCGGAGCAGCGCGAGAGCGTCTTCCTAATCGCCGCCGACGTGGCGGACCACGACGGCATCGCGCCCGTCGAGGCGACGGCGCTCGGCGAGATCGCCGACGCCCTCGGGCTCGATCCGACCGCGCTGCTGCGCGCCTCGCCGATCCGCGCGCTGCCCGCGCGCTGACGCTCGGGGCAACCGGTCCGGGTTCAGGGCCGGTGGAACAGCCGGAGCGGGGCGGCGGAGCCGTCGATCACCTCGAGGCCGGCCGCCGCGTTCAGCGTGTGCAGGCGGCGGCCCGGCCAGGCAGGGCCCGGCGCGAGCCGGGTGCGCACCGATTGGGCGAAGGCCGTCTCGGTCAGGGTGGTCACCTCGGCAAGGCCCAGGGCGCCGCCGTAGAGGCGCGTGCAGTCCTGGACCGGTCGCCAGAGCCGGCCGCCGCGCACCAGCATGGCCCCGGCCGGGCGCGCCCCGCCCGCATCGATCAGCAGCGGGTTGGCGGGATGCGGCCGCCAGGGACCGAACAGGTCGTCGGCGAAGAACAGGCCCAGCATGTCCGAGTGCGCGCCCGCGCCGTCGTGCAGGGTCGCGAACATCCACCAGCGGCCCGCGAACCGGATCAGGGTCGCGTCGCTCGCCACGATGTCGGTGAGGAGGTCGCGCTCTCGGATCCAGCGATGCGGGTAGGGATCCGCCCGATAAAGCGAGACCGTGCGGTTCTGCGACGTCTCGGGGATCATCCAGACCGTGCCGCCGTGCTCGAAGACGAACGGGTAGGAGAGATGGAAGGATTCCTCCAGCACCGGTCTCGGTGTGCCGCGGGGCCCGTCGGGCCCGAAGGCGACGGCCGAGATCACGCCCTTGCCCGTACGGTGGTCGAGATCCTCCACGAAGAGGTGGGTCTGCCCCTGCCCGTGGAACAGGAAGGGATCCGCGTAGAAGCGGTGGCCGGGATCCGGCAGGACCCGCCAGGGCTCCCCCCCGAGCGAGCCGCTGTCCCAGACTGTGGCGCCCCGGCTGAAGCGCCAGCCGGTGCGCCAGTGCGGGGCGTAGAAGCAGAGATGATAGAGGCGCCGCGCTACCATCCGCCCCAGCCGCCGCAGGGCGTGCGCGGCGAGTGGGCGTCCCCGGTCGAGCCGGGGGGGCGCGGGCGCCGAGGGCGCCGGCCGCAACAGGGCTGACACGATGAGGGGCACGAGGCGCGCCGTCACCGTCTCGTAGGCTTCGCAGAGGTTGGCCGCGGCCTCGAGCGAGGGCCGCCCGTGGGCGAGCACCGTGTCGCCGTCGACGATCTCGACCAGCGGCGCACCGCCCCGCAGCAGGGCCTGCAGCAGCCCCGCCTCGCCGGGGCGTCCGTCGAACAGGATGCCGAGCGCCGCGCCGCCCTCCGCCGCACCCGGCAGGACGATGCGCACGCCGCTGCCGTCAGCCTCGGGCAATCCGGCGGCGGTCGCGCGCTCGCTCGGGCGGGGGCCGGGACGGGGCTGGAGCAGGCGCTCCAGCGCGAACAGGGTCTCCATACCGGCCGGCGCGGGCTCGGCCTCGGTCCAGGCGAGGCGCGGGCGCATCCCCGCGGCCCGCAATCCCTCGGCGAGGCGCAGGTGCCAGTGCCGCAGGCCGCCCCGGGGCAGGCAGAGGACCGGGGCCGGGTACGGACCCGGCTCCCCCCTGCGGGCTGCAATGGCCTGTTCGATCGTCACGCTTCAGGCGCATAGCACCGTCCGGATCGTCGCTGAACCCGGTGGCGCCCAGCATACACAGAAGAAATTCGGGGATGAAAACAGTATTCCGCACGTTGCGCGGCTCGCGACCGAGCGCGGAATGCATCCCGCGACGCGTCTACGCGTCTACGCGCCGCGCGCCTCCGCGATCCGCGCGCGCAGGAGGTCGTCATAGGCCCCTGCCATCGCGTCGACCGGAAAACGTCCGGCGAGCCCGCGGCCGCTGCGCACGAGGCGGGCCGCGAGATCCGGCTCGCGCTCGAGCCGGCGCACCGCCTCGGCGAAGGCGGCATCGTCCTCGGTATCGACGAACAGCGCGCAGGGCCCCTCGCCCGTCGCCAGCACCTCCCGCAGCACCGGCAGGGCGTTGGCGACGACCGGCACGCCGGCCTGGGCCGCCTCGACCGCCGCGAGGCCGAAGGTCTCGGCGCGCGACGGGAAGACGAACGCGTCGAGGGCGCGCAGGAAGTCGCCGACCCGGTCCGGCGGCAGCTCGCCGACGAGGTGCAGGCGCGCGCCGCAGCCGAGCCGGTCGGCGAGCGCCGCCAGCGCGTCGCGCTCCTCGCCCTGGCCCGCCAGCGCGAGGTGCCAGGCGGGATCGTGCGGCAGCAGGCGCACGGCCGCCGCCAGGTTCTTCAGCGGGTGCAGGCGCGCGACGCAGCCGAGCAGGCGGCCGCCCGGCGGGACGGTGAGGCCGAGGCCGGCGCGTGCCTCGGCCGGCGTCAGGTCGCTGCCGCGGCCGACGAAGCCGTGGTCGATATGGACCACGCGGGCGCGGTAGCGCGCCGGGTAATCCGTGAGGTCGCCCGCCGAATCGTGCGAGTTCACCACGATCCGACCGTAGAGGCCGAGGCCGCCGAGCCAGCGGTCGACCAGCCGGGCCCGGGGCGGGGTGGTGTCGCGGGCGGAGTTCTGGTTGGCGATCACCACGGGCACGCCGGCGAGCCGCGCGGCGACGGCGCCGACGATGTTGCCGTAGTGCTGGAAGCAGAGCACCGCGTCCGGCCGTGCGCGGCGCAGGCGGCGCACGAGATCGATGAAGAAGCGACCGAAGGCCAGGGGGGTGCGCGGCCGCTTGGCCGCGCAGAAGGCGACGTCCGGATCGGCATCGAAGGCGCCGGTCTTGCGGTAGAAGAAGAGCTGCCCGGTGCGGTAGCCCCGGTCCGCCAGCGCCGTGGCCAGCATGCGGGCGATGGCTTGGGCGCCGGCATTCTCCGCCTGCGGCTGGATCAGCAGGACGTGCGGGCCGGTTGCGGGCCTTGCGGGGAGCAGGGTGTCGCTGCCGGCGTCGCACATCGATGGCCTCATAATACCGTTCCGCGGGCTCGGCCCGCGCCGACGAGGCCGAACACCGAGGGGTCGATGCCGACGCGCCTGCGGCAGGACGCGTTGAGGACGACCGCGCAGGCGATCGAGCAGAGGGCGCTCGCGAGCGTGGCGCCGGTCAGACCGTCGGCGAGCGAGGCGGCGGCGACGCAGGTGCAGCGGACGAGAACGAAGAGGCCGGCGATCCGCGCGTAGGCGGCCTCGTGGCCGGTGAGCCGCATCACCGCCGGGACCGGACCGCCGAGCGCGATCGCCGCCACGCCGACGGTCAGGATCACCAGCGGGAGGTAGGCCGCGTGGAACGCTGGCCCGAACAGGTCGAGGAGCAGCTGGCCGCCGGTCGCCACCACGAGGACGCCGCCGCCGACCGCGAGCGCCGTCGCGCCGCCGACGAGGCGCAGCGCCTCGCGCATGCCGGGGCCGGCGGGGTCGGCGGCGTGGCGCGCGATCTCCCGACTGGAGAAGACGTGCAGGCCCGCCGAGACGATCGCGAACAGGGCGGCGAGGCGGGCGGCCGCGTAATACAGGCCGGCCTCGACCGGGCTCAGCAGGAGGCCGATCAGGAAGACGTCCACGTACTGGTTCGCCGCGTCCAGCACGCCGCCGAGCCAGAGCTTGGCCGAGCGCGAGATCCAGGCCCGGGTGGAATCGCGCGCCGCCGCCACGGGCGCGGCCGTGCGCCCGGCGATCCCCGCCCCGGTGGGCAGATCCCGCAGGGCCGCGGCGATGCCGAGACCCTGGATCACCAGCGCCACCAGGATGCCCCCGGTCGCGCAGGCGAAGAAGGTCTCGGCGTGGAAGGGCAGACCCGCGACGAGCGCCAGCGCCGCGCCCGCGGTCGGGAACAAGCGCCAGGTCAGCTCGAACTGCCCGTCGCCCCGCGCGATGCCCGCGACGACCCGGGCCACGTGGGTGCCGTAGACGAGGCCCGCGAGCAGCGCCGCGAAGGCGCCGGCGAGGCCCGAGAACAGCCAGCCCGCCCCCGCGAGATGGCCGGCGCACGCCGTCGCGGCGCCCCCGGCGAGCCCGGCGAGCAGCACGACGAGGCCGGAGCGCCGGAGCGCGGCCAGGGCGGAAGCGGGTCCGCCCGCGTCGAGCCCCCGCTGCCAGTCGATCATGATCGCGGCCTCCTGACCGAGCAGGACGGCGGCGGCGGCGAAGGAGAGGGCGCTGAACCAGTAAGCGAACACGCCGAACTCGTGCAGCCCCATGGCCCGGGCGGCGAGCGTCAGCATCAGGAAGGCGAGGCCCGAGCCGCCGACCTTGAGGACGAGCGCAAGGGCGAGATCGCGCAGGCCCGCCCGGGCCCGGAGGTCGCCCAGCCGCGCCAGGGCGAAGCCCCTCACGCCGGGCTCCCCTGTGCCGAAGGTTCCGGTGCGCCCGCGGTGCGGACATCCGCGCCGGATGACACCCGTGACAGCCCATCGCCGAGGCGGTCGGCCAGGGCGATCATCATGCCGCCGAGAGCGAGGGGCGCGAACAGGGCCTCCTCCTGGAACAGCCCGTTCAGCGTCACCGCGAGCGTGCCGAGGGCGAAGAGCCGGAGGGACCGCATCCGGTCGCGACCCGGTACGGCCCGTGACAGGCGCCAGGCCGCGAGGGCGGCGCAGAGCGGCACGGCGCAGAGCACGAGCACTCCGGGCCCGACTTGGTAGAGCAGCACGCCGAATGCGCTCTCCACCGGCCAGTCGGTGCGCCCGATCGCCTGCGCCTTCTCCCAGTCGATCCGGGTGGCGTCGCCCGCGAGGTTGCCGCCGGCCCCGAGGCCCGCTCCCCAGGGCGCGCCCAGGAAGGCGTGCAGCCCCCCGAACAGCCCGAGTACGTGGTAGTCGCCGCTCGCACGCCCCGTCACGATCACCGCGCTGGCGTAGAGGCCGAGCACGGCGAGGAAGACCGGCAGCGTCGCCGCCGGGCGCACGCGGTCGAGGAGGAGCGCCGCGCAGCACAGGGCGAGGCAGATCAGCGCCCCCTTCGCGCCGACGAGCACCAGCAGCCCCACCGCGAGGCAGAACAGGACGGGCTGGCGCCAGCGCAGCAGCAGGAAGGCGGCGAGCAGAAGGCCGTAGCCGAAGCTGATCGCGTGGAAGTTTGGCCCCAGCATCCGGTACATCCGGATCGCGGAGAAGCCGAACAGGTCCGTATTCAGGAAGGAGACGATCTGGGTGTCCTGCAGGTCGCGCAGCACGCGCCCGGTCTTGCGCATCGTCTCGATCCACTCGCCCGAGCGCGCGATGTCGGCGAGGCTGAACGTCATGTAGCTGTTCGCCTGGATCAGGTCGAAGAGCGCGTCGCGCGCCAGGAACTCGGCGAGACCGTAGGCGAGGAGCAGGTAGACGGGCGCGCGCAGGAAGCGCAGCCGGTCGCCCGGCCCGTCCGCGGCAATCACCAGGGTGAGCTGGAACACCAGGAAGGGCGTGACGGCGTTCCGCAGGTAGACCACCGCCGCGTAGGGATCGCGGGCGAGGCCGAGGCCGAAATAGAGGCCGATCACCCCGAGCGCGAGCACGCTCGGCCAGAGCAGGGCGTCGAGCTGCCGGCTCCGCGCGCGGGGGGCGAGGCAGTAGCCGCCGATGATCCACAGCCAGACGCTCGCCGTGATGATGAAATTGTAGCCGCGGGCGGCGTTGAAGGCCGGCGTGTCGGCGAGCCAGGGCGAGACCAGCGACACGAACAGGTTCTGGAACTGGAACGCGACGATCAGCAGGGCCGGTATCGCGGCCCGCACGTAGACCGCCGCGACGACGGAGCCCGCGGCGCACAGGGCGATCGCCGCCGCGGGGCTGGCCAGGTGAGCCACGATCGGCACACCGACCAGGGCGACGGCGATCGTCAGGAACAGCGCGTGCTCCAGCACCGCCCGCGGCACCGTGCGCCGTTCCTGCGGCAAACTGTCCGAAATGGAAGACTCCACGCTTCGCCGATCCTCCGGGAGGCCGCCGGGTCGTGCGGGCCGTTCGCCGTCGTCGCACCCTGAAATAGGGGCGCGACGGCGCGATCCAACCCACCGCTCGCAATCAACGAATACGACCGCTGAGCGATCTACGTAGTTTTACACGGGTACTTTTTCTGGCGCATCCGAGCGTTGTTAACCAGATTTTACACAAAGACCTCTTCGCGACGCGATGCGCATCTGGAATAACAGGAGTTCGTCTTCAGGTAATATCCCATGAGGCTCAGACCGCTCTGGGGAATGCTGGTACGCCGACGACACGCACGCAGAAGCTGAAGATCGGGATGGTTGAACACTTCTTCCCCGTCGCGGGCGCCGATCCTCTGACGCGGATCGACCGGACCCGCTCCGGAGGCAGCTCGGACGCGATCGTCGACCTCGCCGCGGCCCGGCAGTTCCTCGGCCGGCGTTGGCGGATGATCGCGGGCGTCGCGCTGCTCTGTGTCGTCGCATCCGCGCTCGTCCTCTCGCTGATCCCGAAATCCTACACCGCCACTGCGATCCTCATCGTCGATCCGCGCACGCAGAAGGTCACGCAATCCGACGCCGTGCTCGGCGGGATCGGCTCGGACGCCGCGGCGGTGGAGAGTCAGGTCGAGATCCTGGAATCCTCCACGCTCGCCAAGCGCGTCGTGGCCGAGCTCGGGCTCGATCGCGGCGGCGAGCTGACCGAGCCCTCCGCGATCGAGCACGCCACGGAGAGCCTGCGCGGCCTGTTCGGCCTCGCCCACCGGGAGCCGAGCGCGGCGGAGCAGCGGGAGCGCGTGCTTCAGCGCTTCTCGGAGCGCCTGCGCGTGCGCCGCCGCGGCCTCACCTACGTGCTGGAGATCGCCTACAGCTCGGGTTCCGCCGAGACCGCGGCGCAGGTCGGCAACGCGCTGGCCGACGCCTATCTGGCGGACCAGAAGCGCCAGAAGCTCGATGCGGCCCGCAGCGCCTCCGGGCTGCTGGGCGCGCGCCTCGACGATCTGCGGGGCCGGGCCCGCGACACCGAGCGCGCGGTCTCCACCTTCAAGAACCAGAACGGAATCGTCGATCTCGGCGCCGCCCAGACGCTTCTGGACCGGGAGATCGCCGAGCAGAGCCAGCAGCTGACCCAGGCGCAGGCGCGGGGGGCGGAGGCCGGCGCGCGCTACGCACAGGCACGGCGCGCCATGGCGGCCGGCGCCGAGGGCGGCGGCACGCTCGCCGAGGCGCTGCAATCGAGCGTCGTCACGAATCTGCGCCAGCAATACGCCCAGCTCGGTGCGCAGCTCGCGGATCTTCGCAACAATCTGGGGCCGCGCCACCCGGCCGTCGGCGCGGCGGAGGCGCAGGTCCGCACCGTCGCGGGCCAGATCCGGACCGAGATCGGCCGCCTCGCGCAGGGGCTGCGCAACGAGGCCGAGGCGGCGGCCGCGCGCGAGCGCACCCTCTCGGCGAGCCTCGATCGCCTCAAGGGGCAGGCCGCGCGGCGCGCCCAGGCGCAGGTGCGGCTGGCGGAGCTGGAGCGCGAGGCCCAGGCCAGCAAGACCATCCTAGAGCAGTCTCTGCTGCGCCAGAAGGAGACGAGCGAGCAGCAGAACCTCGTCAGCAGCGAGGCACGGATCCTGACGCCGGCGGCCCCTCCGCTCCGGCCGAGCGCGCCCAAGACCGGCCTGATGCTGGTCGTCGCCCTCGCGGGCGGGCTGGTACTTGGGCTCGGGGCGGCGGCCGCCGCCGAGGCGATGGAGCCGGGCCTTCGCCATCCGGGTGCGATCGAGCGCGGACTCGGCGTGCCGCTGCTCGGGACGCTGCCGCGGGTCACGGCGAGCCGGTTCCCGCGGGATCGGGGTGGGAGCCGGGTCGGCGGGCAGGTCGCCGGGCCCGGCCATGTGCGCCTCACCGGCGACAGCCGCGAGCACGCGCGCTTCGACGAGGCGATCCGGATGCTCGCCCTGCCGCTGCACTCCGGCAGCGGTTTGCCGGGGCTCGACGGGGGCGTCGCGGGACGCAGCGGCGATACCCTGCTGGTGACCTCTGCCCTCGCGGGCGAGGGCAAGTCGACCGTGTCCGAGCACCTCGCCGAGATGTTCGCGCGCCAGGGCCGCAAGGTCCTGCTGGTCGACGTCGACGCGCGCGACGCGCGCCTCACCCGCACCCGGCGTGCCGCTCAGAGTCCGGGGATTCTCGACGCCCTGCGGAATGCATCCGATCCCGGGAATTTCATCCATCACGGAACCGTCGACGCGATCAGTTTCCTGCCGATCGGCCTCGCCCGCAACGACTCCAAGGCCGCCGAGCTGTTCTTCAGCCCGGCGCTCGGACGAGCCGTGGCGGACCTACGCCGCCGCTTCGACCTGATCGTCCTCGACGGGCCGCATCTCCTGCACGGCGTCGAAGGGCGGCTGCTCCTCGCCCACGCCGACCGGACGGCCCTGGTGGTCGAGTGGGGCAGGACGAGCCGCGAGGATGTCAGGGCGGCGCTGGACCTGTTCGAGCGCGCGCCCGGCAGCCTTGCCGGCATCATTCTCAACAAGGTCGACCGAAAGGCGCTGCGACGCGATGGCTGAACCGCACGGAGATGGCAGCCCGGCGACGGCGCCCGGTATCGGGCCGAGCGTCCTGCCAAATGTCCTGCCAGGCGGCCTGTCAGGCGCCCTGCCAAGTGCCCTGCCAAGTGCCCTGCCAAGCGCCCTGTCCGGCCTCCAGCCGGGCCCTGGCTTCCGGCCGCGCGAGCCTGGCCCCAACGAGGCGCGGGCGCGCCGGACGGCCGGCGGGGTCGAGCGCGCCGCGCAGCGGAGCGCGAACCGCGATCCTGTCCTAGCGGCCGTGCCGCGCGTCGGGCTCGGCGGCCTGCCGATCGCGGTGCACGGGCGCCGTGAGGCCACCGCGCTGCTGGTCGATCTCGCCCTCGATCGCCGGGACCGGGTCGAGCCGCCCGCCATCATCACCTCGGCCAACGGTCAGGTTCTGTCGCTCTGCGCGCGCGACCCCGAGATCCGTCACCTGTTCGAGTCGAGCGACCTGATCCACGCGGATGGGGCGCCCCTGGTCTTCGCTTCCTACCTGCGCGAGCGTGCATCCCGCCTGCCCGAGCGGGTCGCCACCACGGACCTCTTCCACGACGTCGCCCAGGAGGCTGTGCGGCTGGACCTGAGCTTCTACATGCTGGGCTCGACGCGGGAGGGCATGGCGCTGGCCGAGGCGAACGTGCGGGCGCGCTACCCGACCTTGCGGCTGCTCGGTGCGCACCACGGGTATCTGGATGGCGCGAACGAGGCCGAGCAGGTCCGCGCGATCGCGCGGGCGCGGCCCGACATCCTCTGGATCGGCATGGGCGTGCCCCGCGAGCAGCGTTTCGCCCTGCGCTGGCGGGTGGCGCTGGCCGGCGTCGGCGTGATCAAGACCTCCGGCGGGCTGTTCGATTTCCTGTCGGGCGCGCGCCGGCGGGCGCCGGACTGGATGCAGCGCTGCGGCTTCGAGTGGGCCTACCGGGCGAGCCTCGAACCGAGGCGCCTGCTGCCGCGCTACGCCGTGACGAACCCGCACGCCCTCTACCTTCTGCTCACGCGGCGCGGGTAGGGCAGCGATGCGCGCGCTCGTCCTCGCCGCTCTGATCGGTCTGTCCGGCCTGCCGGCTGCATCGCAGGCTGCGGATCGCGCTGCCCTGTGCGCGGCGCAAGGGGGCGCGGCGCAAGGGGGCGCGGCGCAAGGGGGCGCGGAGAGCGGCGCGGCGGACGGCGTGCCGGCATCCCTCGTCGGTCGGCTCGCCCGGGGCTTCAACCTGACCGGCTGGATCGAGGGAAACGACCCGAGACCGCCCGACCCGGCCCTCCTGCGGCGCCTGCTCGCCCGCGGCCTGACCCATGTGCGCCTACCCTTCGATGGCGAGCACCTGATGCCGGCCCTCGGCGCGGCGGGCCCGGCCGAGCGGCTCGCCCGCCTCGACGGAGCCCTGCGGCAGCTCCTCGATGCCGGCTTCACCGTCAGCCTCGACATGCATCCGGGCGACCGCTTCGGCGCCCTGCACCGCGCCGAGCCCGAGCGGGCGCTGGCAATGCTCGACGCGGCCTGGTCAGTGCTGGCGCGGCGCTACGCCCGCCTCGCCCCGGACCGCCTTCTGTTCGAGGTGCTGAACGAGCCGCCGAACGCGCAGGCCTGGGCCGGCCAGCTGCCGCGCGCCGTCGCCGCCCTGCGGGTCCACGCGCCGACCCGGATCCTCGTCGTGTCGCCCGGCGGGCCGCAGCGGGTCGAGGCGCTGGCGGCGCTCGCGCCCCTCGACGACCCGCGCCTCGTCTACGCCGTCCACTTCTACGACCCGATGGCCTTCACCCACCAGGGCAACGACTGGGGCGGCGCGGACGACCCGCTCCGCTTCCTCGGCGGCCTGCCCTTCCCGGCCGCCGCCGGTGACCCGGCGGTCCGGGCCGTCGCGGCCCGGCTCGCGCGCGAGGGCCGGCGCGAGGCCGCGGCCGAGCTCGCCGGGCAGATCCGGCAGCCCTGGACGGCGGAGGCGATCGACCGCCAGTTCGCGCCGGTCGGCGACTGGATCGCGCGGCATCGCCGCCCCGTGATCGTCAACGAGTTCGGCGCCCTCGACACCGCTGCGCTGGCGGACCGCGCCCGCTGGCTCGCCGCCGTGCGGGGGGCTGCCGAGCGCCGCTGCATCGGCTGGACCCACTGGGACTACGCCGACGCCTTCGGCTTCGTCACGCGCCGCGATGGAACCGAGCGGCCGGTGCCGGCGCTCCTCGACGCCCTCATCCCGCCGAAGGCCGCGGGCCGCGCCCCCTGAGACCGCTCCGAGAAGGAACCGCTCCGCCATGGACGATGTCCTCAGCTTCATCGACGCGATCATCCGGCGCGTCTCCGCGGGCAACCTGCTCGCCGCGGGGCTGCTGCTGGCCACCGCGCTCGTCTGCGCTCTCGTCGCCTACCTGCGCACGGCCGAGCGCTACTCCCTCCGCGAGTTCTTCGAATTCGCAATCCCGCACGAGGTCATCGTCCACCCCTCGGCCCGGGCCGACTTGCTGTTCTGGGTGACGCGGCGCGTGCTGATGCCGTTCCTGATGCTGCCGGCCGGCATCACCTTCGTGGTCGCGGTCGGCTACGCCACCAACAAGGGGCTCGGCGCCCTCTTCGGGATCGACCAGCCGGTCTTCGGCGAGCCCGGCCCGGTGACGGTGGTGATCTTCACCCTCACGATGCTCGTCGCCTACGACCTGTCCTACTACCTCTACCACACCGCCCAGCACCGCTTCCCGTTCCTGTGGGAGTTGCACAAGGTGCACCACTCCGCCGAGGTGATGATCGGCATCACGAAGGACCGGGTGCACCCGCTCGACGAGCTGATGAACCGCGCCTGGGACGGGGTGATTCCCGGCATCTGCTTCGGCATCTGGACGCTGCTCGCGCTCGATCCGGTCGAGGTCACGGTGTTCGGCGTCAACGTCTACGTGATGCGCAACATCCTGATGATGGACTTCGTGCGCCACACCCATTTCAAGATCTCGTTCGGGGCACTCAACCACGTGGTCCTGTGCCCGCACTGGCACCAGCTGCACCACTCCACCGATCCGCGGCACTACGACAAGAATTTCGGCCTGTTGTTCTCGTTCTGGGACAGGCTCTTCGGGACCCTCTGCATTCCGAAGCCGGATGAGGACTTCAAGTTCGGCATCATGGATCGCGACGCGGCAGCCTACCAGTCGCTGTCCGGGCTCTACATCCTGCCCCTGAAGAAGATGGGCCGGCACATCGCCCGATTCGCCCGGCGCCTGCGGGGACAGCCGAACCGACCCCGGCAGAGCGCCTGAGAGGGAGTGCGCGATGGAACGGATCGAGATCGTCGGGACGGCGGAGCGGCTCCGGGCCGTCGGGCCGGCCTGGACCGGGCTCTGGGCGGCGACCGGCGCCCTGGTCTTCCAGAGCCACGCCTGGGTCTCGGCGTGGTGGGACAGCGTGCCGGACCGTGAGCGGCGACGTCTCATGATCGTGCTGGCCTGGCGCGGCGACGACCTCGTCGGGGTGCTGGCGCTCGCCACGGTGCGCCGCGGCGGCCTGCGCGTGCTCGAATGGGCCGCCAAGGCGTGCAGCGACTTCGCGGACGCGCTCGTCGCCCCCGACGCGGGCGCCGATCTCCTGCCCCGGATGTGGGCCCATCTCTCGGGCGCGGGCGGGTTCGACCTCGCCTATCTGAGCCACCTGCGGCCGGAGGCGCGGGCTGGCGCGCTGGGCGACGCGCGGTCGGGCGGGGTTCGGCTGCGGCCGAACCATCGCACCGAGCAGAACTGGCGGGTCTGCGGCCCTCACCCGAGCGGGACGGCGTGGTTCGACGCGCAAGCCAAGAAGATGCGCCAGAACCACCGCAGGGGCCGGAAGCTCATCGCCGAGCGGGGCGCGCTAACCTCCCGTCTGCTCGCGCCGGAGGCTCCCCTCGACCGCCTGCTCGCCTGGTTCGTCGACCGCAAGCGCGCCTGGCTCGCGGCCAACGGCCTGCCGCCGGGGCTGTTCTACGCGGAGGGCTCGCGCGCGCTGCCCGCGATGGTGCGGGTGCTGGACGAGGCCGGACTGCTGCGCGTCTTCGTGCTGGAATGCGACGGGGCACCGGTCGCCGCCTCGATCAACTTCGTGCAGGACGGCACGATGATGGCCTTCGTCACCACCTACGACCCGGATTTCGAGCGCGCCTCGCCGGGCCTCGTGCTGATGATCGACTACATCGTGTGGGCCTTCGACCACGGCCTGCACACGGTCGACTTCCTCTGCGGCGACGAAGGTTTCAAGGGCCGCTTCGGCACGCAGTGCCGCACGCTCGGTTCGCTGATGGGCGCCCGGACACTCCCGGGGGCGGCCGCGCACCTGATCGACCGCGGCGGGCGGGGCCTTTCCCGGCGGCTCGCCGCGCGTCGTGGAGCGCGGATGGAGCCTCGGACAGGGGCACAGGACGCGGCGCGGGGCGAGGCCGCGGCCTGAAACCGACCGGCCGGACGGCGGCGCGACAAGCCGGCACGGATCGGGTTAAAGGATGGGCGCCACAGGTGGCGGCAGCCGCCACCGCGAAGGATCCCGGCGGCACCGTCATGGCCGAGCCCTCCACCCTCATCCACCCTGTGATCCTGTGCGGGGGCTCGGGCACGCGGCTGTGGCCGGCCTCGCGCGAGAGCATGCCCAAGCAGTTCGCCCGGCTGGTCGATCCGGAGCAATCCACCTTCCAGGCCACCGCCCGGCGCGTGGCCGAGCCCGGCCTGTTCGCCCGGGCCAGCGTCATCGCGGCCGCCGAGTCCCGCTTCATCGTCGCCGAGCAGCTCCAGCAGGTCGGCCTCGGCGCCGACATCATCCTCGAGCCGCAAGGCCGCGACTCGGCCGCAGCCGTCGCGGTGGCGGCGCTCCACGCCGCCGCCGCCGACCCGCAGGCCGTCGTGCTGA
>NZ_BPQM01000154.1 GCF_022179245.1 Methylobacterium gregans
TCGGCGTGGTCATCGTCGGTCCCCGACGGCCTTGGATGACGCTGGAGGCATGATCATCGGGCATCCGCCGACCGTTGTGATACAGAACAGAGGCAGTCACGGCGTGCCGAGTCCAACTGTACCGCTTCGTGACCAG
Source organism: Methylobacterium gregans (assembly GCF_022179245.1). Lineage (GTDB taxonomy): Bacteria > Pseudomonadota > Alphaproteobacteria > Rhizobiales > Beijerinckiaceae > Methylobacterium > Methylobacterium gregans. The sequence continues at coordinate 137 of NZ_BPQM01000154.1, forward strand.
CACATCTCGACCGGTGCCGCCTCGAACGTCTGCGCTGGAGCCGTTCTCGACCGCGCTCAATGCGAAAAATGCCGCCGTATCGTGACAGGGCCTCCGGCACCGGGCCGGCAACCGTTTCGCCGGAGAGCGCTCGCGCGACGAGCAGCACCACGCTCGTCAGGCGGCCTTCGCGACGGCGTCGACGACCTCGTCGACCACCGCGTTGACGAGCGCGCGGTCGTCGCCCTCCGCCATGACGCGGATCACCGGCTCGGTGCCGGAGGGCCGGATCACGAGCCGGCCGGCATTGCCGAGCCGCGCGCGCGCCTGGGCGATCGCCGTCACCACGCTGTCCTGGCGCAGCGGCTCGCCCGAGCGGTAGCGCACGTTCTTCAGGATCTGCGGCAGCGGATCGAAGCAGTGGCAGACCTCGCTCACCGGCCGGCCCTGCCGCTGCACCACGCTCAGCAGCTGCAGCGCCGCCACCAGCCCGTCGCCGGTCGTGGTGTAGTCCGACATGATGATGTGCCCGGACTGCTCGCCGCCCAGGTTGTAGCCGTGCTCGCGCATGTGCTCCAGCACGTAGCGGTCGCCCACCGCCGTGCGGGCCAGCGACAGGCCGATGCCGCCCAGATACCGCTCCAGGCCGAGGTTCGACATGATGGTGGCGACAATGCCCGGCTGGGCCAGCAGCGCGTCCTCCTTCCACGAGCGGGCGACCACCGCCATGAGCTGGTCGCCATCGACCACCTGCCCCTTCTCGTCCACGATCAGCACCCGGTCGGCGTCGCCGTCGAGCGCGATGCCGATGTCGGCCCGGCGCTCGCGCACCTTCTCGACGAGCGCGGCCGGTGCGGTCGAGCCCACCGCCCGGTTGATGTTGAAGCCGTCCGGCTCGGTGCCGATGGCGATGACCTCGGCGCCGAGCTCCCACAGCGTCTCGGGCGCGACGCGGTAGCCGGCGCCGTTGGCGCAGTCGACCACCACGCGCAGGCCGTCGAGGGTGACGTGGCGCGGCAGGGTGCGCTTGGCGAACTCGATGTAGCGGGCGTGCACGCTCTCGATGCGCTTGGCCCGGCCGAGGTCGTTCGCGCCGGCAAGCTTGGTGTTGCGGTCGCCGTCGATGAGCGCCTCGATGGCGCGCTCGACCTCGTCGTTGAGCTTGAAGCCGTCGGGTCCGAACAGCTTGATGCCGTTGTCCTCGAAGGGGTTGTGGGAGGCGGAGATCATCACGCCGAGATCGGCACGCATGGAGCGGGTCAGCATGGCGACGGCGGGGGTCGGCACGGGGCCGAGCTGGAGCACGTCCATGCCGACCGAGGTGAAGCCGGCGATCAGCGCGGTCTCGATCATGTAGCCCGACAGCCGCGTGTCCTTGCCGATGACGACCCGGTGGCGGTGATCGCCGCGCTGAAACACCAGACCCGCCGCCTGACCCACCTTCAGCGCCAGCTC
>NZ_BPQM01000155.1 GCF_022179245.1 Methylobacterium gregans
TCAGCACGACGGCCTGCGGATCGGTGCCGGCGGCGTGGAGCGCCGCCACCGCGACGGCTGCGGCCGAGTCGCGGCCTTGCGGCTCGAGGATGATGTCGGCGCCGAGGCCGACCTGCTGGAGCTGCTCGGCGACGATGAAGCGGGACTCGGCGGCCGCGATGACGCTGGCCCTGGCGAACAGGCCGGGCTCGGCCACGCGCCGGGCGGTGGCCTGGAAGGTGGATTGCTCCGGATCGACCAGCCGGGCGAACTGCTTGGGCATGCTCTCGCGCGAGGCCGGCCACAGCCGCGTGCCCGAGCCCCCGCACAGGATCACAGGGTGGACGGAGGGCGAGGTCAGGTCGGGCATCGGGTCTCTCTCCGGAGTTCTGATCACGTCAGGCTTGATGACTTAAGGCTTCGATCGCTTTGGGCGACGCTCACTTGGACGTGCCGGACACGGCTCCGCTCAAGGGGGCGGGTAACCTGGCGCCGATCGCCCGCAACCGCTCCATGTCCTGCGGGAGGATGCAGCCGAAGAGCTTCAACCCAAGCCCGTAGACGAGCATGCCGGTCACGATCGCCGGCACGAGTGCCGCAGGGCTGGGGAAGGCGCGCAGGAGGGCGAAGGCCGCGAGGCCGCACAGGGCTGCCGCGCAGACAATGCGGGCGATCTGACCGAGCGGTGCCGGCGCGTGCAGGTGGTGGTGCACGTACCAGAGCGACGCCGCGGCCGTGAGGATCTGCACCGTCGTGCGCGTCGCGGCCGCCGCCATCAGGCCGTGCGCCGGTATGATGATCAGCCCGGATGCGATGATGCTGGCCGCCCCGACGACGCCCACGAGGATGTTGAATCGGTTGCGCTCGGCCGCGTTCATGTAGATCTGCGTCACCGCCGTCAGGGCATAGAAGGCGGCGGCGACGACGAGCATCACGGCCGGCGCCACCGCCTTCGCGAAGGCCGGTCCGTAGACCAGCGGCACGAAGACCGAGGCGATCGCGGCCACGCCGAAGCAGGCCGGGAACACGAGCATCGCGAGGTAGCGCATCCCGGTCCGATAGATCTCGACCGCGACCGCGTGCTGCTTGGCCGCGATGTTCTGCGCCAGGACCGGCAGCAGCGGCCCAGTAAGGAGCAGGGGCGCCTGGACGGCGAGGTTGGCGAGCGTCAGCCCGACCGAGAAGAAGGCCACGGCCTCGCTGCCCCAGCTCCGCTCCAGGAAGAGGATCTCTGTGCGGGCCCAGGTGACGGCTGTGAGCAGGTAGGCGAGCCAGGTCGCTCCGCAATAGCGGACGAGCCGGCCGCGCAGCTCCGGCGCGACCGGGCTGCCGCCGCGGAGTTCCCGCAGGAGGAAGAGGCTCGGCGCGAGCCCGACGATGATTGCGGCGCTCAGCGCACCCGCGAGGCCGAGCGTGGCCGCCCCCAGCACGGTGACGCCGATCTGCGCGGCGGCGGCGATCAGCATGATGCGCGCCATCCGGCCGAAGGCCTGATACCCCCGTAGCAGCCCGATGGTGAAGGCCGAGCTGCTCTGGGTGACAATGGCGGCAGCCACGATCAGCCAGAAGCCGGGCGCGGTCTTGAAGCTGTCCGCCGCGATCCCGAGGGAGAGGCTGCGCCCCTCGGCAAGCTGCCAGAGGGCGTACCCTGTGACCGCGGATGCCGCGAGCCCGACCACGAGGATGAAGCGCTTGTAGAGGGTCAGCGCGAGACCATGGCAGGCCCTCGGATCCCCGCTCCCGCGGACCTCCGGCAGGTAGCGTGCCAGGGCTCCGGGAATGCCCAGATCCGCCACCATCAAAATGATGCTGACGATCCAGGCGGCGTAGGTCACGACGCCGAGATCCGCCGGCCCGAGGAGGCGCGCGACGACGATCGTGCTCAGCGCGCCGCTGATCAAGACGGACCCGGTCGCGATCGCGTTGGCGGCCGATTGCCTTGCAAGACCGCTCAAGAGCGGACCTCGAGCGGCCGCACGGCCTTACGGGGTGATGTGTAAAGCATAGTCGAACTCGAAACCTTCGGTTTAAGCGATCGCGTACGACCTGTTCCCGGCACAGATCTCACATGAAGTTCCGCAGAAGCGTCATCTGCGGCTTGTCGCCATCCTTGTTCGGCTCGATGCTGAAGGCGTAATCCCCCCACCACGGTCCGCCGGCCCAGTAGGCGTACGCCTTCCATACGTCGCTGTTGGCCGTCAGGTAGGCCAGCATGGCGGCCGCCTCCGTCCGGCCGGCGGGCAGTGCGAAGCCGAACTCGCCGAGGAAGCCGCGGCACGCGCGCCCTCGCGCCCAGTCGGTGAAGTCGCGCAGGCGGCTCTCGCCGGCCCCGGGCACGTAGGTCTGCAGGTCGGTCCCGGAACTGTTGGCGTCGAGGTACTGGTGTACCTCGAACATGAAGTTGGTGTCGGAGAAGTCCTCGAAGGCGGCGGCGTTGCCCTCCGAGATCCAGGAATGGGCTCCGGTCCAGCCGGCGCCCGGCACCATGATCAGCTGCGTCGAGCCGAGATCGCGGATCGACGCGACGACGCGGTCCACGATCGGCCGCCACTCGGAGGGCTTGTAGGCGACAGGCTCGTTCATGAGGCCGTAGGCAATGCCGGCCTCGTCCCGGAACAGGCCGGCGATGCGCTTCCAGAAGTCCGCGAGATCGTCGGCCGCCATCGGCCGATCGTCGCGCTTGCCGTAATTGTGCGGGTCGAGGACCAGCAGCTGTCCGAAGCGCTTGGCCGCCGCCGCACAGCGCCGCAACTCCACGACATCCCGCTCCGACAGCGGGCCGAGAGGCTCGGATTGCAGGCGCTCGATCTTGAAGGGCAGCCGCACCAGCCGCATCCCGCGGCTCGCGTAGTACGCGAAGGCCGAATCCGGCGGGTAGATGTAGCCCTGCCCCATCGGCCGCCCAAGATCACCGAACTCCCCGCCCGAGAGGTTGACGCCCGGATAGGTCAGGTTCGCGGCTCGCGCCGGGTGCAGTGACGCAGCGCCCATGCCGCTGGCGATCCCTGCGAGCGCGAGGCCGGAGAGTGCGTGTCGTCGCGTGAGATCCACGTGCGTCAGCCTCATGGTCGTGTTCGCGCGCCCTTATGGGCGCCGCTTCTCAAACCGTTTCGCGCCCGCTCTCAGAGCGCGTTCGGGTCCTTCACCAACTGGATCGGCGTCTGCAGGACGATCATCACGTCGAGGGCGAGCGACCAGCGCCGGATGTAGACGCGGTCCCGGCTGATCCGTCGGGCGATCTTGTCGTAGGTGTCGGTAGGGCCACGGTAGCCCGTGATCTGCGCGAGGCCGGTCAGCCCCGGCCGCACCAGGAAGCGGTCGTCGTAGTCCGAGACCACGCCCGCGTAGGTGTCGTCCATCGCCGTGGCATGCGGGCGCGGTCCCACGAGCGACATGTGGCCCGAGAGGACGTTGAGCAGCTGCGGCATCTCGTCGAGGCTCGAGCGGCGCAGGAACCGGCCGATCCGGGTGACGCGCCGGTCGTTGGCGCAGGCCTGCTGGAAGGCACCGCTCGATTCGAGCACCGTCATGGTGCGGAACTTGAAGATCTCGAAGGGCTGCCGGTTCAGTCCGTAACGCTTCTGTCGGAAGAAGATCGGCCCCTTCGTCTCCGCCTTGATCAGCAGCGCGACGGCAAGGAAGAGCGGGATCAGGAAGAGGATTGCGGTGAGCGCGACCGTCACGTCGACCGTGCGCTTCAGGGCGGCCCCGTTGGCTGCACGGGCCCGGCGGGCGATCGGCCGCTCGGCCCTGCTTTGGTGGGCGAGGGTGCGACCATCCTGCGTCCGGGGGAGCAGCCGATCCTCGCGGTGGAACTTAACTGCTATACCCTGCTGCATTCGCGAGACTCCAAAATGCGGCGTGTCGAGTGGCGGGGGCGAGACCATCCGCGGCCGAGGGGATGCGGCCGCCCGGAATGGTCGGTCAGGTCCTGCGCCGGATGCCGGGATCGCGGGCGGCACGACTGGGAAGCGGCTCGGCCGGGCGGCAGAGATCCATGGCGACGAGCCAGAGGAACTGCCAGGAATCGACGAGGTAGCGCCGGTAGAGGCGGCGCGGTTCGGAGGCGACGCGCCAAGCCCATTCCAGACCGATGCGGCGGACGAGCACCGGCGCCCGGCGCTTGACGCCGGCGGTGAAATCGAGCGCGGCCCCGACGTTCAGGACGTAGCAGTCCCCAAGCGCGTCGTGGTAGCGGTCAGTCCAGATGTCGGATTTCGGCGCCCCGAGCCCCATGAACAGGTGAGTGGGGGCGTGCCTGCGGATGCGCTCGGCCAGCGCGTCCGAGTAGGCCGCATCGCGCTCGAAGGCGTGCGGCGGCACGCAGAAGGCCAGAGCCTCGCGGCGGAAGCCGCGCCGCAGGAGGCGCTGCTCCAGTCGCTCGGCGACCTCGGTGCTGCTGCAGACGAAGAAGCAGCGGTGGCGGGCCGCGTCGAGGACCTCGATCAGGCGCGCGAAGAGGTCCGCGCCGGTGACGCGCCCGGGCAGGCCGACATTGCGCAGGCGGGCGTAGAGATAGACCGGCATCCCGTCCGCCGTGATCGTCCAGGCACGGTCGTAGGCCCGGCGGAACGCGTCGTTGCGCGCCATCTGAACGATATGGTCGAGGTTGGCCGTCGCGAGGCGCTTGGGACCCGTACCGGAGGGCACCTCGGCCGTCGCCATTTGGGCGACGAGCGCCTGCTCGTCGAGCGCCGAGAACTGAAGGCCGAAGATCTGCCCCGCCTCGGTGAGCGAAGGGCTTTCGGGCTGCGGAGCGTCCGGCCGATACGTGGCGAGTGGCTGAGCCAATGTGCGCATCCTCTGACTGAAGGGCTGCTCTGTGTGTGATCGGCGGCGGGTGCGGCAGGCGCTGCGCGCCCGCGCCTTTTCAGCTTCGGGCGACAGCCTCGGGCGCAGCGGGCGCGCCGTCGGCCGGCATGCGGGCGGCGATCTCCCGCAGCGCGCCTCTGTAATCGTGCTGCGCCAGATATCCGGTGAGCCATGCCCGAAGGGCAGCCGCCCGCGCTCGCGCCTCGCCCGGATCGGACCGGACCCGCCGGAGCTGCAGGGCCGCGTGCTCGGTGTCGGGCTCGGCCCAGCGCGCACGCCTCAGGCCCGCATAGGCGGGGTGGGGGTCGCTGAACGGGACCAGCGCGTGATCGACCGGGTAGCATAGGTCCGGCGGACAGATATCGGTGCTGCCGGACCAGTTCGTCGCGACGACCGGGATGCCCTGAAGCGCCGCCTCGGCCAGCGTCAGGCCAAACCCCTCCGAACGGTGGAGCGACAGGTAGACGTCGGCGGAGGCGAGGAGAGCCTGCAGCTCGGCGCGGTCCCAGACCGCGTCGATCAGCCGGATGTTGCGCGCACCCGCGATCGCCGCGTGGATCCGGTCCCGCTCTATCGGGTAGCGGGCGCCGTCGCTGATCTTCAGCACCAGTTCGGTCTCGTCGGACTCGCCGAAGGCGGCACGGAACGCTGCGATCGCCGCGAGCGGGTTCTTGCGCAGGAAGGACGAGCCGAGGTTGAAGATGCTGACGACGCGAAACCGCGCGTCGGACGGCCGCGATACCGCACCCCCGTCCGCGCTCGGCCGGCCGACCGGGTGCGGGACGACGACAACCGGCTTGCTCGTGTAGGCCTGCACGGCCTCCTGGCAGAACCGGCTCGGCACCATGACGGCGTCCACGAAGCGGAGCGCTTCGACCCATTCCGGCGGCAGCGTCTCGAGTTCCCAGGCCCAGTAGCCGATGCTGTAGGTCCGCAGGTGCTGCGGCAGTCCCGCCCGCAGGATGCTCGGCAGGAGCATGGTCGGGTTGAGGTGGTAGATCGCGACGTCGGCGGGCGGACCCGAAACCCGCTGCGGATAGGCGACCCCGTCGTCGCTGTCGAAGAGCGGGGCCACGTTGGCGGTGGAGACGGTACAGCCCGCCTGCGTCAGCGACTCGATGCAGAGCCGTGCCGATTCGCCGAGGCCGGAGGAGGAGGAGAGAAGCCCGACGACGCGCACGTTGCGCACCTGCTCCGGGAAGGGATGGCGCACCGTGGGTAGGACCCGCGGCAGGATATGCCGCCGGACCGCCCGCGCAACCGGGCGCGCTGCGAGCCGCGCCGTTCGGATGAGGGGGGAAGATGCCATCACGCGGCTCCCTGCAGGTAAGACGCGGCGGAGCTGGCGGGCGCCGGACGCTCGCCGGTTTTCGTGCGGTTCATCACCACGCCGACGATGCGGTCGGCGATGGCCGGGCAGGTCGTGAAGGCGTGCTCGACCTCGTCGCGCTTGGTTCGGCCGCCCCGCACCACCAGCACGAAGGCGTCGATGAGGTCGGAGACGACGCGCGCATCGACCGCCGAGAGCACAGGCGGGACCTCGATGAGCACGTAATCGTAGTGATCGCGGGCCTCGGCCAGCAGCTGGCGCAGCGCGGCCGAACCCAGGATCTCGACCGGGTGATTGGGAAGCGGACCGGCCCCGCCGGGCAGCAGGTGGAAGCCGAGCCGGCTCGCGACGACGCATTCGGGAAGGGAGCGGCGCTCCGTCACCGCGCGCGCCAGCCCAGGGCCGGGATCACCCTCGGCGAGATCGGCGAGCCCGGACCCGTAGAGATTGGCGTCGATGACCAGAACCCGTGCGCGCATCTCGACGAACAGCACAGCGAGATTCGTGACCAGCGTCGTCTTGCCCTCCTGGGCGTTAGCCGAGATGACGCCGACGACGCGGCAAGTCTCGCGATGCAGGGCCTGATCGATGGAGACCTTCGTGGTGCACAAGGTCTCAAGGACCGCGGGTGACCCGGATCCGTTCGCGATGAAGAGGGGGACGGGCAAGCGATCGGCACGCCCCGGCGAACCGTCGGGCGAGTGCCGGAACTCGCGCGCACGCGCTGGGCACGCCTCGAGGGTGCCGAGGAACGGCTGGCCGAGTTCGTGCGTGATCTGGCGGGACCAGCGCACGCGCCGGTCGAGGGCATCCTTCAGGAAGGCGGCGGCGACGCCGGCACCGAGGCCGCCGATCAGGCCGAGCAGGAGGATCAGCGAGGATTTCGGCGCACTCTTCGAGAGTGGCGGCAACGCCGTGGTGACGATGCGCGCCTCCGTGACCGGCATCGATTGCTGCTGCAGGAACGCGCTCACGCGCATCACCCGGTTCTGCAGCGCTTCGTAGTTGCTCTGGGCATCCTGGGCAGCGCGCTCCAGCGCGCGCTCGCGGCCATCGCCCGTCGCCGGAGTGTCGGCCCGGAGATCCTGAATCTGCTTGTCGAGCAGCGTTGCGCGCAGCTCGGCCGCGGCGACCGTTCGGCGCTGCGTCTCGATGCGCTCGTCCAGCTGCTCGCCGAGCGCCCGGAGCACGGCCCCTCCCGGGTTCGCTCCGCGCTGCTCCGCCACCAGCTTCGAGAGGGCAGGATCGCCGAGCCGATCAATCGCGGTGAGGGTTTCGGCGCCCGGATCGCCCTGCGCGAGGGCGGCACGGAGTTGCGCGCTCCGATCGAGGTCGGCGCGGGCCCGGGTCAGCGCCGCCGCCGCGCCCGCGCGGGAGCCTTCGCGCTCGGTGCGCGCGTCACCGGCCTCGCTCTTGCCGGTGTCCCCGCCTGCCCGATGGGCGGCCAGGGCCGCGTTCGCGGCATCGAGCCGTTCGCGAACCTCGCCGAGGCGGCGCTGCATCCAGTCCGTCGTGCGCTGGCTCGCCTCCATGCGGCTGCTCAGCTGATCCTGGATGTAGGCCTCCGCCACCGCGTTCGCAATCGCAGCCGCCTTGACCGGGTCGAGGCTCGTGACCGTGATCTCGGCCAGGATGCTGCGCCCGGCCCGCGTGACCTTGACCTTGCGGCCGAGGGCTGCCGCCGCGGCTTGGCGCGGGTCCGTGCGCACCGCTCCCTCCGCCCCCGGCTCGAAGACCGCCATGATGGGGCCGACGAAAGCGTGCACGAACGACGGCTTCGAGCCGACGAACTCTGGATCCTTCGCGAGCTTCAGTCGATCGACGACATCGAGTGCGATCTTGTCAGACTTCAGGATCTCGACCTGACTGTCGACAACGGCGGGATCGATCGTCGTCTCGGACGATACAGTACCAGGCGACGGCGGCGTCAACTTCGTGTCCATGACGACGCTCGCCATCGACGTATAGGTCGGCGCCGCGAGATTTGCGTAGGTCGCCGCGATCGCGAAACAGACCACGGTTACCAGCGCCACGGTGCGGCGCCTTCGCACGGTCGCATCAATGATCTGCGTGATGGTCCAGGTCTTGGATCGACGGTCCGCAACCGAGAACGGGCTCGGCCTCATGCCGGCTTGGAAGCGAAGAGGAGCAGGATTGATGTTCATCGAGCGTCCCAGATCCTCCGAGCAACATGAACGGGCGAGCGCGCACAGTCCGGTCGGCGACCAGACAGCGGAACGCTCGTGCTTCGGTTGCAGGCTCGCCGAGACAGCAAACCTGATCGACGGCTAACGATCTTCCTATCCACCCCACACTCGAGCCCGAGCTGGAGGCGCGTTCAACGCAGCGCTAATACTGGTTGTCGGGAAGCAGAGGCGGATCCCCGCGAGGAACCACAATCACGGCCACATGATCGACTAGGTTGATTGCCGCCACACCTCGTTCGGTGAAGCCAAAGGTGGCTGACACGAACGTACAGCGCAAGTGGAGTCATTGTGCCGCCGAGTAATAGGCCGGAATCCACCTAGTCACGTCGAAGGTGCGGCACTTTTTTTTGGAACCCTTTGGGCTCAAGCGAAGGTGGCGCCAGACATTCTTCACGCTGAGAGGCGGCGGGCCATTTTTGCTGCGCCGCAAGGCGTTTGGGTCGCACGACGCGGTGTTGCAGTCCCTCGTGCACGCATCGGATCTAAGCCGAGCTTTCCATCCGTGGGCCGTTCGATTGGCGAAAGTCCTTGGTCCGTTCATGACAAAAACGCATGTCTGATATTCATTTTCATCATGCCAAAAGAGGATCTTCGGTTAAGAAATTTTTACGGTTCGTTGGCTGATGGAAGGATTTTTCTTCCCCGTTTCGGCGATAACGTATGTTTACCAATGGTTTCTTCGTGATTTTGACATCGTTGAGGTGCTGGTAGACGGTGAAGGACACCGGCGGGTAGGGATTTCACTGTGCCCTTCCCGGCATCATCCGCAGCTCTCGTGATGCATCGAGAGGCAGCGTGGTGCGTGGCGGTTGCGGCCTACCTCCGAAGGGGAGCAGCGGGTCCGAGCGCGATGCGGAGACATGGATGCGCGTCAGAGCGATTTGCGCACCTGCGAGATGAGGCAACTCGGACGCGTTGGGAATGCCCCAACCCATGCAACCTGAAGTGGTTTTTCGCCGCATGAAATGAAACTCTTTTCTGGACTGGACAAACCGTGCGGCTGCCACACAATATTGTACGGGCTCAAGTTTGAGCTTGCCCGACAGCGTGTGATTACCTTCCTTGAGCATCCGAGCTTGAGGCGTTCCGGCGCACGCACTCAGCACGCAGTGAAAGTCCGCCTCGCGACACGCACGCCGCTGGGATCGACACGATCCACAGCGGCTCCGGAGGACGCGGTCATCGGGATGATCAATCTGATCGGAGGAACCGGGGACATGTACGACATCGAGAGCCGCACCCCGATCCGTCCCTCGTCGCGCGTCCGGCAGGGGGTGCTCCGCCTCCTTTTCGCCGGCACCGTGATGCTGGCGCCGCAGGCCGGACAGGCGGCCTACCGTCTGGCGCCCGGCGACAGCTTGGCGATCGAGGCGGTCTCCGTCCCAGAGATGAAGGCGTCCAGCGTGATCAGCGTGGACGGCCAGGTCTCGATGCCCCTAGTGGGACAGGTGCAGGTGGCGGGCCTCACCCTCGCCGAGGCCCAGTCCAAGATCCAGGCGCTCCTCCCGACGAAGGAGTTCCGGCGCCGCACGAACGAGGGACGCGAGTTCCCGGTCATCCTCTCTCCGTCCGAGATCACGGTCACGGTCGACGAGTACCGTCCCGTTTATCTGAACGGCGACGTCGCGCAGCCCGGCGAGCAGAAGTTCAAGCCCGGCATGACGGTCCGGCAGGCCGTCTCGCTGGCGGGCGGCTTCGACCTTCTGCGCTTCAAGATGGACAATCCCTTCCTTCAGCTCTCCGAGCTGCGCGAGAAGCACAACCGGGCCTGGGTCCAGTACGCGCGGCAGCAGGCGGTGATCGCTCGGCTCCGCGCTGAGCTCGACGGCAAGAAGGATATCGATGACCGAGCACTGAAGGACACGCCGCTCGCACCGTCGATGACGGCGGAACTCCTCGACGTCGAGCGCGGCATCCTGAAGACGAAGAACCTGGATGCGTCCAAGGAGAAGGCCTACCTCACCGCGGCCGCTCAGAAGGAGGGCGACCGGGTCCGCGTGCTCACCGAGCAGGAGAGCCGCGAGAAGGAGGGCGTCCAGGCCGACGCGGACGAATTCAAGCGCAGTCAGGATCTCTACGAGCGCGGGACGATACCGACGAACCGGCTGACGGAGTCGCGCCGCTCGCTCCTTCTCTCGTCGACGCGTGCCCTGCAGACGACCGCGACCCGCGCGGCGACCGAGCGGGAAAAGGACACCTTCGACTATCGTCTGCAGCGCGTCGACGAGGCGCGGCGGCTCGAGGTGATGAAGGAGCTCCAAGAGGCCAACGTCCAGCTCGCCGAGATCCGCAGCACGCTCCAGAACACGAGCGAGCAGCTGCGCTACACCGGCATGGTCAGGTCGCAGCTCGTTCGCGGCCTCGACGGCGATCCAACCATCGTGATCGTCCGCAAGGACGGCAAGCAGGTCCAGCGCATCACCGCGTCCAACGACACCGAGCTTCAGCCCGGCGACGTGGTGGAGATCGCGCTGCAGTTCGGCGAGGTCGCCGACGTCCCGACCCGCTGAGGCTCCCGCGCCGGGCCGCCGCCCCCGGACCTCGCCTCGATAACCCTCGCACGCCCCTGATCGAACAAGCCTGGAGAAACGAACCGCGATGTTTCCAACGCCGCTTGCCGCGCTGG
>NZ_BPQM01000156.1 GCF_022179245.1 Methylobacterium gregans
ACGGCCGGCGCTGATCCGCAGGATCCGCGGATCAGCGCCGGCCGTGCCGACGCGGCGCCGCATGGGCGGTCCGAGGCGGGCGGTCCGGCGGTCACCGGCTTCACCCTGGACAACGGCCTCGACGTGATCGTGGTGCCGGACCACCGTGCCCCCGTCGTCACCCACATGATCTGGTATCGCAACGGCTCGGCCGACGATCCGATCGGCCAGTCGGGCATCGCGCACTTCCTCGAGCACCTGATGTTCAAGGGCACCGAGAAGCACCCGGTGGGCGCCTTCTCGAAGGCGGTCTCGGGCCTCGGCGGGCAGGAGAACGCCTTCACCAGCTACGACTACACTGCCTATTTCCAGCGCGTCGCCCGCGACCATCTCGGCACGATGATGGCCTTCGAGGCCGACCGCATGTCGGGCCTCGTCCTCGACGACGCCGTCGTGGCGCCCGAGCGCGACGTCGTCTTGGAGGAGCGCCGCATGCGGGTCGAGACCGACCCCTCCGCGCAGCTCTCCGAGGCGATGGCCGCCTCGCTCTTCGTGCATCACCCCTACGGCATCCCGATCATCGGCTGGATGCACGAGATCGAGGGGCTGAACCGCGAGCACGCGCTCGCCTACTACAAGCGCTTCTACACCCCGGAGAACGCCATCCTGGTGGTCGCCGGCGACGTGACCCCCGACGAGGTCCGCCGACAGGCCGAGGCGACCTACGGGCAGGTCGCGCCGCAGGGCGCACGCCCCGAGCGCCGTCGCCCGCGCGAGCCCGAGCCCCGGGCGATGCGCCGCCTCGCGGTCGCCGACCCGAAGGTCGAGCAGCCGACGCTGCAGCGCCTCTACCTCACACCCTCCTGCATCACCGCCCGCGACGGCGGCTGCCACGATCTGGAACTGCTGGCCGAGGTGCTGGGCGGCGGCTCGACCTCCTATCTGTACCGCAAGCTCGTGCTGGAGCAGGGCCTCGCGGTGAATGCCGGCGCCTGGTACATGGGCTCGGCGATCGACGATACGCGGTTCTCCGTCTACGCCGTGCCCGCCGAGGGCGTCGGCCTGGAGCAGCTCGAGGATGCGGTCGACCGCGTGCTGCGCCGCGCGCCGGCCGAGGCGCTCGGGGCCGAGGCGATCGAGCGGGCCAAGACCCGGCTCGTGGCCGAGACGGTCTACTCGTCCGACAGCCAGTCCTCGCTCGCCCGCATCTACGGCTCGGCGCTCGCCATCGGCGAGACGGTCGAGGAGGTGCGCCGCTGGCCCACGGACATCGAGGCCGTGACCAAGGACCGCCTCGCGGCGGCCGCGGAGCGCTGGCTGACGCCGGCCCGCTCTGTCACCGGCTACCTGACGAAGACGAAGGACGCCGACGCGCCGGTCGCGATCGCCGCCGAGTAGCGGCACGGACCGAAGCGCATCCGAGGCGGCCGCCGTTCGCGGGCGGCCGAAACAAGAACAACGAGGTTCCCATGAACTTGGCCGAGACCGACGCCCGCACAGCCAACGCGCCCACGAAGGCGCTGCCCGTCCCCGGCGGCGCCGGCGTGGAGGCGTGGCACGTCGAGTCGCCGGTCGTGCCGATGATCGCGCTTGCCTTCACCTTCGAGGGCGGCGCGGCGCAGGATCCCGAGGGCAAGGCTGGCTGCGCCCAGATGCTGGCGCGCCTCCTCGACGAGGGCGCGGGCGACCTCACCTCCGACGCCTTCCAGGAGCGGCTGGCCGCGCGCGCGATCGAGCTGTCCTTCCACGCCGGCCCCGACGCCATCGGCGGTTCGCTCAAGATGCTGACGAAGCACGCCGACGAGGCGATCGACCTGCTGGCCCTGGCGCTGGCCAAGCCCCGGCTCGACCCGGACGCGATCGAGCGCGTGCGCGCCCAGATGATCGCCGGCTTGCGCTACCAGCAGAACGATCCGGGCGTGCTGGCCTCGCGCCGGTTCTTCCGCGAGGGCTTTGCCGGCCACCCCTACGGCCGGCCGTCTTCCGGCACCCTGGAGAGCGTCGCGGCGATCACCCGCGACGATCTGCTGGCGATGCACGCGCTGATCATCGGGCGCGGCGCCGTGAAGGTCGCGGCCGTGGGCGCCATCACCAGCGCGCAGCTCGCCGAGGGGCTGAACCGGGCCTTCGGCGCCCTGCCGGAGGCCGGCGAACTCCGCGCCGTGCCGAAGACCGTGGTGCAGGGCCTCGGCCGTCGCGAGGTCGTGGATCTCGACGTGCCCCAATCCGTGATCCGTTTCGGCCTGGCCGGCGTGCCCTGGCGCGACCCAGACTTCATCCCGGCCTACGTGCTCAACCACATCCTGGGAGGCGGCGCCTTCACCTCGCGCCTGTTCCAAGAGGTGCGCGAGAAGCGGGGGCTCGCCTACTCGGTCGGTACCTCGCTCGTCAGCCACCGCGCCACCGCGATGATCTGGGGCTACACCGCCACCAAGAACGAGCGCGTCGGCGAGGCGCTCGCGGTGATCTCCGAGGAGATCGACCGGCTCGTCGCCAACGGCCCGTCCGACGAGGAGCTGCAGAAGGCGAAGGACTACCTCACCGGCTCTTACGCGCTCGGCTTCGACACCTCGACCAAGATCGCGCACCAGCTCGTGCAGATCGCCTTCGAGGATCTCGGCATGGACTATTTCGCGCGCCGCAATGACATGGTGTCGGGCGTGACGCAGGCCGACATCCGCCGCGCTGCCGCCCGCACCTTCGCGGACGGCAAGATGCTGGTTGTCGCGGCCGGCCGGCCCACGGGCTTCTGATCGCGGATCCCGAAGGCCCCGGACCTTTGGCGGGTGGAGGGCGGAGCCCGCGCGTGGCTTCGCCCTCTCGGGGTGCCGCCCCAAGCCCCCGGCCCGGGCCCCCGCCGTAGGGTTTCCACCTTTCGGGATCCCGAGCGTCTCGGTGGGGATAGGCACTGTAAGGCGACCGCTCCGAGAGTCCGATCCATGCAACTCACCGGAATCCACCACCTCACTGCGATCACCGCGCGGGCGGCCGACAATTTCGCGTTCTACACGCGGGTGCTTGGGCTGCGGCTGGTGAAGAAGACGGTGAACCAGGACGACGTCTCTGCCTACCACCTGTTCTACGCGGACGGGCTCGCCTCGCCCGGCACCGACATCACCTTCTTCGACTGGCCGGCGCCGCCCGAGCGCCGCGGCAGCAACAGCATCAGCCGCACGCACCTGCGCGTGCCCACGGCCGCGATCGACTGGTGGCGCGCCCATCTCGCGCGGCAGGGCGTCGACCACTCGGCCCCGATGGAGCAGGACGGACGCCTGAGCCTCGACTTCGAGGATCCGGAGGGCCAGCGCCTCGCCCTGGTGGCGGACGATACCGATCCCGGGCATCCCTGGACGGCAAGCCCGGTGCCGGCCGAGCACCAGATCCGTGGCCTGGGGCCGATCCGCCTCTCCGTGCCGGCGCCCGAGCGCACCGAGGCGGTGCTGACCGAGATCCTCGGCATGACCCACGACCGCACCTTCGAGCTGCCCGAGGGGCCCGTGCGCGTGTTCCGGATGGGTTCGGGCGGACCGGCCGCCGAGATCCAACTCCTGCACGACGCCGCGGCGCCGGCCCGCCAGGGCGCGGGTGCGGTCCATCACGTCGCCTTCCGCATCCCCGATGCGGATTACGCAGCCTGGGCCGAACGGCTGCGGCAGCGCCGGATGCCGACGAGCGGCCCCGTCGATCGCTACTACTTCCGCAGCCTCTACTTCCGCGAGCCGAACGGCATCCTGTTCGAGATCGCCACCGACGGGCCCGGCTTCACGGCCGACGAGCCGCTGGACACGCTGGGCGAGCGGCTCGCCCTGCCGCCCTTCCTGGAACCGCGCCGCGCCGAGATCGAGGCCGGTCTGAAGCCGCTCTGAGCGGCGGCGCGGCGGCCGAGTTTTAAGAGTGATTCCAGTAAGCTGAGCCCGCACGCGCCCGCGTGCCAGCTATGCCTTGACGCGGCCGCCGCAGGTGCGAGATAGCCCGCCACAAAGGGTTTTGAGAAAGATTCGGGGACAGATCCGTCCATGAGCAAGTTCTTCGAGGAGCGGGTGGTATCGGTCCACCACTGGACCGACACGCTGTTCTCGTTCCGCACCACGCGCGATCCGGGCTTCCGCTTCCGCAACGGCGAGTTCACGATGATCGGCATCGAGGTCGAGGGCAAGCCGCTGCTGCGCGCCTACTCGGTGGTCTCGGCCAACTACGAGGAGGAGCTGGAGTTCTTCTCGATTAAGGTGCCGAACGGCCCGCTGACGAGCAAGCTGCAGCACCTCAAGGTCGGCGACCCGATCATCGTCGGCAAGAAGCCCACCGGCACGCTGGTGCTCGACAACCTGCTGCCGGGCCGCCACCTCTACCTGCTCGGCACCGGCACGGGGCTCGCGCCCTTCCTGTCGATCATCAAGGACCCGGAGACCTACGACCGCTTCGAGAAGGTCGTGCTGGTTCACGGATGCCGGCAGGTGCAGGAGCTCGCCTACGGCGAGACCATCACCGAGACGCTGCCCAAACACGAGTTCCTGGGCGAGATGATCGCCAACCAGCTGATCTACTATCCCACCGTGACCCGCGAACCCTTCCGCAACCGCGGCCGGATCACCGACCTGATCACCTCGGGCAAGCTGTTCGAGGATATCGGCCTGCCGCCTCTCTCGAACGAGGACGACCGCTTCATGCTCTGCGGCTCGCCGGAGATGATCCGCGACACCCGCGAGCTCCTCTCCGGCCGCGGGCAGGAGGAGGGCAACCACGGCGAGGCCGGCCACTACGTCATCGAGAAGGCGTTCGTCGAGAAGTGAGGGGCCGGCCCTCTCCCGCCGGGGAGAGGTCGCGCCTCACTCGGCTTCCGCGGGTTCGGGCACCAGATCCCGGACCGCGCGCGCCAGATCGGCGAGGCTGAGGCTGCCCTTGCTGATCACCCGGTCGGCCTGGCCCGCGAGCCGCCGCCGGTCCTCACCGGTGATGTCCTTCGCTGTCAGCACCACCACCGGCACCTCCGCCCAGTCGGGCCGGGCCCGGAAGGCGCGCAGGAAGGCGAAGCCGTCCATCTCCGGCATCATCAGGTCGAGCAGAACGAGGCCCGGACGCTCGCGCGCCGCCTCCTCCAGCGCCAGCCCCCCGTGGGCGGCCTCGCGCACCGGCAAGCCCTCGCGCTCCAGGGCCACCACGACCCGCTCACGGGCGTCCGCGTCGTCATCCACGACGAGGATCGGTCCCTCGGTGGTCGTCGGCCGGAAGCGGTCGGTCACGGCCTTCAGGCTCGCCCACTCGATCGGCTTCTGCAGGTAGTCCGTCGCGCCGAGCGAGAAGGCGAGGTTCTGCTCGTCGAGCACCGTGACCATCACGATCGGCGTGGCCCCGAGTTCCGGATCGGCCCGCAGCGCCCGCAGCACCGCCCAGCCGTCGAGGCGCGGCATGGTGACGTCGAGCAGGATCGCGCGGGGACGCAGCGCGCGTGCGCGGTCGAGGCCCTGCCGTCCGTCTTCCGCGGTCGCCACGCGGAACCCCTCGCGCTCGAGAAAGCGGGCCAGCAGATCACGCGTCGCGGCGTCGTCATCGATCACCAGGATCGTGCGCCCGTCGCCGCCATCCGCCTGCGGAGCCTCCACGACGGTCTCATCGGCGGCGTGCCACGCGTCCGGCACGGCGAGCGTGAAGGTCGTGCCCCGGCCCGGCTCGCTCGCCACCGCGATCGACCCGCCGAGCATCTCGGCGAAGGCCTTGGTGATCGAGAGCCCGAGCCCGGTCCCGCCGAAGCGGCGCGTGGTCGAGGCGTCGGCCTGGGTGAAGCGCTGGAACAGGCGCCCGACCTGTTCGGCGCTCATGCCGATGCCGGTGTCGACCACCGCGAAGCGCAGGGTGGCGCCCTCGCGGGTGGCCCGCAGGGTGATGCGGCCGTTCTCGGTGAACTTGGCGGCGTTGCTGAGCAGGTTGATCAGGCACTGCCGGAGCTTCGTCACGTCCGTATGGGCGCTGCCGAGGTCCGGGGCGAGGTCGAGCGCGAGGGTGTTGCCCTTCTTCTCGATGAGCCCCTCGACGGTCGAGGCCACCTCCTGCACCACCTGCACGACCTCGAAGGTCTCGGCGTAGATCTCCACCCGGTCAGCCTCGATCTTCGAGATGTCGAGCACGTCGTTGATCAGGCCGAGCAGGTGGCGGGCGTTCGCCTCGATCTTGCGCATGTCCGCGATGAGGTCCGGCTCACCGAGATCCTCCAGCTCCTCCTGCAGCATCTCGGAATAGCCGATCACCGCCGAGAGCGGCGTGCGCAGTTCGTGGCTCATGTTGGCCAGGAACTGGCTCTTGGCGCGGTTGGCCTCCTCGGCGGCCTCGCGGGCGGCGAGGATCGCGGCCTCGGCGGCCTTCGCCTCGGTGACGTCTGTGTGGGTGCCGACCCATTCCCGGATCGAGCCGTCGTGCTCCAGGATCGGCATGGCCCGCACGCTCATGGCCCGGTAGGCGCCGTCGCGGCGACGGATGCGGTGCTCCACCTCGTAGGGCGCCTGTGTCGTGACGGCGTGCGTCCAGGCTGCGCGGGTGCGCTCGCGGTCATCCGGATGGACGACGTCGAGGAAGCCGAGGCCCGCATAGGCCGCGTCGTCCTGGCCGGTGAAGCGCGTCCAGCCTGCCTGGCGCGGGTGAAGCCCGCCCGCGGGCGCGGCCGTCCAGACGATCGCGGCGCTCGCCTCGATCAGGGAGCGGAACCGCTCCTCGCTGCGGCGCAGGCGCGCCTCTGCGAGGTGACGCACCGTCTCGTCCACCACGACGAGGCCGACACCCTCGACCTGCGAGCCCTCTCCGCCGCTGCCGCGTAAGGGGTAGAAGCTCATCGAGAAGCGGCGCACGCCGCCAGGCGCGCTCGGCGTTGGGACCGCGACCGGTACGTCGGGCGTGACGAGGCCCTCGTCGAGCGCGGCAGCGAGCCTTGGGGCGAGCGCGTCCTGCAGCGTCGGCAGCATCGCCCAGATCGGCGCTCCGAGATCGGCGCCAAACCCGCGCTCGCTCATCTGCGCCAGCGCCCGGTTCATGTGGCGAATCTTCAGGTCCCGGTCGAGGAAGCCGAGACCGACGGGCGCGTTCGCCAGAACCCCGTCGAGCAGCGCCGACATGCGCAGAGATTCGCGCCGCCGCACCAGGGCAAGGCGGGCGAGCAGCGCGATCGCCGCGAGCGCGCAGACGCCCGAGAGCAGCGAGAGCAGAAGGGACCGGCGGGACTCCGTGTCCCGCAGGTCGGCCAGCCGCCGCTCGGTGGCCCCCTCGATGCCGGAGACCTCTGCGCGAATCGCCTCCATCAGGGCGATGCCGTCGCCCGTCCGGACCAGGGCGGTCGCGGCCTCGAAGCCCTGCTCGCGCCGGACCGCGATCACGCGGGCCGCGAAGTCGCGCTTGCGCGCGATCAACTCGGCGAGCGAGGGCGCGCCCGCCCGCAGCGGCTCCTGCGCCGTGCGGCCGAGCCCGGCGAGACCCGTCTCGATCTCGGCGAGCGCACGGTGGTAGGGCCCCATATGCTCGTCGCTGCCGACCAGGACGTAACCGCGCTGGCTCGCCTCCAAGTCCTTCACGGCGGAGAGCAGGCGTTCGAGACCGGCGATCGTGCCGGTGCCGCTCGCCGCCTCCGCCCGGTTGGCCTCGCCGGCCAGATAGTTCCAGCCGCCCGCCACCAGCGCGACAACGAGCAGCGCGAAGGCGGTGGGCGAGCCGAGGAAAGCGGCGAAAGGGCCGGCCCCGCGCCAGCGGGAACGGCGCAGCCTGAAGATCGAACTGGGCATGACAGCGTGCCGTGAGGGAGATGGAGCGGGGGAGATAGATCGCGCGCGAGAGGAAACGACTCCGATCGACCGGAAGCACCCCCGAAGCCCGCGAGCGGCGCCCCGAACGCCGCCTCAGGTCTCGACGAGGCCTGCGCTCGATCCGGAGGGCTCCGCCTTGCCGTGCGGCAGGGCGAGATATTCCGAGGAGCGCATCTCGATCAGGCGCGAGACGGTGCGGTCGAACTCGAAGGCCTCGCGGCCCTCGCGCGCGATGTAGAGATCCTGCGCCTCGGCTTCCGCGGACGCCACGAACTTCACCTGCGCGTCGTAGAGCGTGTCGATGAGCGTGATGAAGCGCTTGGCCTCGTTGCGCTCGGCCTCGCCCATCACCGGAATGTCCGAGACGATCAGCGTGTGGAAGCTGCGCGCCAGCGCCATGTAGTCCGAGGCGCCGAGCGGCTGGGCGCAGAGGTCGCGGAATCCGAAGCGGGCGACGCCCGCCGCCTCCTCCGGCACCGGCACGTCGCGCCCCTGCACCCGCACGCTGCCGGGCTGCCCCTTGGCCTTGCCGGTGAGGCTGCGAAAGGCGGCGTCGAGCGCGGCGGCGGCGGCCGCGTCGGCCGGCACGTGGTAGACCGGCGCGCCGCCGAGCTTCTCCAGGCGGAAATCGGTTCGCGAATCGAGGCGCATCACCGCGACACGCTCAGTGAGCTCGGCGATGAAGGGCAGGAACAGCGCTCGGTTCAGTCCGCCCTCGTAGAGCCGGTCGGGCTCGACGTTCGAGGTCGCCACTACGGTCACGCCGCGGGCGAACAGGGCCTTGAACAGGCGCCCCAGGATCATCGCGTCGGCGATGTCGGTAACGGTGAACTCGTCGAAGCAGAGCAGGCTGGCCTCGCCCGCGAGCGCGTCGGCGACCGGACCGATCGGATCGTCGCCCTTCACCTCGCCGCGCTTGAGCGCCTGCCGGTAGGCGTGGATGCGCTCGTGCGCGTCGGCGAGAAACCCGTGAAAATGCACCCGCCGCTTCGGTCCGGGCGCGGCCTCGTGGAACAGGTCCATCAGCATGGTCTTGCCGCGGCCGACCGAGCCCCAGATGTAGAGGCCGCGCGGCGGCGCGGCCGTCTCCTTGCGGCCGAAGAGCCAGCCGAGCGCGCTGCCCTTGCGGGCGCGCTGCCGGCGCGCGAGCGTTCCGAGAAGGTCGTCGAGGGCGCGGACCACCTGAAGTTGGGCCGCGTCGCGCTCGATCGTGCCAGAGCGGACGAGGGCGTCGTAGCGCTGCTGCACGGGACCCGACGGGGCGGCTCCGCTTCCGGGACGGTGCTGCGGCGTCGAACTCGATGTCACGGTGCGGCCTCCGGGCCTGTGCTCGCGCAGGATACGGGCGCGTCGGTCTGCCCCGCTCCCCACCCCGGATCAAGCCGGGGACGTTCACGGCAGGTCCCGGTCGTCTCAATCCTACCCGCCGCCACGCATAGCTCGGCCGTTCGCCCGGGCATTTTGCTGCATTGCACAACCCAGCGTTCGGTGCCACATCTGCCGGGCCTTGGGAGGGAACGTCCGATCCTGTGCGCCCGCCGCGCCGTCGACCGGAGACCCTGAATGGCACTGCCAGAACACGCGGCGCCCGGACATACGATCCGGCGCCTCTGGCCGGGCGACCGCCCGGCCGTCCTCGACTACTTCCAGCGGCTGGATCCCGAGACCCGTGCCAACCGCTTCATGGGCCCGGTCGGCGAGGCCGGCACGCGCGCCTACGCGGAGCGCGCCGTGACCGCCGAGGGGCTGGTCGTCGGCGCTTTCGTGGACGGCGTGCTGCGCGGCCTCGGTGAGCTGCGCCCGGCCGGGACGCCGCACGGCTTCATGCTCGGCGCCGAGGCCGAGGCCGCCTTCGCGGTCGAGCGCGACTTCCGGCGCCGGGGCATCGGCACGGCCCTGTTCGGCCGCATCGCGAGCGCCGCGCGCAACCGCGGCGTCGGGACCCTCCATGTCCGCTGCCTCGACCGCAACAAGCCGATGCTGCGCCTTGCCGCCAAGCTCGGCGCCGACCTGCACCGGAGCGCGTGCGAGACCCGGGGCGACCTCAGGCTCGCCCAGGCGACGCCCTTCTCGCTCTGGTACGAGAGCATCGCGGAGGCCTACGACTTCACGCTCTCGGTGATCCGGCCGGCCTTGGCCGAGGAGAATGCGGCCTGAGGATCAGTTAGCCCAGCGGATCGGCCACCAGTGCGAAGGTGAGAAGATCGACAGCAATAGCCCCGCCGCGGATCAGCGCCCGGGCGGCGGCGTTCGCGGTGGCGCCCGTCGTGGTGACGTCGTCGACGAGCAACACACGCCGGCCCTGCAGCGCCGCCCGGCGCTCCTGCGGCACCCGGAAGGCGCCCTGGAGGTTCTCGGCGCGGCCCGCGCGGCTCAGACCGACCTGCGGGCGCGTCGCCCGGACCCTTGCGAGGAGCCTGGGCTCGAAGGGCAGCCCCGCGCGCCGGGCGACCGGCCGGGCCAGCAACGCCGCTTGGTTGAAGCGCCGCCGCCACAGCCGCCACCGGTAGAGCGGCACCGGCACCACGCAATCGGCCTCGGCCAGGAGCTCGCGCCCGCTCGCCATCATCATGCGGGCCATAGCGGACGCCAGATCGAGGCGATCCTCATATTTGAACCGGTGGACCATCCGACGGGCGGTATCATCGTAGAGGGCCACCGCCCGCGCACGGTCGAAGACCGGCGGGTCCGCGATCGCGCGGGGCGAGTAGAGCGGCCCGATTCCGGGATCGAGGGCGAGCGGCGTGCCGTAGCGCGGGCAGAGCGGCGCCTCGATCAGCCGCAGCGACGACCAGCAGGATGGGCAGAGGGCGCCGGGATCCATGGTGGCGCCGCCGCAGCCCGCACAGCTCGGCGGGTAGACGAGAGCCAGGGCGGCGCGGGCGAAACCGCGGAGCGCGTCGTGGGGCTGCATCGGGCATCCCGGGTGGCTGAGTCGCCATGGGGGATCATCGGCGGGATTCTGCCGCACCGTCCAGAGACCCGACACGCGAAAGCCCCGCACCTTTCGGCGCGGAGCTTCGTTCGGCGGAGTGCCGCGCGCGGCGCGGCACCCGGATCTTACTCGGCCGGCTGGAGAGCCGGGGCGGGGGCCGGGTTGGCCGGGGCGTTGCGGCCGAGGGTGGCGGCGAGTTGCGCCTCGTCCACCTCCCCCTCCCAGCGGGCGACGACGATGCAGGCCACCGCGTTGCCGATGAAGTTGGTGAGCGCCCGGCACTCCGACATGAAGCGGTCGATGCCGAGGATGAGCGCCATGCCGACGACCGGCACCGAGGGGACCACCGCCAGGGTGGCGGCCAGTGTGATGAACCCTGAGCCGGTCACGCCCGCCGCGCCCTTCGAGGAGAGCATGGCGACGAGGAGCAACAGGCCCTGCTCGCCGAGCGTGAGGGGGGTGTCGGTGGCCTGGGCGATGAACAGCGCCGCCATCGTCATGTAGATGTTGGTGCCGTCGAGGTTGAACGAGTAGCCCGTGGGGACGACGAGGCCGACGACCGGCTTCGAGCAGCCCGCGCGCTCCATCTTCTCGAGGAGCGAGGGCAGCGCCGACTCGGACGACGAGGTGCCGAGGACGAGGAGAAGCTCCTCCTTGATGTAGCGGATCAGCTTGATGATCGAGAACCCGTTGTAGCGGGCGACCGCGCCGAGCACGCCGAAGACGAAGATCGCCGAGGTCAGGTAGAAGGCGCCGACGAGGTAGGCGAGGTTGGCCAGCGAAGAGATGCCGTACTTGCCGATGGTGAAGGCCATCGCGCCGAAGGCGCCGATGGGAGCGACCTTCATGATGATGTTGACGACGCCGAAGATTGCCTCGGACAGGACCTTGATGATGTCGAGCACCGGCTTGCCGCGGTCGCCCAGGAAGGCGAGGCCGAAGCCGAACAGCACCGAGAAGAACAGCACCTGAAGGATCTCGCCGCCCGAGAACGCGCCGACCGCGGTCGACGGGATGATGTTCATCAGGAAGTCGGTGATCGTCTGCGTCTTCGCCTTCTCGGCGTACATCGCGATCTGCTTCGGATCGAGCGACTTCGGATCGATGTGCATGCCTGCGCCCGGCTGGACGAGGTTCGCCACGATCAGGCCGACGATCAGAGCCAGCGTCGAGAAGGTGATGAAGTAGATGAGCGCCTTGCCGCCGACGCGGCCGACCTTCTCAAGGTTCGTCATGCCGGCGATGCCGGAGACGACGGTGAGGAAGATCACCGGCGCGATGATCATCTTGACAAGCTTGATGAAGGCGTCGCCGAGCGGCTTCATGTCCGCACCGAGCTGCGGGTAGAAGTGGCCGAGCGTGATGCCGAGCGCCACCGCGACCAGCACTTGGAAGTACAGCGTGCGGTAGATCGGCTTCGGCTTGGCCGGCGCGTGCGGCGCGGTGAGTGGGGACGGTACGGCTGCCATCAGGGCATCTCCTCGGGATCCGGTTCGTGAGGTCGGTTCGTCGGTTTCGATCCCGGGTGCCTCGGGCATCCGCGGGAGCGCGCTCTTGCTTTTGGCCAGGAGGCTTGCAGTCATGCGTCGATGGCAGGACTGCGTTACGCCGGGTGAATGGCAACGGGCGTGCCAGCTCCAAAACCGTATGAAAATTTTGTTAAGGCCCTGTCGGGGAAGCATTTTTCTGCATGGCACCGTGTCGCCCATCGTCGTTCGTTCCGAGGTCTCGCAATCGCGTGCCCGTCGCGTTCCGGATTTCCGCACGGGGTGTCGAGCGATGAGCGCGTTGCCCGGGTCACGCCCGGGTCCGGGACGGACCGCGTCGGCCCGCTGGTTCCTCCTCGGCCTCTGCCTGATGGCGATGCTGGTCGCGACCTGGGCCGGCGGGCGCGTGGCCGAACGCTGGGCGCTCGCCGACCTGCGCCGAACCGCGCGCGCCACGCTGACCATCCAGGCCGGCGCGCTGCACAACGAAATGCAGCGGCAGAGCGCGCTGCCGCTGGCGCTCGCGACCGACCCGGAGATCGCAGCAGTGCTGCGGGCGGAAGTTTCGGGGAGTGGGGAGGCCGCGGCCGGCCTCGCCGACCGCCTGAGCGCCCGACTCGCCGAGGTCGCCGGGGCGACGGGCGCGGCGGTGATCTACGTGATCCGGCCAGACGGGCTGACAGTCGCGGCGAGCAACGCCACCAGCGGCCGCAGCTTCATCGGCAACAACTACGCTTTCCGGCCCTATTTCCGCGGGGCGATGGCGGATGGAGCGGGCTCCCAGTTCGCGCTCGGGACAGTGAGCGGGCGCCCCGGGCTCTACCTCGCCCGGCGCGTCGGCGAGGGGGCCGGCGTCGTGGTGGTGAAGGTGGAGTTCGACGCGGCCGAGGCCGCGTGGCGCGAGGTGCGCGAGCGCGTATTCGTGACGGATGCCCGCGGCATCGTTCTGGTGGCGAGCGACCCGGCCTGGCGCTTCCGCACGCTCACGCCTCTGGACGCGGAGGCGCGCGAACGCAGCCGCGAGGCTTTGGAATTCGGCGCAGCACCGCTTGAACCGCTGCCGCTCTACCTGGCGGAGAACGAGCTGGTCCGTCTCGGTCGCGGCGCTGCCCCGGCCCAGCTGATGCTGATGCTGGACGCGCCCGTGCGCGACACCGACTGGCGCATCCACACCCTGACGCCGATCGCCACCGCGGTCGAGCGCGAGCGCAATCAGGGCCGGTTGATCGCGCTGCTGGCCACCGGCCTCCTGGCCCTCGGGCTCGGAACGCTGCTGGGGCGCCGGGCCCGCACGCAGGTGCGCCTCGCCGAGGAGGGCGCGCGCCGGGTCGAGCTGGAGGCGCGGGTGAGCGAGCGTACCCGCGAACTCAGCGCGGCCAACGACCGCCTGCGCGAGGAGATCGAGGAGCGCGGGCGCTCGGAGGCCGAGCGCGAGCGCCTCGGCCGGGAGCTCGCCCAGGCCGGCCGCCTCGCGGCGCTCGGGCAGTTCGCCGCAAGCATGGCCCACGAGATCAATCAGCCGCTCGCCGCGATCCGCTCCTACGCCGACAACACGGGCATTCTGGTACGGCGCGGTCGCGTGGACGATGCGGCCGAGAACGTCGCGGCGATCGGCCGCCTCGTCGATCGCATCGGCGGCCTGACGCGCCAGCTCAAGGGATTCGCCCGGCGCGCCTCCGGCCGGCGAGAACCGGTGGCGGTGGACGAGATTCTGCGCGGAAGCCTCGAGATCGTGGCGCACCGGGCCCGCGACGAGAACACCGATCTGGTGGTCCGGGCCGAGCCCGGCCTCTCGGCGATTGGGGAGGGGGCGCGGCTGGAGCAGGTTCTGGTCAATCTCCTGCAGAATGCCCTCGACGCGGTGGCGGGCCGGGCCGGCGGCCGCGTCGAGCTCGGGGTGACGGGAACGGAGGAGCACGTCCGCATCGCGGTGCGCGACAACGGGCCCGGCATCTCCGATGCCGACCGCGCGCAGATCTTCGACGCCTTCTTCACCACGAAGCCCGACGGGCTCGGGCTCGGGCTCGCCATCGCGCGCGGGATCGTGGAGGAGTGCGGCGGCACGCTGGGCGTGGAGGCGGCGGAGGGCGGCGGCACCATATTCCGCATCGTGCTGGTCCGGGCCGGGGTGCCGGCGCGGGAGCTTCAGGGGGAGACGCCGTGAGCGAGGCCGAGACCGAGGCGGGCCGATCCGAGCGCATCGTTTTCATCGACGACGAGGAGGACGTGCGCCGCGCCAACCGCCAGAGCCTGGAACTCGACGGATTCGCGGTCGAGGCGTTCGGAGCGGCCGAGCCGGCACTGGCCTCGATCCTGGCCGAGCCGCCCGGCGTCGTCGTCACGGACGTGCGCCTGCCCGGCCTGGACGGCCGCGCCCTGTTCGAGCGCCTGAACGCCGCCGATCCGGACCTGCCGGTGATTCTGATCACCGGGCACGGCGACATCTCGATGGCGGTGCGGGCCCTGCGCTCCGGCGCCTACGACTTCCTGGCCAAGCCCTACCCGGCGGAGGTGCTGATCGGCTCCGTACGTCGTGCCCTGGAGCGGCGGCGCCTCGTGCTGGAGAACCGGCGTCTGCGCGCGCGCCTCGAAGCGGCGGCGGACGAGGACCCGGCCTTCCTCGGCGTCTCGCCCGGGATGGTGCGCCTGCGCCGCCTCGTTCGCGACGTCGCCCAGGCCGACGTCGACGTGCTGGTGCTGGGCGAGACGGGGTCGGGCAAGGAGGTGGTGGCGAGCGCGCTGCACCGCTGGAGCCGGCGCTCGGCCAGGAACTTCGTGGCGATGAATTGCGGCGCGCTGCCCGAGACGGTGGTGGAGAGCGAGCTGTTCGGCCACGAGGCAGGCGCCTTCACGGGCGCGCTCAAGCGGCGGGTCGGGCGCATCGAGCACGCGCAGGGCGGAACGCTCTTCCTCGACGAGATCGAGAGCATGCCAATGGGCCTGCAGGTGAAGCTCCTGCGGGTGCTCCAGGAGCGCACCGTCGAGCCGCTCGGCACCAACGAGATCCGCCCGATCGACATGCGGGTTGTGGCCGCGACCAAAATCGATCTGGGGCTCGCTGCCGCGCAAGGCACGTTTCGCGACGATCTCTACCATCGCCTCAACGTCATCACGGTGACGATCCCCCCCTTGCGCGAGCGGCGCGAGGACGTGGCGCTGCTGTTCCAGCACTTCCTGGGCCGGGCGGCCGAGCGGTTCGGACGCCAAGCCCCGCCGGTGTCCTCCGCGATCCGCGAGCACCTGCAGGGCCACGATTGGCCCGGAAACGTGCGCGAGCTCGGCCATTTCGCCGAGCGATGCGCGCTGGGCTTCGGCCCCGAGGCGACGGGCGCGACCGAGGCTCCCTCGGGGCCGGCCCTCACCCTCGCCGAGCAGGTGGACCGCTTCGAGCGCGGCGTGATCCGCGACGAGCTGATCGCGGCCGGCGGGGATGTGAAAAGCGCCGCCGAATCGCTCGGCACACCGCGCAAGACGCTCTACGACAAGATCGCCCGGCACGGCCTCACACCGACCGATTACCGCTGACGGTCGGCGTGGCTGCCCGAGCGATGTCCTGGGCGGGCAATGCGGCGATCAGCGAAGTGGCGTTCTCGGCGCGTCCGAGAGCGGTAGATCGATCGTGCAGCGAAGCGCGTTCGCGCCGATCTCGAAACGGGTCCGGGCCTTCAGGGCGTAGGGCAGCGCCTTCTCGATCAGCTCACGGCCGTAGCCGCGCCGGGCCGGAGTGCCGTCCGGACGTGTGCGAATGCCCTCCTCGAGCCAGACCAGGGAGAGGCGCCGCTCGCCGGCTTCCGCCGTGTAGCTGTCCCAGCCCACCCAGAGCTCGCCCTGCTCGCCCGCCAGCGCGCCGTACTTGCGCGCATTGGTCGCCAGCTCGTGAAGCGCGAGGGCGAGCGTCTGCACGCTGGCCTTGCGCAGGGTCACGTTGGGTCCCTCCAGAGCCACGCGGCCCGGCATGGCCGTCGCGCCGAGAGCGTGCAGCTCGGTCTCGATCAGCGCCCGGATGGTGATCGGCTGGCGGTCGGAGCGGGACAGCAGTCCCTGTACCCGGGATAGGGCGGCGAGGCGGTCGTTGAACTGCTCGCGGAACTGCTCGGTCGAGGTGGTCCGCGCCATCGTCTGCTGCGCGATCGAGCGCACGACCGTGATCAGGTTGCGGGTGCGGTGCTGAACCTCGTCCACCATTACGGCCTGGCGCGCCTGCATCTCGTGCATCTCGTGGATGTCCATCGCCGCGCCGAACCACTGCGTGACCTGCCCGGCCTGGTCCATCACCGGAACCTGCCGAACCAGGAACCAGCGGTACTGCCCATCCCGGCGGCGTATGCGGTGCTGCACCTCGATGAAGCGCTGATGCCGGAATCCCTCGCGGAACGCCGTGCTCGCGGCCTCGCGATCATCGGGATGGATGACGTCGAGCCAGCCGAAATCCTGTGTCCGGTCCTGTGTCAGGCCGGAATAGTCGAGGAAAGACTGGTTCTGCGAGTAGGCGCGACCGCTCGCGTCCGATCGCCAGAGAATGACGGGCACGAGGTTGGCCAGGGCCCGGAACCGCTCCTCGCTGTCGCGTACGCGCTCTTCCGCGAGACGGCGGGCGGTCAGGTCCGTGGTGACGGCCAGAAGCGTGCTCGGACGGTCCGGTCCGTGGTGGAGCGTCTGCACCCGGCTGTTCGCCCATACGTAGGTGCCGTCCGGCCGTACGTAGCGCTTGTCGAGGGTGACGGGCTCGTGGGTTCGCAGGGCCTCCGCGACCGCGTCGAGACTTGGGGGGACATCGTCCGGATAGGTCACGTCTAGGACCGTCAGGCGCAGGACCTCCTCGTGCGTCCGCCCCAGGATACGGCAGATCTCGCCGTTGGCGCGCAGGAAGCGCCCGTCCGGGGTGAGCTCGGAGAGGCCGACGGCGGCGTTCGCGAAGATGGCCGCGAGCTGCTCCTCGCTCTCGCGCAACGCGCCCTCCGCCCGATGCTGGCGGGTGGCCTCGGCGATGACGAGGAGGATCCCCGCGACGGTGCCGGTCTCGTCGCGGATGGGGCTGTAGGAGAGCGTGAACCAGGCATCTTCCGGCGGACCGTTCCGGGCGATCGGGAAGTGCGCGTTCTGAAGCGTGACGGTCTCCCCGTGCCGGACGCGCCGATAAATCGGCGCGGTGATGTCGGCGATCTCCGGCCAGCACCCGGAGGTAGGCTGACCGAGGCCGGCTGGGTGCTTGGCACCCATCAGGTCACGATAGGCGTCGTTGTAGATCTGGATGAGCTGGGGTCCCCACAGCGCGACCATCGCGAAACTGCTGGGCAGAAGAAGGTCCACCGCCGTCCTAAGACTGAGCGGCCAGCTCTCGAGGGCGCCGAGCGGTGTGGAGGCCCAGGCGTGCGTCCGGATGCGCGCGGCCATCTCGCCGTCGCCGATGGGCCACTCAGGCAAGCTGACGCCGGCCATCGGGCCTCTCCTCGCAAGCCGTCGGGCGAATCTATCCCCGTTCCCTGCGGGAACGCCAGACACGTCCGCGAGGGGCCGGTTGCCGCAGCCGGAGCGATCGCGCACCTTCCGCCTCCGCGCACGGCAGGCCTGCCGTCAGCGGGGAAGTCGGGCCGGGCTGACGCGTTAGATCGGCAGGCGCGCCGCGCGGCGCGGCGCGATCCGATCGAACGCGAGGGTCCTATGGAATACAGGCAGCTCGGCCGCTCCGGCCTCACCGTACCGGTGCTCAGCTTCGGCACCGCCACCTTCGGCGGCACCAACGAATTCTTCCAGCGCTGGGGTCAGACGGATGTCGCCGAGGCGACCCGGATGGTCGATCTCTGCCTGGATTCCGGCGTCAACTTCTTCGATACCGCCGATATCTACTCGCAGGGCGCCTCCGAGGAGGTGCTGGGCCAGGCGCTCAAGGGCAAGCGCGAGCGGGCGCTGATCTCGACCAAGACCACCTTCCGCTTCAACGACGACCTCAATCAGGTCGGCTCCTCGCGCCACCACATCGTGCGCGCCTGCGAGGCCAGCCTGAAGCGGCTCGGCACCGACCATATCGACGTCTACTTCATGCACGGATTCGACGCGCTCACCCCCGTCGAGGAGACGCTGCGGGCGCTCGACGACCTCACCCGCGCGGGCAAGATCGGCTATATCGGCGCCTCGAACTTCTCCGGCTGGCAGCTCATGAAGGCGCTCGCCACCTCAGAGCGCTACGGGCTCAACCGCTACGTCGCCTATCAGGGCTACTACTCCCTGATCGGTCGGCACTACGAGTGGGAGCTGATGCCGCTCGGGATCGACCAGGGCGTCGGGCTGATGGTGTGGAGCCCGCTCGGCTGGGGCCGGCTCACCGGCAAGATCCGGCGCGGCCAGGAGAACAGGAGCGGGCGGATCGCCGCTGGCGGCGCCGAGGGTGGGCCGCCGGTCTCGGACGAGTACCTGTTCGGCGTGGTCGACGCCCTCGATGCGGTTGCCGAAGAGACGGGAAAAAGCGTCGCGCAGGTAGCGCTGAATTGGCTGCTGACTCGGCCGACCGTGTGCAACATCGTGGTCGGTGCCCGCACCGAGGAGCAGTTGAAGCAGAACCTCGCCGCGGTCGGCTGGGCTCTCTCACCCGAGCAGGTCGCACGCCTCGACGCGGCGAGCCAGGAAACGCCGATCTACCCCTACTGGCACCAGAAGGGCTTCGACGAGCGCAACCCGAAACCGACGACTTGGTGAGGCCGGGCATCCGGGAGCGGCGCACCGCTCCCGGACCCTTGCCCCGGCCACTTGCCCCAGCCCCTTGCC
>NZ_BPQM01000157.1 GCF_022179245.1 Methylobacterium gregans
GCCGCCGCGATCGAGGCCGAGGTCGTCACGGCCGGCGTGATCACGAACCGGAAGGGCGTGAACCTGCCCGGAACGCTGCTCGACCTGTCGCCGCTGACGGAAAAGGACCGCGCGGACCTCGCCTTCGGGCTGGAACTCGGCGTCGACTGGGTGGCGCTCTCCTTCGTGCAGAAGCCCTCCGACGTGATCGAGGCACGCGGCCTGATCGGCGACCGGGCCGGCATCATGACCAAGGTCGAGAAGCCGCAGGCGCTGGAGCGGATCGAGGACATCATTCGCCTATCGGACGCCGTCATGGTGGCGCGCGGCGATCTCGGCGTCGAGATCCCGCACGAGGACGTGCCGGGCCGCCAGAAGGAGCTGATCCGCGCCTGCCGCCTCGCCGTGAAGCCGGTCGTAGTGGCGACCCAGATGCTCGACTCGATGGTGGCCGCTCCGACGCCGACCCGGGCCGAGGCCTCGGACGTGGCGACCGCGATCTATGACGGGGCGGACGCCGTGATGCTGTCGGCCGAGTCGGCGACAGGCCACTATCCCGTCGAGGCGGTGGCGATGATGGACCGCATCATCCGCTCCGTCGAGGGACACAAGCTCTACCGCTCGATCATCGCGGCCCTGGAGCCCGGTGAGGAGGAGACGCCGCCCCACGCCGTCGCGACCGCCACCGCCGCGCTCGCGGAGGCCGTGCGCGCGCGCGCGATCGTCACCTATACGGCGAGCGGCACCACGGCAGCCCGGGTCGCCCGCAAGCGCCCGGCCGTGCCGATCCTGGCCCTCACCCCCAATATCGATACCTCCCGTCGCCTCAGCCTGCTCTGGGGTGCCCACAGCGTCCGCACCGACGATGTCGATTCCTACGAGGAGATGACGGTCGACGCTTGTCGCCATGCGCAGGCCCAAGGTTTCGCGCGCCATGCCGATCTCGTCGTCGTGACGGCCGGCATTCCGTTCCACACCACCGGAAACACCAACAACATCCGTCTCATCCAGATTTGACCTCCGCCACGGAACCGTGCGCTCGTGGCGAGGTCGACCAGCGACCGCCGGACGGGCCCGGTCCACCGTCACGGCGCGGAAGTCGTGGCCTTCCGACGACCGTCGGGTGACGCTGCGAAAGCCGCCCGGCTGTCCTCGGAGCGGCGTTCCGCGCAAGCGACGATCAGGACGGCGAGACTGACGGCAACGGCATCCTCGGTGAGCCCCCTGGCCCGGCCGACGATCGTACGCGCGTCCGGTCCGCGGGCGGCCCGGCCGAGGAGCGTGCCGGCCACCGCCCCTGCGACGCCGGCCAGGGCACCGTACTCGGGTGACGCGCGGCGCCCCGTCAGAGCCCAACCTCCGACCGCGCCGATGACGAGCCGGAAGGCGAAGGAGGGCACGATGCGACGGTCGGGGGCGAAGGGCATCTTGTCGCCCGCCATCTCGGCGAGGGCCGTCGCGGTCGCCACGGCACGTGCGCCGGGCCCTGCCGGGACGGGCACGTCCCGCGTTCGCCCCTGTGATGCCGCCCAGACCAGGGCGGCACAGGCGGACAGGCTTCGCATTCCGGCCACGAAGCCGATCCCGAACGAAGCTCGATACCCCCGCATATGCTCGGCCCTTCGCGCGCCCGCGTCCTATGCTGAGGCCAAGATGGCGAGGGCGGCCGGTGTTCCGGTGAGGTCGAGCGCGACCATCGACCGAGCCGTCTCGAGGCGTCGCGCTGGAGGAGGAGCGGATCGGCCCGCTTGCCCTGGAATGCGGCACTGAGATCCGGGATGTTCGAAGGTGAGGCAGACCTTGGTCAGGGCCGGGCCGCCCTTCTCGGATCGTGTCGCAGGCTCGCGCATCGGGGCCGGGTCAGCCGGGGGCCGTCGCAGGGCCGGCCGCGGCGCGGCCGGGCGTACCGATCAGGCCGGCCATCGTCGCCCGCAGCGCCGCGACCTCATCCGCCGAGTAGGCAAGGCCGAGCTTGGACCGGCGCCAGAGCACGTCCTCGACGGTGCGCGCCCATTCCCGCTCGATCATCCAGCGCAGCTCGCCCGCGTGGAGGCCGTGGCCGAGATCGGACCCGAGATCCTCGGCGATGCGCAACGCATCCGTCCCGTAGGCCGCCACGAGGCGCTCGACTGTGGAGGCCGCGAGATGAGGCGCCGCGCGCGCGAGGCGTGCTTCGAGTCCGGCCACCCCGTCCACCGGAAAGTCGCCGCCAGGAAGCGGGGCTGTGCCGGTCCAGGAGCGTCCCCGCGCTCCAAGGTGGCGGCCGATCTCCGCCAGGGCATCCTCGGCGAGCTTGCGGTAGGTCGTGATCTTGCCGCCGAATATATTGAGCACCGCCGCCTCGCCGGCCGCCGCCTCCGTCTTCAGAACATAGTCGCGCGTTGCCTCCTGCGCCGTGGAGGCGTGGTCGTCGAAGAGTGGGCGCACGCCCGAGAATGACCAGACGATATCCTCCCGGCGAAGTGGTTCGGCGAAGTACTCGCTCGCAGCGCGCAGCAGATATTCGGTCTCTTCCCCAGTAATCACCGCGTCGTCGGGATCACCGGAGAAGTCGCGGTCCGTGGTGCCGACGAGAGTGGTGCCGTTCGCGTAGGGAATGGCGAAGATGATGCGCCCGTCGGCGTTCTGGAAGATGAAGGCGCGGTCGTGGTCGTAGAGCTTGCGCACTACGATGTGCGATCCCTGCACGAGGCGCACGTGCCGCGCCTCATGCCGGCCGAGCGGTCCCTGGATCACCCGATCGACCCAGGGGCCGGCCGCGTTGACGAGGAAGCGCGCGGCGATCTCCTCCTCCCGACCGGATTCGAAATCCCGCCGGACGATGCGCCACAGGCCGCCCTCTCGCCGGGCCGAGACGATGCGGGTTCGTACCGCGATCTCGGCGCCCCGCGCCTGGGCGTCGCGCGCGTTGAGGACGACGAGGCGTGTATCGTCAACGCGCGCGTCGGAATACTCGAACCCGCGCCGGAACACGGGCTTCAGGGGCGCGCCGAGGGGACCGGAGAGGTCGACCGGGCGCGTGGCGGGCAGGCGCTTGCGGCCGCCGAGATGGTCGTAGAGGAACAGGCCGGCGCGCAGCAGCCAGGCCGGGCGGAGACCCGCGTGCAGCGGCAGGACGAAACGCAGCGGACGCACGATGTGGGGCGCGATGCCCCAGAGCACCTCGCGCTCGGCCAGCGCCTCGCGCACGAGGCGGAACTCGGAGTGTTCCAGATAGCGCAGGCCGCCGTGGATCAGCTTGGTCGACCAGGACGAGGTCCCGCTGCCGAGGTCGTTCTGCTCGGCCAGCGCGACGGAGTAGCCGCGGCCGGCCGCGTCCCGCGCGATGCCGCAGCCGTTTATCCCTCCGCCAATCACGGCGACGTCGAACGTTCGCATGGCCTCCATCTTTCGTGCTGCGGCGCTGAAGGGCAGCTGCGAAAGTGAGCGATTCAATTCGAAACAAAACGAAAGTCAACCGAAAGGGTGCTCAGCGCCCCGCTTCTACCAGACGGACGCCCGAGGCGCGGCAGAGATCGCGCAGGGCCTCGCTCGGACAACGGTCGGTCACGAACGTGCCGATCTGCCCGAGATGGGCGAGGCGCACCGGCGCACTGCGCTCGAATTTGGTCGAGTCCGCGACCAGCATGACGTGGCGCGCATTAGCGATGATCGCCTGCGCCACCCGGACCTCGCGATAGTCGAAATCGAGGAGCGATCCGTCCTCGTCGATCGCCGAGGCGCCGATGACCGCGAAATCGACCTTGAACTGGCGTATGAAGTCCACGGCCGCCTCTCCGACGATTCCCCCGTCCGCGCGCCGGATGAGGCCGCCCGCCACGACGCACTCGATCTCCGGGCTCGCGCGCAGGGCATGGGCGACGTTGAGATTGTTGGTGATCACCATCAGGCCGGAATGTCCGAGGAGGGCGCTGGCGACCGCCTCGGTCGTGGTACCGATGTTGATGAACAGAGAGGAGCGGTCCGGGATCAGGTCTGCTGCCGCGCGTGCGATCGCGGCCTTCTCGGCAGCCGCCATCGCGTGGCGCGCCTCGTAACCGAGGTTCTCGGCACCCGCTCCGAGCACCGCCCCGCCATGGATGCGTGAGAGGAGGCGCGCATCACACAGGTCGTTGAGATCCTTTCGGATGGTCTGAACGCTGACAGCGAAGCGACCGGACAAGGCCTCGACCAGGACGCGTCCCTCGCTGCGCGCGATGTCCAAGATCGCGTTCTGACGCTCCGAGAGCATGCTGTCCGACCTCCGCGTGGCACAAACGAAAGCTGTTCGGGTGCGAGCGTGCGGGCGATCTCGAAAAGCGAAGGCTCGTTCGAACCCGTCCGCACGCCTAGCGCATCCGGCCCGCGTAGGGAATGTCGGGGCACGGAAGGTGCACTTGCAGGCCCCTCGGATGCCGACGGACATCGGCTTGCCACGCGGGACCGGAGGCTCGACACGCGCCCGTGTCGGCGGCCGAGCAGTGTAACGTCCGCCGTTTCCTCCTGCGGTCGAGACACGGCGGACCGAACGCCTGAGCCCTGAGGCCGCGGTCCTGCCGCCTGGCACGGGATGCTCGGCCGCGGCTGGTGCCGTCCGGCGAACTTCGTTCTCACTCGGCGCCGGCAGCGACAAGCCACTCCACGAAAGCCGTAAGGGTCGATGTCTTGTCCGCATCGTTCGGCACCAGGGCCACGTAGCCGGGACGTGGAACCACGATCTCGGGAAAGGGTGCGACGAGGCGGCCCGCCGTAAGATCGAGGGACAGCACGGGCAGCGGCCCGATGCCGTAGCCGAGTCCGTCCGCCGTCGCCTGCAGCGCGACGAAGTAGTGGTCGAAGGTCCGCCTATTGCTCAGACCCCAGGGCAGACCGGCGGCGGCGAGCCAGTCGTCCCAGTCGCCCGGGCGAGTCTCGCTTGTCAGCAGCGTGCCGCCCGCGAGATCCGGCGGCGCGTGCAGGGGACGCTTGGCCAGCAGGGACGGGCTCACCACCAGCGTGTTGGCCTCCGCCAGGAAGGGGACCGCACGGTAGGCGCCCCAGGAATGGTGGGCGCCCGCGCCGATCCGCGGCTCGCGCCGCACCGCGAGGTCGAAGCCGCCGCGCAGAGCATTGTGCAGGGTCGTGGTCGTCGTGACGACCACCTCTGCCTCCGGCCGCGCCGCATGGAAGCTGTCCAGGCGCGGGATCAGCCAGCGCATCGCGAAGGTCGTGGGCGTGCTCACCCGCAGGGTGCGCGGCGCGAGGGGCCGGCCGCAGATCTCGGCCGCTGCATCGAGCCGGTCGAACGTGAGGCTGACGGCTTCCGCGAAGGCCCTGGCCGCCGGCGTCGGGACGACGCCCCGCCCGACACGCACGAAGAGGCGCTGGCCGAACCATGCCTCCAGCGCGGCGACCTGACGGCTGACGGCCCCGTGGGTCAGTCCGAGTTCGGCCGCCGCGGCGGCGTGGCTACCGGCACGGGCGGCGACCTCGAAGACGCGCAGGGCATGCAGGGGTGGAAGGCGGCGCATCGGATCCAACAGCGGGAACCCGTGAGATTAATGCACGGATACCGTGAGGCAAACCTCACTCATCGCGCAGCGCTCACGGGTGTAGCGCTCGGCCCCAAGACTTCACGCAGCACCGGACACGCGCTTCATGCCGACGACCGCTGGACGAACCGAGGGCCGGGCACTGGACCCGACGCAGCAGGTGGGCGGCATCACCGCCTCGCAGCCGACGCGCACGCTCACCGCGGCCTGCCTCAACCATGCGCTGCACGACGGCTACACGGACCTGATCTACGTGATGCTGCCGGTCTGGCAGGCGGAGTTCGGCCTCGGCTACGTCGCGCTCGCGTTGGTGCGCTCGCTCTATGTCGGCGCTCTGGCCGGCCTGCAGATGCCCGCCGCCGTGCTCGCCCGCGCGCTCGGCACACGCTCGGTACTGGTCCTCGGAACCGTCCTCAGTGCGGGCGGATACGCGCTCGCCGGTGCGTCGGGCGGTCTCATCGGATTGTGCACCGCCCTGGCGCTCGCCGGGGCGGGCAGCAGCACCCAGCACCCGCTCGCCTCCGCGGTGATCGCGCGGGCCTACGGGCGAGGCGCGCGCGGTCCGCTCGGCACCTACAACTTCGCCGGCGATCTCGGAAAGGCGGCGCTGCCACCGCTCGCCGGACTGCTTCTCACCGCCGCCGACTGGCGTTCCGTGCTCTGTCTCGTCGCCGGTCTCGGCCTTGTCGTCGCGATCGGCGTTGCCGGCTTGCTGCCGCGGGAGCCGGGCGCGCGCGACGCGATGAAGGCGCGCGCGCAAGCGTCGCCGCGCGGCGACGGCGCGGTGCCGCACCGGGCCGGCTTCGGGCTGCTCGTCGCGATCGGCATGCTCGACAACGCCGCACGACCGGCCTTTCTCATCTACCTGCCGTTCCTGTTGGTGGAGAAGGGGGCGGCCCTCTCCACGGTCGGCATCGCTTTCGCGCTCGTCGCTGTCGGCGGTGCGCTCGGCAAGGCAGCCTTCGGGCGGCTCGGGGAACGCTTCGGCGTGACACGCAGCGTGATCCTCACGGAAGCCGGCACGGCCGCGGCGATCCTGGTCGTCATCGTCCTCCCGCTCGGCCCCGCCCTCGTCGTGCTGCCGGGGCTCGGCCTGATGCTGAACGGCACGTCCTCCGTGCTGTACGGAACGGTGCCGGACCTCGCGCCGGGCGGGCGCGTCGAGCGGGCTTTCGCCATCTTCTACACCTGCACCCTGGGCGGCTCCGCCGTTGCGGCCCCTCTCCTCTACGGCCCGCTCGGCGACGCGGTCGGGCCGAGCTGGGCGGCGGCGGCCGCTGCGGCCACGGCCCTCGCCGTGGTCCCGCTCATGCTCGCTCTGGCGCCCCGGCTCGCTGCGCCGAGGCCCGCGTGACGCGCGGAGGCGACGACCCCGCATCAGCTCGCTCGTCCTCGCTGGCGTTCTGAGTGCGCCCCCCTGCACGCTGCGCTGGGTGGCGGACTCGTCTCGATCCGGGCCTACGCCATCGTCATCTGGGCCATGCGGTCCGTTGCGATGGGCGGCGGGTGGGGTGGAGTCGGCGCTGCGCGCGACCGGCATCGTCTACGCGGTCCTCATCGGACGGGTCTTACTCGGGGAGGAACTGAGCCTGCGCCGATCCGCGTCCTGCCTTGCCGTCGCGGTGGCCTGCCTGGCTCTGTGATCCCCTCTCGAGCGAGCCAACGGATCCGGAGGAGACATCGTGAGCTTTTGACTCGGCTGGTGCCAACGCGGTGCGGTTCGCGGTTTACTGAGCGGTGACCTTGCCTCAGTTCATACGCGAAGGCTCATCCGCGCGAGCCCGCCGGATCGGCTGCGGCCAGGGCAGCCTCGAGCTTTCGGACCTCCTCGCAGCCCGCGGGGTGGCACAGCAACCGCAGGAGCTTGAGGTTGTTGCGCGCCTTCTCGAGGTCGCCCGTCTCGATGAAGAGTTCGCCCTGGTATTCGAGCGCCGGTCGGTGCGTCGGATCGTAGAACAGCGCTTCCTTGTACCACCGCGCCGCCTCGTCGAAGCGCTTCAGCTTGCGCAGGCTAAAGCCCAGCAGGTTGTAGAGGTCTGCGTGCCTGACGGTTGCGGTCAGCGCGCCGAGCTCGGCGACAGCGGTCTCGAAGTCGCCGGCATAGATCCTGGCTCGCGCAACCGAGAGATCCGGCAGGTCGGTCGCCGGCGCCGTGTCGGCCGCGATGGCCCATCCGATCGTGGTCAGCAGGCACGCTGCGGGAAGGAGGGTCCGTAGGGCACACCTGGGGCGGTTCCCGATCGCGACGCACCCCGGAACGGCGTGGCCGTCGAGACGGAGCGCTCTAGGCCGCATGGCGGTTGCCGAATTCCGCGCCCATGGCACGCAGGATCCGGCGCTTGTGAGCCGCGAAGTCCGACCCCGCACGGTCGCGCTCGGTCCCGAGGTCGATCGTGACCCGCTCGACGACGCGGCCCGGCCTGGCGCCCATCACGACCACCGCGTCGCTCAGGAAGATCGCCTCGTCCACGTCGTGGGTGACGAGGATCATCGTGACGCGCTCGGTCCGCCAGATCCGCTGCAGCTCGCTCTGAAGCCGCAGGCGTGTCAGGGCGTCGAGGGCGCCCAACGGCTCGTCGAGGAGGAGGATCTCCGGGCGGGCGGCCAGGCCGCGGGCGATCGCGGCGCGCTGGGCCATGCCGCCTGAGAGCTGGTGCGGGAAGGCCCGCTCGAAGCCGCGCAGGCCGACCAGCGCGATCAGGTCGCGCACCGTCTCGGCCTTCTCCGCCGCCGACCAGCCCGCGTTCTCAAGGCTCAGCCCGATGTTGCGCTCGAGGGTCAGCCAGGGCAGCAGCCGGTGATCCTGGAACACGATGCCGCGGGAGAGCGCCGGGCCGGAGATCGGCGTCCCATCGACGAGGATCTCGCCGTCGTGATCCGCGTCGAGGCCGAGGATCAGGCGCAGCAGGGTGGACTTGCCGCAGCCCGAGGGTCCGACGAGCGATACGAACGAGCCCGGCGCGACGTCGATGTCGATGTGGGAGAGCACGGTCAGCGGCGGACGTCCCTCCTGGGGATAGGACTTGGAGACGTCGCGGATGTCGAGGCGGCCGGCGGGCATGGAGGCGATCCCTGTCTGGATGGTACGCGTCGGGCCTTTCAGCCCTCGAAGCCCTGCTTCCAGCGCAGCAGGCGGCGCTGCACGAGGGCCATGCCCCGGTCGATGGCGAAACCCACGAGGCCGATCACCACCATGCAGACCATCAGTTGGTCGGTCAGCAGCAGGCCCTGCGCGCGGAAGATCAGGAAGCCGAGCCCTTCGAGCCCGCTCAGTCCCTCGGCCACGACCACGAGCGCCCAGGCGAGGCCGGCAGCGTAGCGCAGCGAGACCAGGATGCTCGGCAGCGCGGAGGGCAGCACCACGCGGCGCACGAGCTG
This sequence comes from Methylobacterium gregans, assembly GCF_022179245.1. GTDB lineage: Bacteria > Pseudomonadota > Alphaproteobacteria > Rhizobiales > Beijerinckiaceae > Methylobacterium > Methylobacterium gregans. The sequence goes on from NZ_BPQM01000157.1 coordinate 8,868, forward strand.
CCAGCGGGTCAGGGTGAGCGCCTGGGCCAGCTCGATATGGTTGCGGTCGACGTTGCGGATGCCCTGGAGCGTGTTGAGGAAGACGGGGAAGAACACGGATTTGGCGATCACCAGCACCTTGGCGGGCGCGCCGATCCCGAGCCACAGCACGATGAGCGGCAGCCACGCGATGCCGGGGATGTGGCGGATGGTGTCGAAGGTCGGGCCGAAGAAAGCCTCGACCCGCCGGGACAGGCCGGCGGCAATGCCGAGCAGGATGGCGGCCACCGAGCCGTAGAGGAAGGCCTGCCCCACGATGGTGATGCTAGCCAGAAAATCCTGCGCGAGGTTCTGTGCGGTCAGCATCTTCCAGAAGGCAGCGGCGACCTTCTGGGGCGCTGGCAGGAAGACGGGGTCGACCCAACGGAAGCTGGCGGAGGCCTCCCAGAGCACGAGGATCGCCAGCGGCAGGACGAGGCCCGTCAGGTTGACGTGCAGGCGCCGCCCGGTGCGCCGCGCACGCTGAGGCCGCGCGGGTGCCGCCGCGAAGCCCGCGCCCGCGATCGTGTTGGCTGTGTCGCTCATGGATGGGTCGGGTCTCGCCGTGTCCGGAAAACGGAAGCGCCCCGGTCGCCGCGCGGTGCCGCGATGGCTGCGACCGGGGCGGGCTCGTCAATTGTAGATCGAGTACTGGCCGCCCGCGAAGAAGCGCCCGTCGATGAAGGCGTCGACCTGCTCGTCCGAGAGCTTGCGCTCGGAGAGGATGTCGTCGCCATGCGCGATGTACCAGGCCTGGAACGCCTTGATGGCGTTGCGCGCCCGGTCGGCGTTCGGTTCACCGGCCATGAACTCCCACTCGCCCGCGTGGGTGATCTGGAACTTTGCGACCTCCACCGGCACGCGGGTCTCGCGGGCGACGATCTCGGCCGCCTCGTCCACGTGGTCGAAGGTCCATTCGCGGGTGCGCTCGCGGGCGGCCAGAAAGGCCTTGACCACCTCCGGATACTTGTTGGCGAAGTCCCGGCGGGCGAAGTAAGTCACGCGGCCCGCATTGTTGACGTAGACGCCGGCGCCTTCACGGGT
>NZ_BPQM01000158.1 GCF_022179245.1 Methylobacterium gregans
GCATTGTGCAGTGCACAATAGCACGTGCGACGCCGAATGCCAGCCCCCGGTGTGCCACTGTGGCGGCGCCATCAAGGTTGACATGCCGTAAACGTGTGACGCGACATTGAAGTGTCCAGCGGGTGGGCGGCCCGCGGCGCTAAGAAAGACTGCCGACGTCAGGCTTTTGCCGCTAAATGAGACCGTATGGCCGGGGGCGCAGGGTTGAACGACAGGGAAAGCAGCGGCTCCGGGGCGGCCTCGGCCCCGGAGGATGCCGGCCTGGGAGCGGTCTGGGACGACGCATCGCCGACAGACGGGGACATCCGCTTCGTGCTTGCGGAGGACGCCGCGCAGGTGGTGTACGCCTGGCCGGGGGCGCGACCCCTGTTGCGCGCACTCGCGCCGGCGGGCGTGCTCCCGGCCGCCCTGGCCCGGCAGATCCGGCCCGCGGGCGGCCCTGGGGTGCGGATGCTGCGCTTGCGCCTCGACCCGCGCGGGCTCGCGCCGCCGACCCTCTGCCGTACCGTGCCCGGACGTGCCGCCGACGGGCGGAGACTGATCCTGCTGGCGGTGGTCGGCAAGCTGCCGGCTCTGCGCGCCGGGTTCCCGCCCATTCCGACGCCTGACGAAACGTCGTCCGACGTCGCGGCCGAAAGGCCCGCTGGACCTCCCGCCGAACCTCCGGTCGAGGACCACGCCCCGGCGGCCGCTCCGGAGACCGCCGAACCGGCCGACCGGGAGCCGGCAGCGCCGCGCCCGGGGGGGCGCTTCGTCTGGCGCAGCGACGCTGCGGGCGCGCTCACGCAGCTCTCCGGCGGGGGCGACGCGCTCGCCCGCCTCATCGGCGTCACCTGGGCCGAGCTCACCGCCTCGGGCCGTCTCCGCCAGGGGGAGGTCTTCCTCGACGCGCTGGCGCAGCGCCGGACCTTCCGCGGCCTCGGCGCCGTTCTGACGCTCGAGGGCGGGGTCTCCGTCGCCGCCGACCTGTCGGGTGCGCCCCTCGGCCGGCCGGGCCAGGCCTTTCAGGGCTACGGCGGCTTCGGCATCGTGCGGGGCGTAACCCTTGAAGATCCGGCCCCGCCCGCCGCTGGCATGGTGCCCGCGCCCGAGGCGACCGGCACCGGGGCGGACACGCCCGAGCCTCGCGAGGGGGATACCGGATCCCGGGAGGGCACGGGTGCTGCGCAGATGCCGGACCCGGCCGTCGCCTCCCCCGCTCCCGCCGTAGCGGCGGCATCCGGCGTGCCGGTGCCGCGGGGGCCCGGCCCCGTCGCCCCGCCCTATCCGCTGGCGCCGCCCTTCGGGCGGGGCCTGGGCGCGGATCCGGTCGCGATGGCCACGATGGCGGCGCCGCTCCTCGCCGCCTGGCTCCAGCAGGACTGGTTCGGCCCGCCCGCCCGCACCGCACCGGCGCGCCCTGCCGCGCAGGCGCCGGCCTCCGGATCGGAGCCTCCGCCGACGATTGCCCCGGTTGCTGCGCCGGACGTCGTGCCGGAGCCCGAAGGCGGCCCGGAGCAGGATGTCGCGCCTGAGCACGCGCCCGAGCCCGGCCTCGCCGCGGAGCCGGACCACCTGCCGGAGCCGGACCACCTGCTGGAGCCCGAGGCCGCCCCTGCCGCGCTCTCGGTGAGCGAGCACGACGCCTTCCGGGAAATCGCGCGGGCGCTCGGCGTGCGCTACGCGGGCGACCCGGCGGACGACGCGGACGAGGCGGTGCCCGCGGACCCGGGCGGGCGGGGCGCAGTGATGCCCTTCTCGTTCGCCTCCCCGTCGGCCTCGGTCCGGACCGAGCCGGAGCCGGCGGCGCTGCTCGATGGGGTGCCGGGCCCGCTTCTGCTGCATCGCGGGCCCGAGATCCTGGCGGCCAACCGGGCCTTCCTCGACCTCGCCGATTACCCGGACCTCGCCGCGCTCCGGGCGGCGGGTCTCACGCGGCTGTTCCCCGATCCGCTGCCCGATCCGCTCCCGGAGGACGCGACGCGGGCCCTGGAGACCCGGGACGGCACCGTGCGGAGGGTCGCGCTCGCGCGCGGCGCCATGCCCTGGCCCGGCGGGCCCGCCGCCGCCCTCCTGCTCCGTCCGCTCGCGGACGCCGAGGCGGGGTCCGGGGCCGCGTCCGGGGTGGAGGCCCGTCCACCTGTCGCGGCGCTGCCGGGCCGGGACGCCGATGCCACCGCCGCCGCTCTGCGCGCCGCGCTGGATGCGGTGGCGGAGGGCGTCGTCGTGGCCGATGCGGCGGGCCGGGTGCTGTCGCTGAACCGGGCCGCCGCGGACCTCCTCGGCCGCGATCCGCGCGCGGCGCCGGGGGCTGCGCTGCGCGATCTCGTCCCGCCCGAGATGGCCGGCGCCCTGGCGGAGGCGGACGGGTGCCCGGTCTCGTTCGAGGGCGGCGCCCTCGCGGTCCGGAGCGCCGCCCTGGGTGGCGGGTTGCGGGCGCTGCTGCTGCGGCCCGTGCCGGAGCCGGTGCGATCGGAAGGACCGGGCTTCGTGGCGCGTTTCCTGGCCCAGCTCGACCGCGAGATCCGTACCCCGCTCACCGGCATCCTGGGCTTCGCCGACGTGATGCTGAAGGAGCCCTACGGGCCGCTGGGCCACGCCCGCTACCGCTCCTACCTCAACGACATCCGGGCCTCGGGCGAGCAGGTGCTCGCGCTGGTCGCCGACCTCGTCGATCTCGCCACCGTCGAGACCGGCGGGCTGCCCCTGAGCCGCCGGCCGCTGCCGCTCAACGACCTCGTCTCGACCTGTGTCGCCGAGATGCAGGCGGAGGCCGCCCGCGGCCGCATCGTGCTGCGCACGAGCTTCGCCGAGGATCTGGCGCCGCTGGAGGCCGACGAGCCCTCCCTGGCGCGCGCCGCCCGGCTGGTCATCGGCAACGCGATCCGGCTCACCGGCGCGGGCGGGCAGGTCATCGTCTCGACGAACCCGGCCGAGCGCGGCGCCGTGGCCCTGCGGGTGCGCGACACCGGCATCGGGATGAGCCCGGAGGAGATCGCCTTCGCGCTGGAGCCGTTCCGCGGCGGCCGTCCGGAGGCCGGCGGCCCCGACGGCGCCCACGCGGCGGCCGGCGGCCTCGGCCTGCCCCTGAGCAGGGCCCTGGTGGAGGCCAACGACGGCCGCCTCTCCATCTCCAGCCGCAAGGACGAGGGCACCCTGGTCGAGATCCTCCTGCCGGGTCGCGCGGCCCGGAGGGCTTGAGGGAGCCGATGCTGGCCGCCCTTCCCCGCCCGGGCCGGATGACCCCGGCGTGCGGCTCAGCCCCGGATATCGGTCTGCCGCGCTGCGACTACGGCGAAGAGATCGGCGAGGGCGGCCAGGCTCGCCGCTTGCAGCTGTCCGGCCGGGACGATCGAGCCGTCCGGCGCGGGCAGGTCGCGGGTTGCCGTCGCCGAGGCGACCACGGTCGGGCGGAAACCCAGGCTGAAGGCGCTGCGCGCGGTGGAGTTGATGCACATATGCGTCATGAAGCCTGCCAGCACCACGTCCTTCACGCCCGCCGCCTCCAGCTGCGCCTGAAGGTCGGTGCCGACGAACGCGCTCGGGTAGGCTTTAGTGATCACCGGCTCGTCGGCCTGCGGGGCGACCTCGTCGCTGATCCGGCCGATCGGCGCCCTGACATCGTAGGGCGAGCCCGGCCCGGCATCGTGCTGGATGTGGAAGATCGGGATGCCCGCCCCGCGCGCCCGGGCGAGCAGCGCGGCGGCCTCGCGCAGCGCGGGTTCGACGCCTTCGAGCCGCATCACCCCCTCGCGGTAGGTGTTCTGCAGGTCGACCAGCACGAGGGCGGAGCCTCCGAGCGGTGCGGGCTCCGGGTCGAGGCCGGAGAGGCCCCGCAGGGTGACGAGATCCGACATGCCGCTTCTCCCTTGGCAACCGATCCGTTCGCGTCGATCGGCGTCGGGGCGGGACCCTAGCACTGGCCGCCCGGACGGCATCCTGACCATAGGTGCAACCGGGCGCCAAGGCTTCGCTCCCGCGAGATCCGCCCTTCCCGCCTCAGGCACCGGAGCGGACTTGGCGGAGTTGGACTCGGCTGGATTCCATTTGGCTGGGGCCGACTTGGCGGTCCGCAGGAACGAGGCGCCGTACAGGGCTATGGCGGCGATGAGGACGAGCGAGAGCGTCAGGCGCATGGGGCCTCTTCGTGCCGGGCTTTCAGCGGGGGCACGCAGGGCCGCGTCATCCTGCTGGACCAGCCTCACCGTAGTCGACGAGGCTCCGGCCGGCCGCGCGACGGCAGGGACCGGTCGAGGCCGTCACGCCGACGGCTTCGGCCCGGGCTTCGGATGGCGCGGCGCGTTCCTGCGATGATCGTCGGCCTTGCGCGGGTCCGGCTTGTCGGCGAGGAGCCGCTTCACGCGCGCGTTGAAATCGTCCGTCGAGACGGATGTCGCCCGGCCTGTACTGGGTGTGCGTGCCATGTTCGGCCTCCACATCGGTGCCCAAAGCACGGGATTGCGCGGCGGGAACGATTGCAAATGGGCGCGTAGAATCGGATTTGCGGGCCTGATCCCGCCATGGAGCCGGATCAGGCGTAGACTTCATCCGGAGGCGAGGGCGATCTCACCTTCGCGCATGACTCGCTCGCCGGCCGCCGACTTGACGCGGTACGAGACCTCGCCCGTACGATCCTCCGGCATCAGGCGCACCACCACGAAGAGGGCGCCCGGGACGCTCCCGGCATCGGCATAGCCGATCCGGGCCTGCCTGACGTGCTGACCGACCTTGAACTTGTGGGACATCGGACCTCCTCGTGGATCTCGGCTGAAGGCGAACGGCCCTTCAGCGGCGGGCTTTGGCCTTCCGGGCGGCGAAGCGTGCGTCGCGGGCGGCCTTCTGGGCGGCGGCGAGTTGCGCCTGCTGCTCGGCGCGCTCGGCGGCCAGACGCGCGACCTCGGCGGCCTGGCGCTCCAGTGCGGCGGCCGCCTCTGCCGCGCGGCGGGCCTCGGCGGCCTCGCGCGCCGCCTCCCGCTCCGCGACCCGAACCTCGCGGGCCTGAACGACCGCCCGGCGGGCTGCCTGCCGCGCGAGGACGGTCGGGTCGTTGGCCGCGGGCCGTGCCCGGAGCCGGGCGATGGTCGCCTCCCGCGCCTTGGCGGCGGCGGCGAGGCGGTCGACGAGCTGGTTCGCTTTGAATTGACCCACGTGGACTCCGTGTACGGGCCGCACCCGCGGCGGATGGGATGATCGAGGAAGCCGCTCCGACCGGAGCGGCCCCCTATGGCGTCAGGGTCGCGAGAGCGAACCTCAGGCGGATTTCAGGTTTCCGGCCGATTGCTTGCCGGTGCGGCGGTCCGTCTCCATCTCGAAGGAGAGCCGCTGGCCCTCGCTGAGCGTCTGCATGCCGGACCGCTCGACGGCCGAGATGTGCACGAAGACGTCCTTGCTGCCGTCCTCGGGCTGGATGAAGCCGAAGCCCTTGGTGCCGTTGAACCACTTCACGGTGCCGATGTTCATGGAAGTTCCTCTTGTCTGGGTATCTGGTGTGATCGTCGATGCGTCCCGGCGGCCCTCGGGGTCAGCCGATGGCGGCCAGGACGATCCTGCGCAGTTCTTCGCGGGTCAGCCCGCAGGGTTGGGGGCTCCACGGTACGGGGCCGGCGATGGGTCTCACGGCCGCCTGCGAACGGAACTGGCCCGTCACGGGCCTCGGATCAGGAATGGGGTGCATGCGTGTCCATGGGCCGTGTCGGCTCTGCGCGCGGCACGACGGGCGTATTGCGGAGCGCTGCACGACACGGCGTGCAACGGAGGCGCTGCGGGTCGTGCAGCGATCAAACGTCGATAAAAGCGGAAAACCGGACTCGGCGCTCGATCAAGAGCAAGAGAGCGGGCCGACAGGATCTGGTCCGATGAATTAATACGTACAGATTTTTGGTAGAATCATCAAGCGGAATTTCAAAAAGAGCCGCTTTTATTTGATTTTTGCCGTCAGATGCGGCCGCTTTCGCGTTGAGAAAGAGCGGCGTGGATCGCTTCATCGGTTCGGGGCTTGCGAGGCGCCTCGCCCGCGATCCGCATTGTCCGCCCAGGGCTGTCGCGTCGGGGCCGGGCAGCGGTGTCCGGTCAGGCGGCGCCCGTTGTCTCGGCCAGGATCCAGGCGAGCGTGTCGGGGTCGGCCGCGTCCACGGCCAGGTGCAGGATGATCGGCGTCTCGTAGGGATGGCGCGCCTTCAGCGCCGCCGCGAGTTCAGGCCCCAGCCCCTCCCGGCTCTTCACCAGGGCCACGACCTCCGCGCCCCGCTCCACCGCGCCCTTCCAGGCGTAGACCGAGCGCATCCCCGGCAGGACGTTGACGCAGGCGGCGAGCCGATCCCGCACGAGGCTCTCGCCGACGGCGAGCGCCGTCTCGGCATCGGCGAATGTGGTATAGACGAGGAGCGCGCGCTCCATGCTATGGCTCTCCGCAGAGGATGGATCCGGGATTGAGGCGAGCCGGCGCGCCGGCGTCAACCCGGGGATGAGGGCGGATCCGACGCGCATGCGCTTCCAGACGATCGCCTTCATCGCGAGCCCGACACCGGACGCCCGCGAGGCCGCCGACACCCTGATGCGGCGCTACGACAACGTGCCCCCCGAGGAGGCCGACGTCGTGGTGGCCTTGGGCGGCGACGGCCTGATGCTGCAGGCGCTCCACCGCTTCATGGACCGCGCCAAGCCGATCTACGGCATGAACCGCGGCACGGTCGGCTTCCTGATGAACGAGTACCGCCGCGACGACCTGCTGGAGCGCCTGGAGGCGGCCCACCGCAGCGTGATCCACCCGCTGCTGATGGAGGCGCGCGACACCGAGGGACGCAGCCACACCGCCCGGGCGATCAACGAGGTCTACCTGCTGCGCCAGACCCACCAGACCGCCAAGCTGAAGATTGCCATCGACGGGCAGGTCCGGCTGGAGGAGCTGATCGCCGACGGTGTGCTCTGCGCCACCGCCGCGGGCTCGACCGCCTACAACTTCTCGGTCGGGGGCCCGATCCTGCCGCTCAACGCCAAGCTGCTCGCGCTCACCCCGATCTCGGCCTTCCGGCCCCGGCGCTGGCGCGGCGCGCTCCTGCCCGACTACGCCCGGATCCGGGTCGACGTGCTCGACGCCGCCCACCGCCCCGTCGCGGCGGTGGCCGACCACACCGAGTTCCGCCGGGTCTGCACCGTCGAGACCTGGCTCGACCGGGGGACCGAGCTCGTCCTGCTGCACGATCCCGGCCACAGCCTGGACGAGCGCATCCTGCGCGAGCAGTTCGGCTGACATCGTCGTGACCAGGGTTCGTTAACCCTCGATCTTTGCGGAGTGTTGAGCCGTCCGTGGCCAGTCTCGGCGATCCGACGCCGAAGGCCGCGCCCATGAACATGCACCCGACCTTCCTCGACGCTCAAGCCCTCGCACCCGCGCCGGGCGGCCTGCGGGCGGTCGCCGACGGCCTGGGCTACAGCTCGGACTGGAACTGGGCCTGGGAGAACTACAAGCCGATGGTGCTGGCGCTGGCGCAAGCCCACGGCCTGCGCCGGCACATCGAGATCGGCGGCGGGCGCGACCCGCTCTTCACGCCGGACGAACTCGGCCGCCACGGCTTCGCGGTCACGCTCAACGACATCTCCGAGCACGAGCTGATGCTGGCGCCCCCGGCCTTCGCCAAGCTCTGCTGCGACATCGCCGCGCCCGACACGGTCGCGACCGTGGGGCGGGAGCGCTTCGACTTCGCCTATTGCCGCATGGTGATGGAGCACGTGCCGGACGTCGCCCGGATGTGGCGCAACGTCCACGACATCCTGGCGCCGGGTGGCGTCGCGCTGAGCTTCTTCCCGACCCTGTTCGCACCGCCCTTCGTGCTGAACGAGCTGATGCCCGAGCGCCTGTCCCGGGCCGTCGTCCACACCCTGTTCCCGGACCGGCACGACGACGGCGACAACCCGAAGTTCCCGGCCCATTACAACCTCTGCCGCGGCTCCGAGGCGCCGCTGGTGCCGCTCCTGCGGGAGATCGGGTTCCGCGAGGTGATCGTGCTGCCGTTCTACGGCTACAGCTACTTCTGGAAGATCCCGGTGGTGAAGCAGGTCGACGCCGCCTTCACCCGCCTCGCCCGCGCCCGCGACTGGCGCACCTTCACGAGCTTCGCCTACGTCGTGGCGCGCAAGTAGGAGAGGGCCCGCGCCATGCAGATCGTGCTGGTGGCCGACCACGCCTCCATCAATGGCGGTCAGGCCAAGGTGGTGGTGGAGAGCGCGCTGGGGCTGGCCGCCCGCGGCCACGCCGTCACCGTGTTCGCGGCGGTGGGGCCAGCCGATCCGCGGCTCGCGGCGGCGGGCGTCGCGGTGGTGCTCACCGACCAGGCCGACGTGACGAGCACGAACTCGCTCGCCCGATTCGGCGCGCAATGGCTCTGGAACCGCACGGCGGCCGAGCGGCTGCGGGCGCTGCTGGCCGAGCTCGACCCGCGCGGCAGCGTGGTCCACGTCCACGGCTGGGCCAAGGCGCTCTCGCCCTCCATCGGGCCGGTGCTGCGCGGCTGCGGTCTGCCGGTGGTGTTCACGCTGCACGAGTACTACCTCGCCTGCCCGAACGGCGGCTTCTACGACTATCCCGTCTCGGCCCCCTGTCATCGCCGGCCCGGTTCCCCGGCCTGCCTCGCGCACAATTGCGACTCGCGCAGCTACGCCCGCAAGCTGATGCGGGTCGGCCGGCACTGGCTGATGCAGGGAACGGGGCTCACCCGCAGCCCCAACGCGGTCATCACGATCAGCCGCCTGCAGCGGAGCGCGATGGCGCCCTACCTGCCCGCGGACACCCGCTTCGCCGAGGTCGGCAACCCCGTCGACGTCCTGCCCCTCGGGCACCGGACCGGCGCGCCGGGCGGCTTCATCTTCGTCGGCCGGATCTCGCCCGAGAAGGGCCCGCTCCTCTTCGCCGAGGCGGCGCGCCGGGCCGGCTTCCCCGCGACCTTCGTGGGCGACGGGCCGCAGGCGGACGAGATCCGGGCGCGCTACCCGGAGGCCGCGATCCTCGGCTGGAAGGCGCCGGCCGCGGTGCACGCCCTGATGCGGGAGGCCCGCGCCCTGGTCTTCCCCTCCGTCTGGTACGAGGGCCAGCCGCTCACCGTGCTGGAGGCGCAGGCGCTGGGGCTGCCCGTCATCGTCAGCGACGTCTGCGCCGGCCGCGAGGCGGTGGCGGACGGGGTCGGCGGCCTCTGGTTCCGCTCGGGCGATGCCGATTCCCTCGCCGACGCGATGCGGCGCCTCGCCGACGACGCCCTGGCGCAGGCGATGTCGGACGCCGCCTACGACGGCTTCTGGGCCGACCCGCTGACGCTCGACCGCCACCTCGACGGGCTGGACGGTGTCTATGCGGGCGTGCTGCGGGAGGCGGAGGGCGGCTGGGTGCTCGGCTCATGCCGGCCGGAGCCGCTCGGGGCAGTCCTGCGCTGACACCCTCGCGCTCTCCCTCCCCCGCAGAGGGGGGAGGGAAATGGTGCCCCCTCAATCCTTCTGCGGGTCGTGGCCCCAGTTCATCAGGGACATGCGCCAGGCGGAGTCCGGCTCGTTGCGGGCCTTGCCGCCCTGCTTCAGGTGCCGGTGGACGTAGCCCACCACCTTGCGCATCGCCGCGTAGTCGTCGTCCGAGAGGTCGGCCTTCTTCTTGTCCTTGATCTCCAGGATCCGCCGTCCCATGGCGTGGCCGGTCGACTCGTCCCCGTCCGACTTCTGCCCGACCGCCTTGCTGGCCTCGCTGTCGAGGTGCTTCCTGAGCGCGGCCGGCGTCATGTTCACGGCCTCGTTGAAGTCGGTCCAGATCTCGGCGTGGTCGGTCTCGGCCATCGGGCGGCTCCGTGGTGGTTTCGCGTGTCGCGCCACCAACGCGCCACGCCCCGGCCCTGCCGCGCCCATCCGTGCGGTGCGGCGACGCAGGGCGGGGATCAAGGGCGGGATCCCAGGGCGTGGCGGCCGCGATCCTTTACGGCGCGGACGGCTGCCGGTATCACCCCGGACCGGTCCCGTTCGGGGTCCGCCAGAACAAGCGAAACACAAGATGCGCGCCGAGATCGAGCAAGCCTCGGATGCCGCCAAGCAGTCTATAGGGCTGCTGAGGAGGCATCTTTGACTGGGACACCGTCGATAAACGCCTCGCGGAGCTGAACGCGGCTTCCGAGAATCCCGACCTCTGGAACGATCCGGAGGCCGCCCAGAAGGTCATGCGCGAGCGCCAGCAGCTCGACGAGGCCGTCACCGCGATCCGGAAGCTGGAGCGCGACCTCGAGGACGGCGCCACGCTGATCGAGCTCGGCGAGATGGAGGGCGACGAAGCCTCGATCCGCGAGGGCGAGGCCGCCATCAAGGCCGTCGAGAAGGAGGCCGCGAGCCGGCAGGTCGAGACCCTGCTGTCGGGCGAGGCCGACGGCTTCGACACCTATCTGGAGGTCCATGCGGGCGCGGGCGGCACCGAGAGCCAGGACTGGGCCAACATGCTCCAGCGCATGTACGCGCGCTGGGCCGAGCGCCGGAAGTTCAAGGTCGACGTGGTCGAGATGACCGACGGTGACGAGGCCGGGATCAAGGGCGCCACGCTCCTGATCAAGGGCCACAACGCCTATGGCTGGCTCAAGACCGAGTCCGGCGTGCACCGGCTGGTGCGCATCTCGCCCTACGATTCCAACGCGCGCCGCCACACCAGCTTCGCCTCCGTCTGGGTCTATCCGGTCATCGACGACCGGATCGAGATCGAGATCAAGGAATCGGACTGCCGCATCGACACCTACCGCTCGTCGGGCGCGGGCGGCCAGCACGTCAACACCACCGACTCGGCCGTGCGCATCACGCACAACCCGACCGGCATCGTGGTGGCCTGCCAGCAGGAGCGCTCGCAGCACAAGAACCGGGCAACCGCCTGGAACATGCTGCGCGCCCGCCTCTACGAGGCCGAGCTGAAGAAGCGCGAGGAGAAGGCCAACGCCGAGGCCGCCGCCAAGACGGATATCGGCTGGGGCCACCAGATCCGGAGCTACGTGCTGCAGCCCTACCAGCTCGTGAAGGACCTGCGCACCGGCACGCAGTCGACCGACCCGGACGAGGTGCTCGACGGCGACCTCGACCCGTTCATGGAGGCCTCCCTCGCCCAGCGCGTCTACGGCGGTGGCGAGGCGGTCGAGGATATCGACTGACGGGCGAGCCCGGCTCCGCCCCGGGCTTCACATGCAATCGCGCGGTTCCCGCGCTCTCCCTCCCCCCTCTGCGGGGGAGGGTGGCCCTCGCGTGAGCGAGGGTCGGGAGAGGGGTGAACGCTTCAAGGTCGGGCTGCGCCCTGCATGACGGTTGCGCCCCCTTTCTGAAGCCGGGGTCCCCTCTCCCGTCGCCCTTCGGGCGCCACCCTCCCCCGCAGAGGGGGGAGGGATTCGCGCTGGTTCGGCCGCCATGCCCCCCAACGTGAAAGGGCCGCGCCGGATGACCCGGCGCGGCCCTCGTCACATCGCGGTCTGCTTCCGCCTTACGCCGCGAGCGAGCGCAGCACGTAAGGAAGGATGCCGCCGTTGCGGAAGTACTCGAGCTCGTCGAGCGTATCGATCCGGCAGGTCAGTGGGACCTCCTTGACCGAGCCGTCGGCGGACGTGATCTCCGCGGTCAGCGTCTGGCGCGGCTTCAGCTCGCCGGCCAGCCCCTTGATCGTGACGGTCTCGTCGCCCTTCA
>NZ_BPQM01000159.1 GCF_022179245.1 Methylobacterium gregans
CGTCGTGGCCGAGCCGCTCGCCGCGAAGCCGGTCCTGCCCGGCAACAGCGATCTCTGCTTCCGCTGGCCGGGCACGCTGGAGGAGGCGATGGCCCATCTCCACCGCCACGGCGTCAGCGTGGAGCGCGGGCCGGTAGAGCGCAACGGCGCCGCGGGGCCCGGCATCAGCGTCTATTTCCGAGACCCGGACGGCTCGCTGATGGAGTTCATCACCTACCCGCCGGCCTGAGGACTAGCCTTTCCGGCGGCTACCGCTTGTCCAGCGGGCGCCCGAGCAGGCGAGCGAACTCGGCCTCGATCTCCTCGACCGAGAACGGGTTCGGGGCCGCCGCGGGCTTCGGGGCGGGCTTCGCCGCCGGCTCGGGTGCGGCCGCGGGCTGCGCGGTCGGGGCTGCCGGCGCGGGCGTGGGGGCCGGCGGCGGTGTGGGGCGCGGCTCGGCGGGCGGCGGTGTGGGCGACGGTGCTGGCCTCGCCATCGCGGCGGCCATCGGATCGACCGCGGTCTCGGGCAGCGGGGCCGGGGCCGCGGGCGGTTGCGGGACCGGCGGTTGCGGTGCGGGCGACGGGCTCGCGGGCGGGCCGGGCGGTGGGGTCACGGCCGAGGACGGGCGGCTCAGCGCCTCCTGAAGCTGGCGCGCCATGTCGGAGAGGATCGCCGGATCGACCGAGCGCCGCGGCGGCCCTGCCGGTGCCGCGGCCGGACTCCCGACAGGAGCCTCGGCGGCGGGCTCCGTCACGGGTGCGGCGGGAGGGGAGGCCGGCGGCGCGGGCGGCACGGTCGGATTGACCAGGGGCGGGGCGGTCCGGCGCAGCAGGCGCCGCGCGGGCCCCTCTTTCACAGGCTCCTCCTTCGCGGGCCCTTCCCTGGCCGGCTCGGTCCGAGCAGGGGCGTCCGGAACTGCCTGCGGGCCGGGCGCCGCGGGGGCCGGACCCTCCCGCGCGGGCGGCGTCGGGGCGGACTCGCCGTCCGCGTCGGGGCCGAGAGCGGCGGCGTCGAGCGGGTGCGTCACCGGCGGGGCGGCGTTCGAGCGCGGCACGGCCGGCGGCACCACCACCGGCATCTCGAAGCGCGGCTCGAAGGCTGGCTCGGGCCGGCGCGCGGTCAGGCCGGGAAGCGGACCTGCGAGGGGACCTGCGAGCGGGCCCTGAAGGGGACCTGAGAGGGGAGCGGGTGCGTCCAGCGCGGCCTCGGCCGGATCCGGCAGCGCCTCCGGCTCTGGCAGAAGCTCGGGCCGCAGGGCCGGCTCGCCGAGGGCGCGCCCGCGCTGGATGTTGCGCTCGATCACCACGTCGTTCGGGCCGCCGACGAGGAGGAGGTGCTCCACGTTGTCCCGCCGCAGCAGGATGAGCTGGCGCTGCCGGTCGAGCTCGTACACGTCGACGATGCCGAGCCGGGGCTGGCGCCCGCGCTGCGTGCCCCGTCCTGGGGCGGCGAGTCCGCCCCCGGTGAGCCGGCGCAGCACCAGCACGATCACCGCCAGGACCGCGAAGATCACGGCGAAGATGCTGACGTACTGGATGATCGGGGAGCCCTCGGAGCCGAACACGGACTGCAACAAGGCTTCGCACTCTCGTTCTGGGCCCGCGCGGCCTCAACGCAACTTCGCTGCGCAGTTTAGCATGTGGACGGGTGCGGCGTGCAATCGCGCTTAAACTTTCGTTAACAGCTTCCCCCGGGGGCCGCGCGGCGCGTGCCGGCCGGTTTAACCGCCCGTTAACCATGGGCCCGGCAAATTCTGCCGGTCGGCAAGGATCGTCCGACCCCCCGCTGGAGGCGAGGCCCGTGGCCGTCACCGACCTGCCGCTGCTCGCCATGCTGCGCTCCCGGATGCAGTGGCAGCAGGCGCGCCAGACCCTCATCGCCGAGAACGTCGCCAATGCCGACATGCCGGGCTTCCGCCCGCGCGACCTCACGGCGCTCCGCCTCGACCCGGCGACGGGCAAGCCCGCCACCTCGGGTACCCTCGCGCTGACCCAGGCCGGCCACATGGCGCCCATCGGCGCCGCGGGCCCGGGCGCCGACCCGCGCAAGACCAAGAGCTTCGAGGTCCGCCCGAGCGGCAACGCGGTGAACCTGGAGGAGGAGATGATGAAGGCCGGCGACAACCAGTCGGACTACCAGCTCGCCGCCTCGATGTACCAGAAGAGCCTCGACACCCTGAAGATCGCCATCGGCAAGCGCTGAGGCGGGGCCTGATTTCGCCTGAGGAGACCGGGCCGTGGATTTCTCGAAGTCGCTCACCATCGCCGCCTCGGGCCTCAAGGCCCAGTCCGGGCGCATGCGCATCATCGCCGAGAACATCGCCAACGCGGATTCGGCGCCCCAGAGCCCCACCGCCGAGCCCTACCGGCGCAAGATCCCGACCTTCACGAGCCATCTCGACCGCGACACCGGCGCGAGCCTCGTCGAGACCGGCCGGGTCCGGCGCGACCCGACGGCCTTCCGCAGCAAGTACGATCCCGGCAACCCGGCCGCCGACGAGAAGGGCGCGGTGCGCATGCCCAACGTCAATTCGCTGATCGAGAACATGGACATGCGCGAGGCCCAGCGCTCCTACGAGGCCAACCTCAACATGGTCACGGCGACCCGCCGGATGATCTCCCGCACCCTCGAGATCCTGAAGTAGTCGGCGATGGCGAGCAGCAACTTCGCGGCCGGCGCCTACGCGGCGGTCCAGGGCATCGGCACCGGCCGCCCGGCGCCGAAGATCGGGCCCGTCTCGGGCACGGGCACCGACTTCACCCAGCTCCTCGGCCAGGCGATCGACCAAGTCGGCGCTGCCGGCCAGCGGGCCGACGCGCAGGCGATGTCGGTGGCCGCCGGCAAGGCCAACGTCGTGGACGTCGTCACCGCGGTCGCCGAGAGCGAGACCGCCCTGCAGACCATGGTCGCCGTGCGCGACCGCATGATCTCCGCCTACGAGGAGATCATGCGCATGCAGATCTGATTTTTTTCGGACGTCCCGCGCCCTTCCCGTCGCCGCATCCCCATCCGAACCCATGACCGGCCTCGCCATCCTCGACGTCGCCCGCGACGGCATCTTCGTCTTCCTGAAGCTGGCCGGGCCCCTGATGCTGGTGGCGCTCGTCGTCGGCCTCGTGGTCTCGCTCGTCCAGGCGCTCACCCAGATCCAGGAGCAGACCCTGATCTACGTGCCCAAGATCGTGGCGGTCTTCGCGGCGCTCCTCCTGATGCTGCCCTTCATGGGCGACGCCATGGCCGGCTACATGACCCGCATCGCCGCCCGCATCGCGGCCGGCGGGTGATGACGGCGGGGGACGTGACCGCGGGCGCGTGCCATAAGGCGGAGCATGAACCTGCTTCTGCCGGGGATCGCGGCGGCCTACCTGCTGACCTTCGCGCGCGTCGGCACGCTGATCATGCTGATGCCGGGGATCGGCGAGAACACGATCTCCCCGCGCCTGCGGCTCGCCTTCGCGCTGCTGGTCGCGCTGGTGCTGTTCCCCACCGTGCGCCCGCTTCTGGGAGCCCCCGAGACGCTGACCGGCCCGCGGCTGATCGCGCTCCTGTTCGGCGAGACGCTGGTCGGGCTGGTGCTGGGGCTCACGATCCGGATGCTGGTCGCGGCGCTCCAGACCGCGGGGCTGATCGTCTCGCAGCAGCTCGGCCTGTCCTACGCCATGACGGTCGACCCGACGATGGGCGGCCAGCAGGCGACCTTCGGCAACTTCCTGACGCTTCTCGGCATCACCCTGATCCTGGCCGCCGACCTGCACCACGTCGCGCTGGAGGGGATCGGGCGCAGCTACGCGCTCCTGCCGCCGGACGGGGTGCCGGGCTTCGGCGACGCGGTGCAGCTGGCGCTGAAGGCGATCGCCCGCGGCTTCGCGCTCGCGGTGCAGATCTCGGCGCCCTTCATCGCCTTCGGCATCCTGTTCAATCTCGGGCTCGGCGTGCTCTCGCGGATGATGCCGCAGCTCCAGGTCTTCTTCGTCGCGGTGCCGGCCTCGATCCTGATCGGCATGGCGATCTTCGTCGGCTGCCTCGGCGTGATGATGGGCGTCTTCCTGGACGATCTCGGCCGCTTCCTCGCCCAGCTCTCCGGGCGCTGACCCAGGCCCTGTGCGCCGGAGGCCGCGATGTCTGACGACGCGGAGCAGGAGGACAAGACCGAGGAGCCGTCGCAACGGCGGCTCGATCAGGCGATCGAGCGCGGCCAGGTCGCCAACAGCGTCGAGATCAACACCTTCGCGGCGCTCGGCGCCTTCACGCTGGCGCTGGTGATCGCGGGCCCCGACATCGCCCGCACCCTCACGCTCGAGATGCGCGCCTTCCTGATGAACGCGCACGCCCTGCCGGACGACGCCCACACCATGCAGGGCGTGGTCTCGCGGGTGCTGCTGCTCTGGCTCCAGGCGCTCGCGGTGCCCGCCGGCCTCGCGGTCGCGGCCGGGCTCGCGGCGGGCCTGCTGCAGCACCCGCTCGTCTTCACCACCGAGACGCTGGCGCCGAAATTCGACCGGATCTCGCCGATGGCCGGGGTCAAGCGGATCTTCGGCGTCGAGGCCCTGGTGCAGTTCGGCAAGGGGCTCGCCAAGATCGGGATCGTCGGCGTGGTCGTCGGCACCCTCCTGTGGAACGACCGCGACCGGCTGGAGGCCTTCGTGCGCCTCGACGTCGCCGCCTGCCTCGCGGCCGTCTTCTCGATCAGCCTGAAGCTCCTCGGCGGCGTGCTCGCCGTCCACCTCCTGATCGCGCTCGCCGACGCGCTCTACCAGCGCTTCAACTGGCGCAAGGGCCTGCGCATGTCGAAGGAGGAGCAGAAGCAGGAGATGAAGGAGACGGACGGCAACCCGGAGGTGAAGGGCCGCATGCGGCAATTGCGGGCCCAGCGCACCAAGAAGCGCATGATGGCCGCCGTGCCCTCCGCCACCGTCGTCGTCACCAACCCAACCCACTACGCCGTGGCGCTCCGCTACGAGGCCGGCATGACCGCCCCGGTCTGCGTCGCCAAGGGCGTCGACGCGCTGGCCCTGCGCATCCGGAAGGTCGCGGCCGAGCACGACGTGCCGGTGCTGGAGAACCCGCCGCTGGCCCGCGCGCTGCACGCCACCGTGGAGATCGACCAGGAGGTCCCGGCCGAGCACTACCGGGCCGTGGCCGAGGTGATCGGCTTCGTGATGCGCCTGCGCCGCCGGGCGGCGTGAGGGGCGCGCCCGTCTTCCGAGGGGGCGTGAGCGGAGTCCCTCAGGCCGCCGCGGCGCGGCTCAGGTCACGGCGTCGCGGCTATGCCGCGACCCAGAGCTCGCCCTTGCCGATGGTGGCGAGGTCGCCCGAGTAGCGCTTCGGCGCGCCGGAGAGCAGGTCGGCGTGGCGGGCGCTGAGCGGGCGCAAAGACTTGGCCAGCAGCCGCAGGTAGACGAGATCGAGCGCGCCGGTCTCCACGAAGGTCGGCATCAGGGCGCCGTGGCCGCCCACCACCAGGGTGCCCCGGCGCATGCCGTAGCCCGGATGGTCGCCGACCGTGCCCGCCGCGATCGTGCCGGCGATCATCCGCGCGCCGGCAAAAGCGCCGGCCCGCTCGACCACGATCAGGCCGCGCCGCATGCTGTCGCCGAGACAGTCGCCGGCGCTGCCCCGGATCACCAGGGTGGCACCGTCGAGGCCGACCTTCGCGGCATGGACCGCCCCGCCCGCGTGGTCGCCGGCATCGCCCTCGATCCTGATCGTGCCGCCGGTGGCGCCCGAGCCCGCGAAGGGTCCGGCATTGCCGGTCACCGTGAGCGTGCCGCCCGTCATGCCGGCGCCGAGGCGCTGACCGACATCGCCCTCGACGCGGATCGCACCCTCGGTGAGCGAGGCGCCGACCCGGTCGAGCCGCGCGTGGCCGCCCGCGATGGTCAGCGTGTCGGAGCCGTCGAGCTTCACCGTGAAGCAGTCGCCGAGCACGAGCCCGCGCCGGGTGGTGCCGACGACGAGGCGCTCGGCATCGCCCTGGCTCAGTCCCGAGAGCGCCAGCGGGTTGACGGCGAGGAAGTCGAGGCGCTCGGGCGGCGCCTCCCGGAGGGTGAGGAGGGGCATCTCAGGCCTCCTTCGCGATCAGGTCGCGCAAGTGGTAGTGGTGGCGGCCGAGATTGCCGCCGTAATTGCCGGCCGTGACCGCCACGAGCCCGTGGGCCGCCCCGACCTCGGTGGCCGCGTGGAGCGCCGCCCGCATCGAGTCGGAGACGCCCTGCGAGGTCAGCGCGTCGATGACGATCTCCAGCACCACGTTGCACTCAGTGGGCAGCTTCGAGCCGGCCCGGCCTTTGAGCGTCGGGCAGTAGGCGTCGTTGGTCGAGGCCATCATGCCCTTGGTTCGTCCGCCGACCTTGGACCCTGAGCGCACGATACCGCCCGGGAAGGGCAGGATCGCGCCCGGCACCGCGGCCGCCGCCTCGACGGCGATCTCGGCGACCTTCAGCGTGTCGGCGTGCGTGCGGCCGAGGAACAGGAGGTTGCCGCCGCCGACCGCGCCGTCGACCGCCCGCACGAAGTCCTCGCACAGGAACTCGCCGTCCATGACCGGGATGCGCCAGTAGCGGCGCGTCCTGCCGGTCGCGTCCGGCAGCCGCTTGGCGACCGCGAAGCCGTCGCCGAAGTAGCGGATCGCGCCGCCGAGCTTGATCTTGGTCGGCCCGTCGACGCCCGCGTAGGCCGCGGTGCCCGGGCAGGTCAGGATGCACTGGCCGACGCGCTTGATCAGCTGGTCCTTCAGGCCGTTCGGCTCGAAGCCGAACAGCAGGATGCGCACGCCGGGGCGCCCGTCCGGCGTCTCCTCGGGGGAGAGCTCGGCGTCGATCCCGGCCTCGGCGCCGCAGCCGATCACCGAGGTGGCGAAGCCCGTCATCACGGTGGCGGCGATCATCGCCCAGCGGGCGGTGTCGTTCGTCACGATGAGCGCGGTCCCGGCGACGTCGAAGGCCTCCGCGAAGGTGTCCTCGACCGGGATGCCGTTGAGGGTGAGGTGCGTCATCTCAGCCATGGTTCGAAAGCCGCATCGGCCCCTCGGATCCGCGGAGCATCCGCGACAGCGTCACGCCCGGCATGCCACGTCCTCGAACACGGGCTGGTCCTTCGCGAAGGCGGCGTCAGGCACCGCGAAGCTGTCGAGGCCCTGGCCGTAGCGGTCCTGCAGGTAGGTCTCGGTGCGCCGCTCCATCGCCTTGTCGGACTCGACGGTGAGCGACAGGGACCGGCCGGCGCGCCAGTCCACGACCTGCCCGTCCTCGACGATGACGTGGCCGTCCTTCAGCACGTACTTGGCCGCGGTGAACATCGCGGTCCGGTCCGGGTCGTCGCGGTAGACCGCGATGTCGGCGCGTCCCCCGGCGCGCAGGTGCCCGCGGTCGTCGAGACCCAGGAGCTTCGCCGGCCCCGAGCGGGTGAGCTGGGCGATCTCCGAGAAGGTGTACTCGCGCTCGATCGTCGCGATCTCCGAGCGCTCCCGCACGATGCCCGGCAGCGTCGCGATCTCGCGGTCGCGCGCCTCCTTGTCCATCAGCAGGTGGATGATGCGCGGGTACTGGGTGAAGGGGCCGCCATTCGGGTGGTCGGTGGTGAGGATCGTGCGCTCGGGGTCGCCCGACAGCAGCATGATCTCCAGGCCGATCGCCCATTGCAGCGAGCTCGTCGGGCCCTTCGGCCGGTAGAGGAACGGCACCACGCCGCCGCCCTCCGCGTCGCCCGCGTTCAGCACCCACTTCTTCGGCTTGGCGCCCTTGCGGCCGCCGAACTGGCGCAGGATGTCGAGCGAGACCGTGACGGTCTGGCCGAACACGACCTGCCCGATATCGAGGCTCGCCTGCGGGTTCGCCATCATGGCGTCCACGATGCGCCGGGCCGCCGAGCGGAAGCCGCCGGTCATCGGGTTCTCGGGGTCCGAGACGCCGTAGGCGTAGAACTGGGCGTGGGCGAAGTGGATGCGCCGGCCCTCCGCCGCGGCGAGCGTCGCGATCAGCGAATCGTCGGCGCCGGGGAGCCCCAGATTGTTGCAGTGGACGTGCAGCGGGTGGGGCACGCCGATCTCCTCGACCGCGTCGAGGAGCGCGCCCATGATCCTGCGCGTCGAGAGCCCGTAGCAGGGGATCTCGTCGTCGAGGCTGAGCTTCAGCGCGCCGTCCTTGAAGGCCGAGGCGCCGCCCGCGTTGATGCACTTGACGCCAAGCCCCCGCGAGCTCGCGACGTTGAGCGCCACGAGGTCGCGCACGGCGGCCTTGCCCTCCCCGTCCCGCAGGATCTGCAGCAGGTGGTCGTCGTTGCCGAGCACGGTCAGCGCGCCGCGGTCGAGCAGCGGGATGTCGGCGAGTTCGAGCTGGGTCGCGAGCGCGTGGACCGGCGGCATCGCCGGCTCGACGGCGGTGGTGTAGCCCATGCGGGCGTAGGTGGCGCCGATCCAGCCGGCCGCCCCGCCCGCATGCGCGAAGGGATGGCCCTCGGGCGCCGCCTCGCTGATGTAGAGCTCGGGCAGCAGCAGGCGCGAGGTGACGACGTTGCCGCCCGCGATGTGCGAGTGCACCTCGACGCCGCCCGCCATCACCACGCAGCCCGCGGCGTCGAGGGTCTGGTCGGGCTTGGCGCCCGGCGGGGGCTGGACGATGCGGCCGTCCTCGACCCAGACGTCACCCACCGCGTCGCGGCCGGCGGTCGGATCGACGACCCGGCCGCCCTGGATCCGGATCAGCATCAGGCGTCCTTCCTGTTCGCGACGGCGCCCCGGCCGGCCACGGCCGCCGCGATGCGCGCGATGATGTCGGCGGCGGCGGGCAGGTCGCCCGCCTGCTCGGGGGCGCGGTAGCTCAGGCCGGCGCGGCCCTCGTTCCAGAGCACGCCGCCGACCTCGCGGCCGGGCTCGCCCACCCGGATCACCACCTCGGCGAGGTCGGGCGCGGCGTCGCTGCCCACGAGCGCGACGGTGGGCAGGGTCTTCAGCCAGGCGGGTCGCGCGGTCGGCAGGCTCGCCAGCCAGAGCGCGGCGTCGGCCTCGCCGGCCTCCGCCTGCCGGTCGGCGTCGAAGCGCCAGGGGTCCTGCTCGGGCACGCGCCGGCCGAAGCCGACGCGGGTGGCCTGCCCCGTGGTCCAGGCCGCGACCTGGAGGGCGGCCCGGTCCTGGCCGCCGTCGCTGAGCGAGAGCGCGAAGCAGCGGGTGGCCTCGTTGAGGTCCATCACCAGCCCCTGCAGCATCTCGATGCCGAGCGTGCCGAGTTCGCCCGGATCGTACAGCACGGCGCCGTACAACGCGCTGGACAGAGCCCGGGCGGTCTCCATCATCCCGGCATCGGAGGTCAGGTGGCCGCGGGCATGGGCCCGCAGATGCGCGATCGCGACCGCGAGGTCGGAGCCGGCCGGGAGCGACAGGATACGGCGCTCCGCGCCCGCGGCGCGCCCGCGGACCGGCTTGGTGGCGCGCAGGCGCTCGACCAACGGGCTCCTGCCGGGCGCCACGCCCACCAGCAGCACCGCGTCGGCCCGGCCGACCACCTCGGCGGGCGGGGCCTGCATGGCCCCGACCCGGGCCAGCGCGCCGAGATCGGCGTAGGTCGCGTCGCCGCCCGCCGTGTCGACGGAGGCACCGATGCGGCCGGCGAGATCGTAGGCGGCGCGGATCGCCGCCACCTCGGCGTTGAGGCCGGCGAAGACCGGCGCGTGCGCGGACGACAGGAGCGCGGCCGCCGCTTGCACGGCGGCATCGGCGTCGGTCGCCCCACCCTTGACCCAGGCTGCCATCCACCCTCGCGTGTTTTATCGTTGGGCCGCGCGCACCGCAGGCTCGTCGCTGCGCGGGGGCGGTCGCCTAAGACCGATGCCGCCGGGCCGCGCCCGACGTGCCGGAATGGCCTGCCCGCCGGGCGGACCGCGGCACAGCCGCGGCGCAACCTCTGGCGGACGGCATCCGGGCCGCCTCGCGGGCAGGTTTGCATCGGCGGGCCGCGGCAGGCAAGGGCCAAGCATGCCGAATCGCATCGCGGCCAGTACCAGTCGTCCGGCCGGTTGCCCGGCGGGCGCCCGCATGGGAGAAGCCGGCGCCCGCTCGCGGAGCCGGTCCTCGCACCCGGCCTTCGGAACCCGTCGGCGGTGCAGGCGCTCTAGCCAGGACGCGCGACGAGCCGAGGAGAGACCGGGTGCCCGAACTGCCGAGCCGGAGCGAGCCCGCGGCGGGACCGGCGACCGCCGTCACGGTCGAGGCGCCGGCCCGGCTGCATTTCGGCTTCCTCGACCTGCACGGGGGCCTCGGGCGCCGCTTCGGCAGCATCGGGCTCGCCATCGACGCGCCTGCCCTCCAACTCACCGCCGAGCCGGCACCGGATCCCTCGGCCGAGGGGCCGGAAGCGGAGCGGGTGCTCGGCTACATCCGGGCGGCGGCCGGCCATCTCGGCGTGGCCGCGGGCGCGCGGATCCGGGTCGCGGAGGCGATCCCCGCCCATGCGGGCTTCGGCTCGGGCACGCAGCTCGCGCTCGCGGTCGCCGCGGCGCTCGCCCGGCTGCACGGAAGGCCCTTCGCGCCGGAGGATTTCTCGAACGCCCTCGACCGCGGCAACCGCTCGGGCGTGGGGCTTCGCGCCTTCACGGAGGGCGGGCTGATCGTGGACGGCGGCCGCGACGCCACCGGCGCGCCGCCCCCCGTCGTCGCCCGCCTGCCCTACCCGGAGGCGTGGCGGGTGGTGCTGATCCTCGACGAAGGGATGACGGGCGTGCACGGCACCCGCGAGGTCGAGGCCTTCCGCGATCTGCCGCGCTTCCCCGAGGCACAGGCCGCCGAGATCTGCCGGATCGTGCTGATGCAGGTCCTGCCGGCCGCGGTCACCGCCGAGCCGGACGGCTTCGGGGCCGGCATCACGCGGATCCAGCGGCTCGTCGGCGACCATTTCGCGCCTCACCAGGGCGGCCGCTTCGCGAGCCCGGCCGTGGCCGAGGCCCTGGCGCGGATCGCGGAACTCGGCATCGCGGGCTACGGCCAGAGCTCCTGGGGCCCCACCGGCTTCGCGCTGGTGCCGGACGAGGGCCAGGCGCGCGCGCTCGTCGCCGACCTTGAGGCCCGCGCGGTCGGGGCGGGGCGGCTGCGCTTCCTCGTCGCCCGCGGGCGCAACACCGGGGCGCGGGTCTCGGCCGCCTGACCCCCGCGCGATCCCCGGCCCGCGGGCAAGGGTTGCGTCGGGGGGTGGTAGGCGCCGGGCGCGGCGCGGCTTAGAAGCTCGGCTTAAGGGTTCGCGCGATATGTAACGGTCGCGCGGCGCCCGCAGAGCACGCCGAAGACGACGAGGAGACGACCATGGCCCGCTCGATCCTGCACATGCTCACGCCGCTCAAGCACATGAGCCCCTTCGACGTGAACATGGCGGTCGATGCCGGCTTCGAGACCATCGTCACCTACACGGACGTGACGCTGCCGGACGTCGTCTCGCTGACCCAGGACTCGATCTTCTCCCGCGCGCCCGAGGACGGGGTGCGCACCGGCATCTTCATCGGCGGCAAGAACGCCGAGGACGCCCTCGACATGGTGGACCGAGCCAAGAAGGCCTTCGTGCCCCCCTTCGCCAACCACATCTTCGCCGATCCGGCGGGCTCCTTCACCACGGGCGCCGCGATGGTGGCGCAGGTGGCCCGGGCGCTGCGCCAGCGCCACGGCACCGATCTCAAGGGCAAGCGCATCGTGATCTTCGGCGGCGCGGGCGTCGTCGCCTACGTGGCGGCGGTGATCGGCGCGCTCGAGGGCGCCAAGACCGTGCTGGTCGGCCACGACGGCGAGGAGCGCGTCTCGAAGATCGCCTTCACCATGAAGTGGCGCTTCGGCATCGAGGTCGGCGCCGTCGACGGAACGACGCCCGAGGACCGGCGCCGGGCGATTGCCGACGCCGACGTGATCCTCTCGGCCGGGCCCGCCGGCATCCCGATCCTCACGGCGGAGGACCTCGAAGCCGCGCCCAAGCTCCTCGTCGCCTCCGACGTCAACGCGGTGCCCCCGGCCGGCATCGCGGGCATCGACGTGAACGCGGTCGATGTGCCGCTCCCCACGGGGAAGGGGCTCGGCATCGGCGCGCTCGCGGTCGGCAACGTGAAGTACCAGACCCAGTGCCGCCTGTTCCGCCGCATGCTCCAGGCCGACCAGCCCCTCTGCCTCGATTTCCGCGACGCCTACGCGCTCGCCGTCGAGGTGACGGGCTGACGAGCCAGGCCCAGTGGGCGCGCCCGGCTCTGCAGGCCCGCCACCCGCTGTGAACGGATCGCCGCCTCTCGGCATCGCGCCGCCATTCCGGGGCGCCGCAGGCGAGGCCGGAATCCAGGGACACCGAAGTGCCAGGACCCTGACCTGCGGTGTGCACGGATCCCGGGTTCCGCTGACGCGGCCCCGGGATGACGGCACGCACAGGCGTGGTCGGTCCGGGCCGGCCTGCGCTGTGGCAGGCGTACGGCGGTGACCGACGCCATCCTCATCGCCGCCCAGTCCGGCCGGGCGCTCGCGGAGGCCGCCCGGCGGGCGGGCCTGCGCCCGCTCGTCGCCGACCTGTTCGGCGACGCCGACACCCTCGCCCTCGCCGAGGCCTACCGCCCCCTCCCCGGCCGGTTCGGCTCGGGGCGGGTCGGTGGGGCGGCCCTGCTCAGGGCCCTCGACGATCTCGCGGCGGCGTCCGGCGCCCGCCCCGTCGGCGCGGTGCTCGGCAGCGGCTTCGAGGGCGCGCCCGACCTGATGGCCGCGATCCACACCCGCCACCGCCTGCTCGGCGCTTCACCGGAAGCCGTCGCCGCCCTGAAGGACCCGTTCCGTCTCGCGGCGCTCTGCGCCGAACTCGCGGTCCCGCACCCGGCCGTCGCGGCGGAGCCGCGCCCCGACCCGGCGAGCTGGCTGCTGAAGCGCGTCGGCGGCTCGGGCGGCAGCCATATCCGTCGGGCCGGGCGGGGCCGGGCCCCGCCGGGCTCCTATTTCCAGGCCCGGGTCCCGGGCCGGCCGCACGCCCTGAACGTCTTGAGCGACGGGCGCGACATCCAGGTGCTGGCGCTCACCGAGCAATGGTGCGCCCCCTCCCCGCTCCGCCCGTTCCGCTACGCCGGGGCGCTCGCCCGCGGCGCGGCGGAGCCCGCGCCCGTGCCGCCGGCCATCGCCGCGGAGATCGCTGGCGCGGTCGCCCGGCTCGTCGCCCGAACCGGCCTGCGTGGCCTTGCCAGCGCCGACTGCCTCATCGCGGAGGGCGGCTGGTGGCTCACCGAGATCAATCCCCGCCCCGGCGCCACCCTCGACGTGCTCGACCGGCGCGCGACGCCCCTGCTCCTCGCCCACGTCGCAGCGAGCCTCGGAGGCATGGCGCCGGTCGATTCGCAACCGGCAGATGCGGCAGCCGCCGAGATCTGTTACGCGGACCGGGACCTCGCGCCCGTGCCGGCCCACGCCTGGCCGGACCACGTGCGCGACCGCCCCCGCGCCGGCACCACGGTGCGGCGGGACGCGCCGCTCTGCACCGTGCTCGCCACGGGCGCGGATGCGGGACAAGCCAGAGAAACGTTGCGGGCGCGGGCGACGGCGCTGCGGACCGCGCTCGCGCAGGAGGAAGCCCCCGGATGAGCACCCTTTACCCGAGCCTCAACGCGCTGAGCGCCCCCCTGGTCGAGCGCTTCGTCGCCGATGCGGGCCTGCTCCGGCTCGACGTCCGGCAGGAGCCCGGCGGCGCCCGCATGGTGGATGCCGGTGCCAGCGCCCGCGGCTCGATCGAGGCGGGCCGGCGCATCGCCGAGATCTGCCTCGGCGGCCTCGGCACCGTGAGCATCAGTCCGACCGGGCCGATCGCCGCCTGGCCGAACTCGGTGGTGGTGCACGCCGCCGACCCGGTGCTCGCCTGCCTCGGTAGCCAGTACGCGGGCTGGAGCCTCGCGGACGAGACGGGCGATTCGGGCTTCTTCGCCCTCGGCTCGGGCCCGGGCCGCGCCGTCGCGACCGTCGAGGAACTCTACACCGAGCTCGGCTACAAGGATTCGGCCACGCACACCGCCCTGGTGCTGGAGGCCGCGGGCGGTCCCCCCGAGAGCGTCGTCGCCAAGGTGGCGGAGGCCACGGGCGTCGCGCCGGAGAACCTCACCTTCATCTTCGCACCGACCCAGTCGCTCGCCGGCGCCACCCAGGTGGTGGCCCGCGTGCTGGAGGTGGCGCTGCACAAGGCCCACACGGTGGGCTTCGACCTGCACGCCATTGTGGACGGCATCGGCACGGCCCCGCTCTCGCCCCAGCACCCGGATTTCATCAAGGCGATGGGCCGCACCAACGACGCCATCATCTATGGCGGCCGGGTGCAGCTCTTCGTGGATGCCGACGACGCGGACGCGAAGCAGCTCGCCGAGCAGCTGCCCTCGACCACCTCGGCCGACCACGGCGCGCCTTTCGCCGACATCTTCTCCCGGGTGAACGGCGACTTCTACAAGATCGACGGCGCCCTGTTCTCGCCGGCCGAGGCCATCGTCACGTCGGTGCGCACCGGCGCGACCTTCCGGGGCGGGCGCCTGGAGCCGACGCTCGTCGAGGCCTCGTTCGCCTGAGCGTAACGCTCCCTCCCCCTCCGTGGGGGAGGGTGGCGCCCGAAGGGCGACGGGCCGGGACGACGTCCCGCACGAGGGGAGCTCCGCTTCCGGTACAGGCCCACGCTTCATTCAGGTCGGTGCCCTCATCTGCACCGTCGCACCCCTCTCCCGACCCTCGCTGACGCGAGGGCCACCCTCCCCCGCAAAGGGGGAGGGACAGTCGTGGATGTTTGGAACCCATGCGCATCGGGCTCGCGGCCGACAACGGCAACTGGCACAAGAGCCGCCTGCTGGCGGCCCTGCGGTCGCTCGGTGTCGAGCCGGTGCTGTTCTCGCTGGCCGACGTCGCGGTGGTGACCGCGGCCGCCGAGCCGCTGCGGGTGCCGGGCTTCCCCGACGCCCTGCCGGACGGCGTTCTCCTGCGCACCATCGCGGGCGGCACCTTCGAGGCGACCACGATGCGGCTCGGCGTGCTGCACGCGCTGGTGGCCTCCGGCGTCACCGTCTGGAACCACCCGGTCGCGATCGAGCGCTCCGTCGACAAGGCCGCGACCTCGCTCATGGTCGCCCGCGCCGGCCTGCCGACGCCCGAGACCTGGGTGTTCTCGCGGCGCGAGGCCGCCGCCGACCTCGTCGCCCGCGAGGCGCGTCCGAGCCGGCCGCTGGTGCTCAAGCCCCTCTTCGGCTCGCAAGGGGAAGGGCTGATGCTGGTCGAGCGCCCGGAGGATCTGCCCGACGAGGAGGCCGTCTCCCGCGTCTACTATCTCCAGCGCTACGTGCCCCGCGCCGACGGGTTGTGGCGCGACTACCGGGTCTTCGTCTGCGAGGGCCGGGCGGTGGCCGGCATGATCCGCGAGGGCGATGGCTGGATCACCAACGTGCACCGGGGCGGCCGGCCGCTGGCCTGGGCGATGCCGGCCCGCGCGGCCGAGCTCGCCGAGGCCGCCGCTGGCGCAATCGGCGTCGACTACACCGGCATCGACCTCGTGGAGGACGGGAACGGCGGCTACCTCGTGCTGGAGGTGAACTCGATGCCCGCCTGGTCCGGCCTGCAGCAGGTCTGCGAGACGGACATCGCGACCGCGATCTGCCGCGGCTTCCTGGCGGCGGTCCGGGGCGCGCACCGCCCGGCTCGGGTGGTGGCCTGATGGCCGGGCTGCCGCCCGGTGCCGGGCTCGCCCCCGCCCTGATCGCCACGCTCTACCGGGCGGCCTGCCTCGCCGAGCTCGACGCGCTGAAGCCCGGCAACGTCCACGCCTATGCCGCGGGGCACCGCATGGCGGTGGCCGACTTCGTGACCAGTGCCGAGGTCTCCGCGCCCCCGCTCGCCGCCGCGGGCGCCCAGGTCGGGGCCCGGGTCCTCGGCGGCGTCGCCGCCACCATGGCGGCGGTCGGCCAGAACACGAATCTTGGCATCCTGCTGCTCTGCGCGCCGCTCGCCCGCGCGGCCGAGCGGGCGAGCGGCGTCGCCGCGGTGCTCGCCGATCTCGACGGACAGGATTCCCGGGACGTCTTCGCGGCGATCCGCCGGGCCAACCCCGGTGGCCTCGGGCAGGCCGCCCGCCACGACGTGGCCGCCGATGCGCCCCCCTCCCTGCTCGACGCCATGGCGGAGGCCGCCCCCCGGGACGCGATCGCCCGGGCCTATGGCGACGGCTTCGCCGACCTCGACGCGGTCGGGCTGCCGGCGCTCGCGGCCGCGCGCGCGGCGGGCCTGCCGCCGACTTGGTGCACCACCGCCGTCCACCTCGCCTACCTCGCCGCCGTGGAGGACAGCCACGTCCGGCGCAAGCACGGGCCGGCGGTCGCCGCCGCTTTGCGGGCGGAGGCCCAGACGCTTCGGGCCGGGCTCGATCTCGGAGCCGCGCCGGTCGAGGCGCTCCTCGCCTTCGACGGCGCGTTGAAGGCGCGGGGCATCAATCCCGGCACGAGCGCGGATTTCACGGTCGCGACCCTGTTCGCCGACGCCCTCCGGGCGGCCGCCTAGGGGACCCGGCGCGAGACGCGAGAGGGGCGCGCCGAGGGCACAAGAGGGGCCCGCGGCGCCCCGCGATGCCGCAGATGGGACTTGACGGCACGCCCCGTTTGTCCCTGCGAAACCGTGCCCGCCGGCCCGGGCCGGCCCACGCAAAGATTTATCGATTCCAGCGCCTTGCCCAGGGTTGTGACAGGCAGGGGCCCGCTGTAGGGTCCGCGCCGCTATCCGGGCAAACCGGTGCGGCCCCACGAGGCGCCGCGCGTCGCAAACAAGGATGGCTCCCCGGCTGCGGCACTGCCCCAGGCCGCAGCCCTACACTTGGATTTCCAGGGAGAGACCCCGAATGGCGAAGATCACCAAGGTTCAGGTCGGCGAGGCTCTCGTCGGCGACGGCAACGAGGTCGCCCACATCGACCTCATCATCGGACCGCGCGGCTCGCCGGCCGAGTCGGCCTTCTGCAACGGCCTCGTGAACAACAAGCACGGCTTCACCAGCCTGCTCGCGGTCATCGCGCCGAACCTGCCGTGCAAGCCGAACACGCTGATGTTCAACAAGGTCACCATCAACGACGCCCGTCAGGCCGTCCAGATGTTCGGCCCCGCCCAGCACGGCGTCGCCAAGGCCGTGCAGGACGCCGTTGCCGAGGGCATCATCCCGGCCGACGAGGCCGACGACCTGTTCATCCTGGTCGGCGTGTTCATCCACTGGGAGGCGGCCGACGACGCCAAGATCCAGCAGTACAACTACGAGGCCACCAAGCTCTCGATCCAGCGCGCCGTGAACGGCGAGCCGAAGGCTGCCACGGTGACCGAGCAGCGCAACTCGGCGTCGCACCCCTTCGCCGCGAACGCTTAGATCGGGGACAGTCCTGGGCAGAGCGCGCCTCCGCCCGCACCGCGGGGCCTGCTCCAGCGACTGGCATCCATCTTCCTCGGCCGCTAAGGCGAGGCCTCGAAACGGGACGGCGGGAGCCGTCCCGTTTTTCGTTCGTGCGGGTCGTCAGGCCGCCCAGGGCGGGCTCAGGGTACCACGCGGCCGACCGCGGTCTGGGGCGCGCTCAGCGGGGCGATGGGCAGGTCGCAGAAGCAGCGCGCGCCGAGCGGGCGCGGGCCCGGCAGCGGGCAGGAGAAGGGCTGCGGGCCGGTCAGGCCGCGCTGGACCGCGTCGCAATTGTATCCGACCGCCCGGCGCGGCGGGGGAGCTGCGTAGGGGCGCTCCTCGTCATAGCCGCGCCGCGGGGGCGCATCGTAGTACTGCGCCTGCACGCTCCCGGCCGCCAGAAGTCCGGCGAGCGCGCCCGCCGCCAAGCCGAGTCCGCGGATCTGCCGCATGGCTCTCTCCATCCTGCACCGGCGGGATCGCCGGGCTCGGGACCCGTCTTCGGGGCAATGCGGGCGAAAGTGCGGGCGCGACCGCGAGCGAGCGGGCGGCCCGACGCGGAACGGCCCGCCGCGGAGGTCCGGGCGGGCCGTCGTGGGTGGGCGCGGCTGCGCCCGAACCGCTCGGGAGGGGCCGCGCAGGCGCGGCCTTCGGGGCTCAGTAGCCCGACTTCTCGGCAGTGTTCTGGGCGGCGTGCTGCGCGTCCTGGGCGGTCTGCTGCGCGGCGCTGGCACCCTGCTCCATCGCCTTGCGGGCTTGGTCGGCGCTCTCCTGCATGGCGCTCTTGGCGCGCTCGGCGCCCTGCTGCATCGCGCTCTGGGCGAGGCCGCTGAACTCCTTGGCCTGCGACTGGATCGCGGCGAACTGGCTGCGGACGAACTCGGCCTGATGCTGCATCGCCTCCTGCAGGTCGCGCGAGCGCACGAGCTTCTGGGCGAGATCGAAGGCTGCGTTCACGTTCTGCTCGGCGTACTCGAAGCCGCGGGCGGAGACGTCCTGCGCGTTGGTCCGGGCGAGCTCGGCCGAGCCCTGGACCGTGTCGGCGGTGCGGCGGGCCGCGCCGATGAAGCTGTCGAAGGCCTTGCGCGCCTGCTCGACGCTCTTCTCGGCGAAGTCGCGCATCTCGGTCGGCACTTCGTAGGTCGGGTTGGTGCTCATGTCGTCTCCTCTCGTTCTGGCTCGCAGGTCGTTCTGCGAGATGCATTGTGCAGTGCACAATAGCACGTGCGACGCCGAATGCCAGCCCCCGGTGTGCCACTGTGGCGGCGCCATCAAGGTTGACATGCCGTAAACGTGTGACGCGACATTGAAGTGTCCAGCGGGTGGGCGGCCCGCGGCGCTAAGAAAGACTGCCGACGTCAGGCTTTTGCCGCTAAATGAGACCGTATGGCCGGGGGCGCAGGGTTGAACGACAGGGAAAGCAGCGGCTCCGGGGCCGAGGCCGCCCCGGAGCCG
>NZ_BPQM01000160.1 GCF_022179245.1 Methylobacterium gregans
TGTTGCCGGCGACCGCCTCGCCCTGCTCGCGGATCGCCTCCATCGCCTTCGCGGTGTCCGTGGCCGCACGTAGCCCGGAGCGTGCGGTTTGGGCGGTGGCCTGGGCGGTGGCGATGACCTCGCCGGCCCGCTTCGTGATCTGCGCGCCCGAACGGGTGATCTCATCCAGTGTCGCGGCGGTCTCCTGAACAGCGGCGAACTGCTCCTCGACGGAGGCCGCCTGCTCCCGCGCCGAGGCGCGGATCTCGGCGGCCGCCGCGTCAAGATCCTGCGTGGCCGCGCGGTTGGTGCGGGCGAGCTCGGCCAGTCCCGACACCATCGCGTTCAGCGTCGCACCTAGCCGGCCGATCTCGTTGCGGCTCGTCGCGGCAGCACGCCCTGTCAGATCGCCGCCGCCGACGCGCTCGACGAACGCCATCACGCTCAGGATGGGCCGGACGATGAGGCGGTTGATAGCGATCCCGATCCAGAGGCAGATCAGCAGCGTGAGCAGGCTGCCGGCCCACCGGGTGAGGCTCGCATTGCTCTGCGCGCGGGCGAGACGCTCGTTCTGCGCCAGGCGGTTGGCCTCTTCCAGGCTCTCGATCGCGGCAAGCTTTCGCCGGAAGGTGTCGAACAGCGTCTTGCCTGATCCATCCCCCTCAATGCGGACTGCTTCGGCCCGCGTCGCCGGATCGGCAGCGCGGCGGATGGCAGCTTCGCCGATGTCGGACTGCCACGCACGCGCAGCCGCGACAGCCTCTGCAAGGAGGCGCGAGGTCTCCGCGTCTCTGCCAAGCAGGATGCCGACACGGTTCACCGCCTCGTCAAGAGCCGGTCGGCCTGACCGATAGGGCTCCAGGCTGCTCTCCCGGCCGGTGATGAGGTAGCCGCGCAGACCAGTCTCCTGATCGAGCATCGCGATCCGCAGATCACCGAGGCCGCGGATGATCTGGCTCGACCGACCGCGTCCCCCGGTGGCCTCGTCGAGTTGTCGGAGTGTCAGGAGCACAGCGCCGCTGCTGAGAAGCGACACGAGTGCGATGATGCCGATCGCGCCACCCAGCGAGCGATTGAGACCGAAGGTCGTCTGCATGGGGGCTCCGATAATTCCGGGCGGCTGTTCAGCGTGCTTTGCGGAAGCCGTTCCCGCGGATCGGGGGCAACTGCCGTCAGGAATTCACGCGGGCTGCGCTGTAGCGGGATGCACCCGTGCGAGGCAATCGTCGGGTCGATGTCGCCGCTTCGTCTGACCGGCTGAGGACCTATTGTCCCGATCGTCGGCGATGTGGGCTGCTGAATCGCGTATTGTATGGGTGCGACGGAAGAAGTTTTGAAGCGCTGCTCCAAACTGGGCCGCTAACGACCGAGCCTTGTCGTCCTAGGAGGCGGGAAACCAAGTCGATCGGCCCTCGTGTCGTACCCGGCTATGGCGATGCAGAGAAGCCATTCCGAGCCCGATGGTCCTGGAGGTACGGAGCGTGCCTGTCCTGCACCGAAACGACGATCGTTCGACCTTCTGTGAGTGCTGTCACGGCTCGCGCGGAAAGCGCCGGGCTCACGAGCAGGCTTCCTTCGTCGCTGAAGCTGACGAGCCCTTGATCGAAGGCCGCGTCCCAGAGAGCCGAGAGAAGCAAGCCGTTGAAGGGGTCAACGCGTTCGTAGGTGTCAGACGCGGCCCAAGGCTTGATGTGCGACGCCCGAAGAAGTTCGCGGTCTTGTATGCCCGTGATCGCGCAGGCTTGATTCCAGTGCCTGTCGAGGTGGCGTCGGAAGATGCCCTGCGCAGTTCGGACGATGGCCGTTCGTCCGGCGTCGGTCGTCGTAGGTAGCGAATGAGTCTCGTCCAAGAACTCCTGATAAGCCGACGGCGGTAGCTCCTGAGTGACGAGATGGAAGATTTTGGCGAGCGCGTCGCCGAGTTCAGCGAGCGTGCTGAGCATGCGCCCGCTGCGCCCTGGCATCGGCCCTTGAAAGTCCTGGCCGGGCAGAGCTTTGGTCGAGATCCGAGGTTCGGTGAATGAGAGCGTCCAAGGACCGTCATGGCCGCGAACGGCAACGTGGACCTGGAATGGCGTTTGCGTCGAGCGAAGTAGGTACCATCCTTCGTGAGCCACTGGATGATCCAAGCCTTTAGAAAATCCGTTCCTGCTTGCGGCTTGGCGGATGCCAATCCAAGTCGCAAGGCGAAGAGATGAGGAATGTGCAGGGCTAGATTCGGACATTCTACTCTGCTGCGATGCGCGCGCCAAAGCCTATCTTGAGATCGTGATACGCAGCCAGTATCAGCCGAGATGTGCGATATTCCTTGTGGTCCCGCATTTCATTGGACTTCAGGCCTCGGAACGTTTCCGAGGGGTATTCTATCCCTTTCGCCTCCGCAGGATCAAGGATGTAGCGCAGGTCATCGAGGCTGAGACCATAGGCATGCGCAAACCACGCATC
This sequence comes from Methylobacterium gregans, assembly GCF_022179245.1. Classification (GTDB taxonomy): domain Bacteria; phylum Pseudomonadota; class Alphaproteobacteria; order Rhizobiales; family Beijerinckiaceae; genus Methylobacterium; species Methylobacterium gregans. The sequence continues at coordinate 2,425 of NZ_BPQM01000160.1, forward strand.
GAGTTCGGCTCGCAGCATGGCACGCCGCTGTTCCTCCCATTTGAAAGGAGATTCGACATATCCCAGGTCGCGCGCAAACGGTGCCATCGAGTGGCTTGTGTACACGAGCTCGAGAACGCGAGGCACAATATAGTTTAGGTCGGCATCTTTATAATCGTCAGGGCTCAGCACCGGGAATTGCTTTACGTAAAAAAAATTCATGTGCAATCCGCCTGCCTTCTGGCGAACGACAAAATCGAAGATCAGGCTACTCATATTGGCAACTAGGCATGCAATCTTCCTGGCGTCGCTTATGTCAGGAAACAGAAGGGGGAGATTATTCCCAACCCCAACGCGCGGAATGATTGCAGGAACGAAAGTCCGCTCGTTGGTCGCCGAGGTAAGATCCTTGAAGCCGATGAACCAATCGCGCTTCCAGCGCACTGCGGCGAGGCGCTCCTCGACGTCCGCTTGATTAATCCAGTAGAACGGCGTCAGCTCGAAATCTGGATCGGCATGTTCCTCATCGCTGGTTTCGGGAAGAACTCTATACCCGCGTTCATCGCCTCTCTGAGCGTATCCCCCGGCGCGATGATCGTAGAAGTTGACCATTTTGGCTTCATAGAGTGGGATGTACCGCAGCGGTTCACCGCTGCGGGTGCTCGTCAACGTCGCGTTCGGATCGGTAATCCAGTCGGTACCCTCGCGAACGAGATTCATGTCGGTCAACTGAACAGCATCTTTGAAGAGTGCGCTGTCGGTCGTCATGTTGTATAGGCCCTGACGGAACATCACACGCCAAGGATTGCCTGTGGATTTGTTGGCCTCCTCGACGAGAACCTGAGAGCGGCCGTAAATATATTTGGTCAGTCGCGCGTCTTCGCGAGCTCGAAAAATCGGCACAGTCTTAGTGTTGGGATTGATTTTCAAAATTTCTTCCGCAGATAGCGTGAAGTTTCTTTCGGGCTCGTCGATCTGGGAAGTGTCTGTCGAGAAGAAAGAAAAAGTTGGCTTATCGCAGCCTTCGCCGATTGTCAGGAGGCAAAACTTCATTCGCGCATCTGGCGCGGCGAAGAGCTTCTGCCGGTTCTCGAAATCAGCGAGGCGAATGAGCCTCTTGCTCGCGATCAGATCAGCGAAGAACAGTGATGTGCTAGCGTCTGTTGCAATCCCAGTAGGAACCACGATCCCTGCCCTCCCCCTGGGTGAGATCAACTTGGCGCAGAGTTCAGAGAACAGTGCGTAAGAATTGACCTTGCCGCGCGCGGTAAGGGGAAATCTGCCGGACGAACGCGCGAACTCGTTTGCCGCTTCGAACGCACGCTTGTCTCTTTCATAAGTTGAGAATATCTCGGGATGATCAGCTTTGAGTTCTTGGATAGCCTTCTTGCGCTTTGCTCCTGCCAGCAAGGCAATCTCGGGCTTACGCTGAGCAAAATACTCCTCTTCGCCAAGTTGGATTACATCCCACGGAGGGTTTCCAACAACGATGTCGAACCCACCAGCGGCAAAGGCGTCGGCGAAGGTTAGGCCCCAATGAAGAACGCGAGCGTTCGCGCAAGCCCGTGAGCACGACACTTCGAGTTCCGCGCCTATACTGAGCTGCCGTAGGATGGCAGCGACGTCGGCTGTCGTAGGGATCGTTCGTTCCCCGTGCGGTGTTGGGGTGCCATCTTTGATGATGAGGTAAGCGGATACGTAGGTATCGCACGCCTGTCTTTTCGCAAGTAAACCCGGATCTGCCATGGCCTGCTGCCAAAGGTCCTGGCGTGCCCTACGCTCACGAGGGGTATCCTCCGGCATCGCCTTGAACGTCTCGACAATCCGTTCGATGTAGGAGTTCTGCGGCTTCCAGGTCTTGTCTTGGAAAATATCGAGCCGCCCTTGCCCGATACGCTCGTCTCGGTTTCTGAGGAAATACTTACGGCACTCAGGCTTCTCGTCTGCAGTGAGAGGCTTGTACGCGTCGTCGGGAATACCATCGTCCAAGAGGCTGTCGAGCTTCTCGCCGAAAGCGAATGTTCCGAGGAGAGCATCCCCACAGACAAGATTGGCATCGAGGAAGCCGAGCGGCTTGCCCGGTTCGAGAGACTCGATCCAGAGCGCAACCTTGGCGAGGTCGATCGCCATTGGATTGCGGTCTACACCATGGATGCATCGCCGGACGACGTCACGCATGGCCTCGCGATACTGATCCGCCGAAGCGACACCGCCGTTGCGGACGCGCGCAACCCGTGTCGCCAATCGGCGCGCGGCTGCGAGGAGGAAATGCCCCGAACCACAGGCAGGGTCGATAATGCGTAGGCCGAGCAACGCACGGGCTGGATCTTGCGAGCCTGCAATGACGCGATCCATGACTGGGTCGGCAACGGTGTTCAAGAGCGCCTGAACGAGACTATCGGGAGTGTAGTAGCTGCCAGTCGTTTTTCTGGCGTTGCCCTTCTTTTCCGCGCCTTCTGCAAAGAGCAGCTCCCTTCCGTTCGCAGTGATGCGTGGTGCGAGTTCGAGCAGACTTTCGTAGACGGACCCGAGTTCCTCGGTCTGCATATCTCGCCAGTTGACCGGTAATGTGCCGTCCTGACCCTTGAGCCAAGCCAGACGATGGATGGCCTTCATCAAGTCACGGTTCGCCAGGGTACAACTTTCGAGATTGTCCATGCGGCCCGGCTCGAACAACCCGGAGAGTGCAGGCAGGCCAAGTTCTTCTTGCCCCTCCGCTAGGCCACGGAAGACAATCTGAAGCGCCTCCCAGCGATCAGTGTGGGCATCGTATGAGGTTCGACGGATGCTGGCCTGTCGCAGGTTTCCGAGACTGTAGCCCTGGGCGTAGCGCAGCCGCTTGAGCGCGGCAGTCTGAGGAGGGTGCAGGAGGTCGCGATCCTCGGCGACGAAGAGGAAGATCAGCCTGTAGACGAGGTGCAGGCACTGCTCGAAGTAGACTTGCGCCGGGATCATGCCGCTGCTGACGAACTTGCGCAGGTCCCCATTGGCTGGATGGCTGAGGAAGCCAGTACCCAGCGCCAAGAGGGCTTCTTCGACGCCGTCGCGTAGGCGGTCTCGGGCAACCTCTCCTTCCTTCAGACCGGCAAGCCGCCATCGCTCCAGTGTGCAATCCGAAACCGCATCGGCGGGCTTGCCGAAGCGGGTGGCGTGCAACAGCAGCCAGAGCACGGCGAAGTCGACGCGGCCCTCGTTCGTGAAAATCGCATCAAGGTCGGCCTCAATGTAGGCGGGGCGGGTCAGGCTGGGGTTGTCGCGCAGCAGGCGCAGCCGCGTGCCGCAGCAGGCAAGGCCCCAGAGAGCGGCGTCTTCGGCGTTGAGCCAGTCTTGGACGACGCTGGCGGCCGATCCGCGCCGTCCGGCTGCCGTCAGGCTCGGGCTCACGCGGTCGATGCCGTCAGCCGGCGGGACCACGACCACCGGCACACGTCCACTCAAAGCTTCGAAGGTCAGCGGGTAGATGTCGCCGTCGCGGTCGTGCCGACCGATCGGCACGAGATCCCGAAACTCCAGGACGTCACGCAGGAGGGCCTCGGTGAAGCGCTCTGTGGCCGCGAGCGAGGGCTCCGGGTGCGCCGTGAGGTCGGCGTAGTGCGCCTGGGCAATCCGGTAGGCGCGCGCGATCTCATCGCGCAGGATCAGGCCTCGCGCGATGCCGTAATCGGCCGCGGTCTGCTCGTCCGCCTCGATACGGGCGATCTGTGTCAGCATCGCCGGCGCGATCAGGCCACCTTCGAGGGTGATCGCATCGAATGCGATGGCCGGCGCGCGCTTGGCGCGGCGTGTCCGCGCCGCGGGTCTCGGCTGGCGGACCATCACAGATCTCCCGGGGTGAGGATGTAGACGCCGACGATGTCGGCGGGCAGGATCGGCTCGACGGTAACCCGGGGCGTTCCCTGGGCCGCGGCACGGACGCGGCGGTGGTCGGCCTCGAGCGCTTCGCCGCGTTGCGTGGCGTAGGCTTCGATCGCGGGCATGTACGCGCTCAGCACACGCTCGCAGGCTTTCGCGATCAGACGGTGGCGCGCGGTCTCGGCGAGATCGCCGCTCGCGGGCGCTTCGAGCATTTCCTGGGCAGCCTCGCCCGCAGCGATGGCGGTCGGATGGGATCCGGCGAAAGCCAGGGTGACGGCCTCCTCCGCGAGGAGCATACGCTCGGTCCGCCCGTGGACGGTGAGTTTGTGGCGTAGACGGATCAGCACGATCGTCGTCATCGCGTCGACCGCGTTGGTGCTCCACGCCCCGGTCCGGACGAGCTCGAACCCGGTTTCGCTCTTCGGGTCGAGCGCCGTCTCCAGCAGACTTTCGGCCAGCGTCGACGTGATCGGGTGAGCCCGACCGACAGTGGCGGCTCCAGCCGGCGCTTTGGCCTCGAAGCTGATCCGCACCTCGCCCCTAACGCCACTCGCGTCGAGACGCTCAGCGATGGGCGTTGGCAGCTTGGCGAGATCGGCACGGAACGTGGTCTCACGGGCAGGCTCGAGGGCTGTGTTGAAGTGATCCATCGCGCGGGCGACGAAGCGCTCGACCCGCTCCGGGCCGCCGATGATCGCGCGCCAGTTCTCCCACTCCGGCATCACTTCGGCGGGTTTGAGGGCGTGTTGCGCGTAGCGTGCCCGCGACCGCTTCTCGCCCTCTTCGGCATCGCGCCAGCAAGCCGACAACACGCTCGCCTCCTTGGCAAAGAGATCGAGCTGTCGCTGGGCGCGCGGGCGGCCGCGGTGCTCCAGCATTGCGTTCAGGAGCGCGCCCGAGATCACCTGGCGATCTTCAGGGAGCGCGATGATGACGCCGAGATCCTTCTTGATCTGCTCGGCCTTCCTCAGGATCACGCTGAGGACGGCGCTGTCGATCAGGCTGTCCGCGCCGAACAGCAGCATCGATTTCACCACTGGCGCGGGCTGGCCGAAGCGGTCGACGCGCCCTTCGCGCTGCTGATGCCGGGTCGGGTTCCACGACAGGTCGTAGTGCACGACGGCATCGAACAGCATCTGCAGGTTGATGCCCTCGGAAAGGCAGTCAGTCGCTACCAACAGGCGCTGCGGCTCCTCGGCCATGCCTTCGACGCGGTCGCGGCGATCATCGGGAACGAGCAGACCGGTGACGGTCTCGACGGCGAGACCCGCGAAAGCTTTGCGAAGCGCGGTGGCGACATAGTCGGCCGTCGCGATGTAGCGACAGAACACGACCGGGTTCGCGCCAGCGGCGATCAGGGGCTTCAGCTCCTCGATCATCATCGCGAGCTTGGGATCCGGCTGGCGGACCAGGGCTTCCGCCTGCCGGATCAGCTTGGCGAGCGCCGGATCGGTGCCGAGGTAGGCGCTCGGTTCGGCGTCGACGGCTTCGGTATCCTCATCCTCCTCGTCGAGGACCTGCATCGATAGGCGTTCGGAATCGCCGTCCTGGCGGTTCCGAAGCGCGTTGAGCGCGGCGGCAGGTGAGGATCCGACGCACCGCAGGAGCGCCAGCGTCGACCAGAGCGTGAGACGCTGACGGTGTGTGCCGTCGCCCGCGTCCTCAATACGGTCGAGGCAGTAGTCCAGAACGGCGTCGTGGAACGCCGTGTGATCAGGGCCCAACGAGTAGGGCCGGTGGAGCTTCTCGTGCTTCGGGAAGATCTGATCGCCTTCCCATTTCTGGTCGAGGATGTCCTTGCGCCGTCGCTGCACGAAGTGGCGCGCGAGCGCGATACGACCGGCATTGGTCTCCAGGCCCGCCATCTCGAAGCTCTCGTCGAGGAGCTTCAACAGACGGTCGAAGGCCTCTTCGTCCCCACTGTGCGGGGTCGCTGTGAGGAACAGCATGTGCCGATCGGCATCCCTGGCGAGACGCTGCAGGAGCCGGTAGCGACGCTGACGGCTGCCATGCGTACCGACGCAGGCATGGGCCTCGTCGACGACGACGCAGGGTGGGCAGGACGCGGCGAAGCTCTCACGGCGCTTCTCGGCCTTGATGTAGTCGAGGCTGACGACCGTGAAGGGATGAACCTCGAACAGGCTCTGAGTGCCGACGACCTTCCGCTCAAGCCGCGGCGCTGAGGCCGATGTTACGGCGACGGCCTCGATGTCGAACTTGGTGCGCAACTCCCCGACCCACTGATCGACGAGGTGGGGCGGGCAAAGGACGCAGAAGCGCTCGATCTCGCCCCGGTCGAGGAGTTCGCGCAGGATGAGGCCGGCCTCGACGGTCTTGCCGATGCCGACGTCGTCAGCGATCAGCAGCCGCACGACAGGCAGACGCATCGCCATCAGCAGCGGCACGAGTTGATAGGCGCGCGGCTCGAAACTGACGCGCGCCGACGAGCGGAACGGGCCTGCACCCCGTCGAAGCGAAAGGCGTAGCGCCTCTGCGAGGAGGCGTGCGTTCTCCTGCGTGCCGCGCACGTCCACGCACGGCGGGGGGAAGTGAGCGGCCTCAACCGGCACGCGTTCAAGCGCTGGCAGGATCGTCAGCGCATCGGCCTCGGTGCCTGAGAGCGGGCGCAGCCGCAGCGCGGCCGGATCGTCATGGGGCAGCGTAACCCATTCGCGGCCGCGCGCCCGCACGAGGTCGCCGGGGGAAAACTGGACGGTCATGCGGCGACCTTGAACAGCGTGCTGAGGGCAGAGGGTGGATCGTGCTCGGGATCGCCCTTGAGGACCACGAGCGTCCAGCCGCCGTCCTCAAGCTCATCGACGACCTCCTGCGGCGGCGGCGCGTAGGCGATCGCGACGTGGTGACTGCGCCAGACATCGAGGAGCCCGTCGGTATCGAACTTCAGGCGCTTGGCATCGAATGGCGGCAGGCCCCATCGGCTGAGAGCCTGCGGCCAAGTTTCCGTGCTCGCGGCGACCGAGGGCGCTGTGCACACGACAGAGGTCGACCGGATAACACTGGCGGCGAGCCGCACCAGTGCGGTTCGCGCAGCCTCGTCGTTCCGGTCGATGAGAGCGTGGTCCATCTGGTTGTAGTAGGACAGGAGACAGCGGTAGCACCCGCGCACACAGAAAGTGTCGTCGGCGTCCTTGAGCTTGGACGCGTCCCGCGTAGCGAGCGCGTCGTCGATGCTATCGGGGGTGAAGTGCATGACTTCCAGAGCGCGGTGGGCGACCTCTGCCAAGCGTTCTGGCTCGCTGACGAGCCGCCGCAGGACACCGGCTCCGCCCTCGCTGGACTCGTAGGCCAGGATGGCCTTGCGATTGCGACGGTCGGGCACGGCCTCTGTGGCAATCTCTCCTTCCTCGACCTGGAAGACGAGGCTCAAGCCGCGCGCGACCGCGTACTGGAGCGTGGCAAGCGTGCACTCCTCGGCCTCCGGGCCGAAGAGTTTGAGCAGGGCTGCATTCTTGTGGTCTTGGACAATGGGTACGACGCGCACGGCTCCTGGGCGCGTGGGGTCGGCCGGGTCGGTATCGTCGTCGTCGCGCTCTTGGTCGGCACCGACCCATTGACCGTTCTGCGGATCGATGGGGTAGCCGTAGAGATCCTTGTCCTTGCGCTTGCGAAGGCCGAGGTTGAGCCGGCTGATCTGAGCTCGGGGTGCGTAGGTCAGGTCCAGCACGGTCCCGCCGTCATCCTCAGCGACGGCGGTCAGGACGTCGCTCTGACCGTTACGCTTGGCCCAGGTGAACGTCGTCTGGATCTCGAACCCGCGACCCCGACGAGCCTCCTCGTTGGCGGTGATCCGCTCGGACGGGATTGTCTCGACGTTCTCAATGCGCAGAACCTTTTGGATCCGCTTCGCACCCGTCATCTGCTTGCCGCAGGCGTGACACAGATTCTGTCCGTCGCCCTCGTGGCCCGCGCCGCAGGAGCGGCACACGCGCCAGAGCGCGAGATTGCCCTCGGCCAAAACGCCCTGCGCGTCGCGGACGTCCGGCGGGATCTTGGCGCGCACGACCTTGAAGGCACGTCCTTCGTGATAGATCAGCGAGCCGGGACCGAACTCGGCGATGGCCAGGAAGCGGGCGCGTTGAAGGTAAGCCGCGCGCGGACCACCGGAGCCCTGCTCGGGCACGTAGGCGTAGAGCGGTAGCCGCGGGAAGTTGTATCCCGGCAGGAACCCCTCGGTCGCGAGGTAGCGATGCGAGGCGAAATCCGAATTATCCGACTTGCCGCCATGCTCCAGCAGCCTGATCTGGCTGTTGGCGATGCGGAAGGCCCGCTCGGCCGCGTCGCGCGCCTGCTTGGTCAGGCCAGGCCGCATGCTCTGACGATTGGCTTCCTCCATCTGCGCGAAGGCGGCGTTGTAGAGGTCACGCCACCGCCCGAAAGCGCTGTTGAAACGCTGGGACGCCGTTCTCGCAACCTCGGCCACGAAGGCGTTCGGGTTCTTCAGCCAATCGCTGCTGGGATCGTTCAGAACGGCGGGGGTAACGCAGTCGCGGATGGTGTCGAGGATCCGTTCGAAGTCGCCCTCGACCCCGACGACGCGGTCCGGGTTCGTGAGATGGTCAGCAATGTCGGCGCGGACCGTGCGTTTCGGCGTATCGAGATCAAGGATGGCTGGGATGGCATCGGGCAACTCCTGACGCAACCGGCCGTCGGCACCGGCCTTGGCCAGCCAGATCGCGTTGAGATGGGCCTCGACAAGGTCGCGGTTGGCGAGATCGATGCCCGGAGGCCTGACAGAGCCGGCGACGAGCTGCTCGCGGCGGGCGAAGTAGTACTGATCGTGGGGGCTCTGTGCGGCGCAATAGGTGACAATGAGCGCCGCTTGGCCGGAGCGTCCAGCGCGTCCCGAGCGCTGCGCGTAGTTCGCCGGCGTGGGCGGCGCATTGCGCAGGTAGACTGCGTTCAGCACCGAGATGTCGACGCCGAGCTCCATCGTCGGCGAGCAGAACAGCACCGGCAGAAAGCTGTCGGCCTCCAACGGATTGGTCTGGTCCGCGCGCATCGTGTCGAGGTTGCGCCGTCCGGCATCACCCCATCGGAAGCGCGCCTCACGCCACAGTCGCAGGTCTTTGTCGACCTGTGCGGTGTGCTCACGGCTCTCGAAGCCAAGTAGGCTGTCGTCGTCGCTCGTGAGGATGCTTGCCGTCTCGCGATAGAGGCCAGCGAAGTAGCTGTTCACGTCCTTCGCGGGCGCGCCAGCGACGAGGCGGATAGCGGAGGGAAGCAGCCTCAGGCCCGTGATTCCGTATTCCACGATCTCCCGGATCCAATTCTGCGCCTTGGCGATACGGACGACGCTTTCCAAGAGTTCGTCGTACTCGTGGATCGTGAGGCGTCGGCCTCCCCAGAGGCGACCGTCGCGCAGGCGCTTGCCGACTCGACTGTTCGGGCCGGCTGTGATCAGCCGATGGTCGCGCGCGCCGCCGGGTGGGAGCGGTTTGCCGCCCGCGCTCTCGGGGACGATCAGGATCCCGGCGGTGGAGACCGTCTCCTGATCCGAGATCGCCCAGGGTGCGCGCAGGTTGTCGCGTGACGACAGTCCGAGGCTGTCGAGCGGCCCCTTCTTCAGGAAATCGCTCTCGACTGCGAGTTCCCCGCGCATGACCTCAAACAGGGCGCGAAAGACCGCTCGGCGGTCGTTGGGCTGGAGAGGCCGCAGAAGCTGGTGGTCCTTGAAGAGGCTGTCGTCGGAGCAGCTTTCGAGGCCTGGGTAATCCGCTCTGACAAGCTGCAAGTTCTCGAGGTTGAGATTGGTGTAGCGCCAACCGCGGCGTTGGTCGCTCCACACCCGGTGGCTGAGCACCCGGGTCAGATCGGTGATAGCCCGCGCACGCGACGGCCCGACGGCTTCGGGGGCAGACATCCAGTGCCGCCGCCGTGCATCATTGCCGTCCTCGAAACCGAGCGCCTTCTGGAGAGCTGTGCCGTACTCGGCTTCGGCGAGGCCATCCGGACCGGCGGCTCGGACGGCCGACAGCACGGCGGCGCGCAGCAGCGTCGTGAAGATGAAGTCGTTGAAATGACCGGCTTGGAGCGCGGCGTCCTGCCGGTTGTCCGAAAACCCCAGCACCTTCCGCTTGTCGGCCGCGATCCTCGCGTCTGGTCGGTGCATGTAGCGCAGGAGACTGCTGACGAGGAGCGTCGTCGCGGACGAGCGCCCTTCGGCGGTCAGGCCCGCGAGCTTGTTCTGCTCGCGGGTGCCGGGTTGCGCCTCATGCTCGCAGGCCAAACAGAAGCGCCAGCGGCCGGGGATGAACCAAGCTTGGCGTCCGGTCGGGTCGACGCGGCCATTCGGTAGAACGGTTACGGCCGCGACCTGCTGCTTGCGGCGCGTCGCCTTCAACCGTGGACCACGGGGCGCGTGTTCGACCCACTCGTCCGGGTAGTCGGTCAACGCGCCCTGGAAGAAGTCGTTGATCGTCTCGGGCTCGGGCACGAGATATCCGGCGATCCCATGCTCGGTATCGCGCTCGTTGATGGGATCGTCGATCGACCGTGCGACGAAGTTGTCGCCGGCGTCGTCGTCGAGCCGGGTCACGGGGTGGTACTCGTGCCCGCACTCGCGGCAGAAGTGGGTGGAGAACAGCCGGGCGGTCTTGTCCTCCGGGTGATGGGTCTGGCCGTTCAGCGTCACCCGGCGAATGCCGGGAGAGCCGGGCGTGCGCAGGGTCGCGTAGACGAGCCCTGCGCCCGAGATGAACCGATGCAGCTTGAAAGCCAGGAAAGCCCGGGAGCCTGAGCCACCCCGCTCAGCACCCGGCCGCGCTAAGAGGCTGAGCATCTCGCGCAACCGCTGCTCGCACAGCGCGGCGTCGCACCCGGTCTCGCCGGCTAGGACTTCCGCGGCTGCGACCAGGGTCATGGGTGCCCGTCGCTTCAACTGAGGCTTGTACTCAAGACCAATGCGAAGCTCGATCCAGACGGCGAGCGGATGGACCTTGAGTTCTGCATCCGTGGCCGTTGCCGGGACGGTGCTCCGGATGCAGGCAGCAAGCTGGCCCTGGATGCCTGCGACGGTCAGATCCTCGCTGGTGGCACGTTGGAGGGCCTCATCGATGACGCAGTCGTCAGCGATTTTGACCCCGAACAGATCACTGGCAACCTTCGCCACGGCCTCGACGGGATTGCCTTGATCTGGCGTCGCCATGGTCGCGGACGTGCCGATGCAGACAGGGGGCCGACTGTCGCGGCAAAGCTGATCGCGAAGGCGGCGTACGAGGATGGCGACGTCGGCTCCCTGTCGACCGCGATAGGTGTGCAACTCATCGAGCACGATCCAGCGCAATCCGCGGGCGTTGCCGATCACCTGGGTGTCGAGCTCGCTCTGTCGCGTCAGCAGGAGTTCGAGCATCATGAAGTTGGTCAGGAGGATATCGGGCGGATTGTCCCGAACCTCCTCGCGCTTCTCACGGCTCTCCTGGCCCGTGTAGATGCGCACCCTGGGACGCTGCGCTTCGGGGATCCCACACTGGTTCAGGAACTCGGTCAGGCCTTCGTACTGCGAGTTCGCCAGGGCGTTCATCGGGTAGACGACGATGGCGCGTGTGCACGGCTTGAAATCGGGCGTCTGCCGCTCGCGGACGGCTTCGTCGATGATCGGCAGGAAGTAGCAGAGCGACTTGCCCGATCCGGTCCCGGTCGTAACGACGAAGCTCTTGTCCGCCTTGGCCTTGGTCAGCGCCTCGGCCTGATGCCGGTGAGGATCAAGGATCCGACCGCGCTCGCGGAAGATCTGCGGCGTGAGCGGGTGCAGGATCCCGTCGTTCACAAGCGCCTGCAGGGTCTCGCCGCGCGCAAAGTGCGGGTTGATCGTGATCAGGGGATCCGGCCAGAACGCCTTGCCGTCGTAGAGGCGATCGACTTCGGTCCGGATGTCGTCCGCGGCGATCCTGTTAAAGGACCGCGCGAAGGCGTCGTAGTCCCGGATCAGGCTTTGGTCGAGGCCGAACGCATCCACCGTGTCATGTCCCCCGCATGACGGCCGGCAGGTCCGGCCATTCTCTGCTACTCGACGCGAGGCTACCCTAGGTCCTTGCCTGCAGGTAGCGGAAAGCTCGGCCACAGACGACGTAGGGCCGGTTTCAACAGCGGTTGCCGCGTCAGTGTGGCCTACGGAGCATCCAGAGCGTTCGCTCACTGGCCTCCAAGCCGGAGGCCCCGCCGCATGGATCGCTTCGGCGAGGCGGCCGTTCGCCACGCGCTGATTCGCGGTTGCGGAGGATCGCGAGCACCACGCAGGCATCGGCCTCGCCGTCGCCGACGGCGGCGGTCTGCCGCACGCGGTGGAACTGCTCGAGGACTGAGGCGCTCATGAGCGCGATCGCCTTCCGAGGCATGCGACGATCCAGCGATCCACAACCCTGTGATGAGATAGCCAAAGCGCCACCCGCCTCAGCGGCGGTAAAGCGAAGCTGTCCCGTGGACACGAGGCTCAAAACTTGGCAGCTAGGCGGCTCTCCCAAACCCCACCGGCGATCGCCATGTCCTACGATACGTCTACCGTCGCCCGCGTTCTGGACGACATCAACCGCAGCTACTTCTTGCCGGCGATTCAGCGTCCCTACGTGTGGCAGCCCGAGCAGATCATTGCTCTTTTCGATTCTCTGCTGAAGGGCTACCCAATTTCATCGTTTCTGTTCTGGGACGTCAATCCGGATCGGCGGGCCGATTGGGAGATCTACAAGTTTGTCGAGAACTTCCGGCACGGGGATACTCACAACGAGACGGCGGAGACGGATGGCCGCAGGATCACTCTGGTGCTCGATGGGCAGCAGCGGCTTACCTCCCTGCTCATCGGCCTGCGCGGCACCTATTCGGTTCGCGCCCGCTACGGACGCCGCAACAACCGCGATGCCTGGAGCCGGCAGCGCCTCTACATCAACCTGCTGAAGGATCCGACATCGGATAACGAGGAGCTCGACGGGGAAGACCTTGGCGTGACCTATGGATTGCGCTTCTTCGAGCAGGAGCCGCAAAACGACGCCAATCATCTCTGGATGAAGCTCGGCCGCATTCTCGATTGCACTGGCGACGATATCTTCGAAGACCTCAAGGATCGGATGGTCGACGCCTTGCCGGAGACGTCAACGAAGGCGCAGCGACGGATCGTCGAGAAAACCCTCGACCGCCTCTTTCGCGTCATACTGAAGGATGAAATCGTCGCCTACTACACGGAGAAGGACCAGTCCTACGATCGTGTCCTCGATATTTTCATCCGTGCAAATGACGGTGGCACGAAGCTGAGCAAGTCGGACCTCCTGCTCTCGATGATTACCGCTCAATGGGCGGGAGTGAGCGCACGGCAGGAAATCTACAGCTTCGTCGATCATTTGAACGACGGGCTTGGGACGCGAAATCGCCTTGATAAAGACTTTGTTCTCAAATCTTGCCTTGTGCTCTGCGACCTGGATCAGCGCTATAAGATTGGCAACTTCACGAACAGCAATCTGGCCCGTATCGAAGCAGATTGGACGCGGATCAAGGCTAGTCTTGAGGCCACCCTTCGCTTGGTGAACCGGTTCGGCATCGATGCCGAGACCTTGACCTCGCTCAACGCGCTGCTGCCGATTGCCTACTACATTCACAAGACCGAGAGCGGCAGTCTCGACGGCACCACACCGTTCGAGGCGGCGAATGCGAAGCGTATTCAGCGCTGGCTCCTCGGCAGCCTGCTGAACGGCGTGTTCGGCGGAAGCTCCGACCGAACCATCGGACAAGCGCGCTCCATCCTCCAGGAGGCACTGAAGGCAGACAGGGACTTTCCCGATCAGGCGCTCGTCCAGGGTCTTGTTGGTCGTGGTCGGGCAACGAGCTTCGACGATGGCAACATCGAAGGCGTGCTTGGTAGCAGCTACGGAAAGCGTACCTGCTTCCTGGCGCTGTCGCTCCTCTACGATGCCCACGCCTGGGGTGTGACCCCTCACCACATCGATCACATCATTCCGCGTTCCCTGGCCGATCGGAAGGCGCTCGCAGCGCAGAACCTGTCCGAGCCGCTGATCGAGCGCATCCAGGGCAGCGTGAACCGGCTTGGAAACCTGCAGCTCCTCCTGGCACGTGAGAACCTTGAGAAGAGCAACATGCCGTTCAGCCAATGGCTCCAAACCCGCGATGCCGCGTTCCGGGAGCGTCACCTGATCCCGAACGATCCAGCGCTGTGGCAGGTGGCAGCACTGCCGGAGTTCGTCACCGCACGCGAGGAGTTGATTCGAAAGCGCCTCCGGCAGTTCGACTTCGATCTGGCCGAGCCCCAGCAGGAGCCTCAAGCGCTCTTGGTCCGAGGTGCCGTGGGAAAGTAAACTTTCTCTCCCTGAAGGAAGAGGCTTTCAGGAGCCCTGCACTATCACTTTTGGAAGGGGACAGCACGGACCTCGAGGATGCGTTACGGACATCCCCATCAGACGCAGATTATCGGCCGCGTTCCGGTCGGCGTCGGCCTGATGGCCGCACGCATCACAGCGGAAGACCTTGCGCTCGCGGTAACCGATACAGCCGCAGATCGAGCACGACTGGCTCGTCCAGGCCGGGTCAACGGCGAGCAAGGGCACGCCGACAAGCGCGGCCTTGTACGTCAGGAACCCGCGCAGCTGGTGAAAACCCCAGCCCGCGTGTTCCCGACGCAGGGCGCGGGACACCATCGTGCGCAGGCGAATGCCCGCAAGGTCTTCGATGCAGATCCCCGCGCGCAACTCGGCCGCGTCCTGGACGACGCGCCGCGAGATCGCGTGGTTCTCCGCCGCGTGAAAGCGTCTCTCCCTGCCCGACAGCCGTTGCAGGACGGCGCGGCAGCGACGCCGCGTCGACCGTGTGCCCTTCGAGGCTTTCCTCTGGAGAGAGCGCCGAACTCTTTGGTAGCGCTCACGCACCGCCTTGCGGTGCCCGCCCGCCCAGAATTGGCCCGTCGACGTGTGGAGCACGTCGGTGCGACCCATGTCGCCGCCGATCCAGTCGGTCGGCGTGATAGGATCAGCGCACGCCGCCTCGACCTGGACGTTGAGGTAGAACGATGTCGTCCGCCGACCCCGGCGCTCGACGAGTTGCGCCGATCGTATACGCCGGGCCCCGGCATGGCGCGCCAGTTGAGCGCGCTGATGCGCGCCGAGCGACATCGATACCCGTCGACGACCACCGACGAGGGTCAGGCTCGCCTCACCGTCGAACATCCGGAACGTGCGCTCGTCGTATTGAACCGAGGCGTCGCGATAGCTTGCGACTCTGCCGTGGTTCGCCCGCGCCGCCTTGCGGTTGGCAGCCACCCGTCCGATTGCCTGCTGGGCGAGATTGGCTGAGAGTCCGTAGCGCTCGCGCACGAGCCGATAGGTCTGCGCACGCAGCCGCGTCTCGTTGACAAGATCGTCCGTCGTCTCGCGCACCACCGTCCGACAAGACGCCGCAAACGCACGGACGGTCACCGCCAGGGCGGCGCGGTCGGCAGGATCGGGAACGAGCTTGCAGCAGACAGTTAGGATCTGCACGGAACCCCGCGTTCACGGTTTGATCCTGCATGGCTATGCCAAGAACGATCCCACAACAAGACCAAAAACAGAAACCTCTCCCTGAAGGGAGAGGGATCCTTCTAATCCGCTGATCGGCGGTGGTGTCGCATCTGCAATTGACATCACCGCCGGTTGTCCCTCTATCGAACCATCTACGGCTCAGGCGGTCGTCTTCAGCGAGCCGGAAGGCGGTTCGCTCGGGGGCTTCGTCCGGTTCGCAGTCAACGGCGAACGCTTCGTCCCGCATCGCTTCCGCGACGGCTTCCTGCGAGTGGCCGATCCTGCTCTCGGCAGGGTGAAGCACCACGCCGCCAACCAGATCGCCGCACGCGACGACGAGATTGCCGCCTATCTTCAGCGTGGCTTCCTCTTGCGCATGCGCGGCGAGCTAAGTGGTCAGGTGAATCTCATCGCGGCAGGCGAGATCGTCCGTGAGGACTGCGTCTAACGCAAGAAACCCTGCCTCCCAGTTCGGCTGGGAGACAGGGTTTCAAGAGCCTGTGAGGTATCGAGGTTGATGCCATATGAGGCCGGTTGGAGGCCTGCACCCAGACAACTGACAATCTGGTTATCGGTTCCAGCTCTATGCCGAACAAGGTTCAGATTTCGCCGGCCGCCAAGGTCTAGATTAAGCTTAGGTGCTATTGGCTGGACTTCTCGGGACCGCACGCAGCTATCTGGTGAGTGGACGGATTGCCGGGGAGGTCGGTTCACGCTTTCAGGTCCGCCGCTGCCACGACGAGGGCCAGGATGCTGCGTCGTGCAGCCTCGTCCGAAGCGCTGAGATAGAGCTGCAGGAGTTCCGAGGCTCCCGGCGTTTCCAACAGCTTGAGGGCTGAGCGGCCCGCGACACGCTCGGCATCTTCTTCGAGCAAGGTAGAGACCGAAACGCCGAACAGATTGGCGATCGCCTGAAGGCGGCTTATGCCTATGCGGCTCAAGCCCGTCTCGTATTTGTGCATTTGCTGCCAGGAGATGCCGAGAGCAGCGGCGGCCTCGATGATCGCCATGCCGCTGGCCCGCCGCAGGGTTCGGACTTTTCTGCCGATCTCCTGATCGGCTTGGGTCACTTGTTTGGGCTGACGCGGACTGTTTGGCATGGTTGACGCAGTTAGCTCGCGGCGACGCTTGAGGATGCGCTGATCTCGCCCAGAGTGCCACATGGGATGCAACCCGTGTCTTGCCTACTTTTTGACTGCCTTATCCTCCGGACCAATGTCCGACAACATCTGCTCGTGACCGAGTTGCAGCAGCAGTTCGGCAAGACGTCCCTCAATCGGTGCGTAAATCTCAGTTTCATAGAGTTTCGGGAGGTGATGCCCAAGTCGGTGCCGGGTGATAGCATCAAAGGTTGGCGCATCAATACGATCCGGTGCATGCGTGTCAGGCTGCAATTTCGGCGGTATCGATGCTTAAATTGCCAAGCTTTTGGCGAGGGCAAATCCCTTTGCGTTCAATCCGCACTCGCTACGGAGTGATTCAACCAAATTCAGCAGCAATGGTTCAGGCGAACTGCATCAAACCTGCCTGAAGATAGGCGGGCTCGTACGCCGCCGCTCGGCAGAGCGCGTCATGGTCGAGGATCGTTGCGCGCCGCGCCGAGAACTTGAGCAGGCCATCCTTGCTCAGCATCTTGAGGACGCGGCTGACATGGACCGAGGTCATGCCGAGCACGTCGGCAAGATCGACCTGGGTCATGCCGAGGTCGAAGCTCATGCCGTCGGTCATCCCTATGGCATGAAGCCGCGTCCACAGTTCGCAGAAAAGATGCGCCATCCGCTCATAGGCCGAACGGCGACCGAGGCTGACGAGCCACTCCGCGGTGACCGTGGTCTCGCGAGCGAGCTCGGCGATCACGAACTGGGTGCAGGCGGGTCTGACACGATCGGACTCGAACACGGCCGATCGTGGGATCTCACCCAGGACACAGTGACTGAGAGCCACCACGGAGGCGCTAACCTGCGGTCGCACTTGTGCACCCAGGTCGCAGAGTTCGCCGGGCAAGATGAGGCCTGTGATCTGCCGGCGGCCGTCACTGAGAAGGTGGCAGCGGCCCGCCAGACCCGATACGAGCAGGTGGAGGTGTTCGCCGCGCGCTTGATCGACGAGCGTCTTGCGCGCTGCGAACGACCGCTCGCGCATCACGAGGGTTCGTAATCCTGTCTGGGTCAGCGTTGCACGTTGTAGCGGCACGACGGTGTGCATCAGTCTCCACTCTCAAGCCGTTCGCGGCGAGACCTAGAGCGTCGGCCCACGCCGTCATCATCGCACGGCTTGCGGCCCGCTCGTTCGATCGACGGGCAGGTCGGGTTCAGGTCTGCCCGCTCGCCTGGGCCCCGGAACGCCTGCGGCGGTTGCGGCCGAGGCCGGTGGTCTTGGCAAACGCGGCGCGCAGCTCGGAGTAGCCTGCGGCCACCAGTGGATAGTCACGTGGCAGCCCATAGCGGTCGCGGTAACCCTGCGGGTCGAGGCCGTGCTTCCTCAGGTGGCGCTTCAGCGTCTTGTACGGCTTGCCGTCGATGAAGCTGATCAGCGCATCGGGCGTGATCGATCTGCGGATCTGGGATGGTGTCGGAAGCTGCCGATCGGCAGCTGCCGACTGAGATGCCTCCATGCTAAAGAAGGCTTGGTGAATGGATCGGACAAGATTCGGCAGTTCTGCAGCTGGCAGCTTGTTGTTCGATACGAATGTGACGACGAAGTCGGTGACCTTGGCGATCTGCTGGAGATCCAGGCTTTTCTCGTTGTCCACGTCAGCCTCCATCGGGATGCTGAGCAGCAACGTGATAACCTTAAGGTGTCGTCAAGCCTAAGATTTCGGAATCGGCATTCGTCATTGTGGACAAGGCTCGATCTGCCGTCTCGCTTTTAGCTTAGGTTGGATCCCGAACAGCACAAACCCGAGGGCGATCGCTTCCAGACTGAATAGGGCTGCCAGTCCCGGACGATGCGTACCGTTCGTGATGCTCGTCGCGCGCGCTCACCACATGCGGGCGGCGATCTCGCGTTCCTCGGCCCCGACGGCGTTGGCGTAGATCGCTGTGGTGGCGATGTCGGCGTGCCCAAGCCAACGCTGGAGTAAGTTCAGCGGAACGCCCGAGCGCAGTGCGTGCACGCCGAAGCCGTGGCGCAGTCCCTTTGGGGAGGCCGCCACGCCGACGATGCCAGCATCCTGCATCACGTCCTTGACGTAGCGCCACCCTGTGTTGCGCGCGATCCCCCAGAGCCGCTCCTGCGGCTTCCCCGGCTGGTGCACGCGCAGCAGGCTGTCGAGGAAGGCGCTCGGAACCGGCACCTCCCGAACGATGCCGGGACGACGCTTCTTCAGGCAGCGCACCGCGACGATTCCATCCTCGGCATCAAGGTCGGCGCGGGTGAGGTCGAGCGCCTCCGAGATCCGACAGCCGGTCCAGACCAGAGTCAGGCACAGCGTCTCGATGGTCGGCGGCCAGTTGGCGGCCGCAGCGACGAAGCGGGCGCGCTCGCCCGGCGTCAGGTACTTGCGCTGCCCATTGGGCGTGTACAGCGAGGCGGCGGCTGGCGACGCTCGGCGGTGCGTCATGGCGAAATGTCCCAGAAGCGCCTTGGCCGGGGGCGCGGCCGTGGCTGTTAAGAACGCTTTTTCCAATTCTGTTCCAGGCCCAGCGCGACCACCGCCGCGCTGACCGAAACCCTTCGGAATGGCCAAGCTTGTACTCCGCAAATTGGTCTTGCGGCAAGCCTATAAGCGCCGCACTTTCAGGTAGATGAACAGAATTGGAAATACCGTTCCACGAATCGCCTAAGAGTAGGCGATTCGGACTGATGCACAGCGATTCGCTGACATCTTGAGAAAAGCAAGCGCAAGGGTTCGTGCAGTCTCCCAAGCCGGCATCCCTGCGCCTCATACCTCATACTTTGTCTGGAAGCTCTCCCGATGCCTCGCCGTGTCGCGCGCGCTCTCGCGCCTATGCTCCTCTCGACCACGCTCGCGGGCCCTGTAGGCGCGGCCATGCCAGATTGGGCCGAGGCCTACACCCGGGAGGCCATTGTGGCTCCGGTGACGCTGGAGAACGCACGCAAGTACCGCTGGTATCAGATCGGTGCCGTGCTGCGCTCCGAGCATCCGCGGGTCTACGACGACGAGATCAGGCCCGCGCAGGAGCGGCTGAAGCGGCACGGCAACGCCCTGTTCGAAGAGCTCAAGGGGCAGGTCGACACGCTCCTCGCCCTGACGCCGTCGCTGGACGAGGCCGGGCCCTTCCACAAGCACTGCCACTGGATCCTGGAGCGCCCGCCCGGCGAGTTCCCGACCAAGCTTCAGATCGATCTCGAAGCCTACTGCCGGGAGAAGGCGGTGCCGGCGCTCTACCTGCGCCTCGTCACCGAGCGCGCCCAGAAGCTCGACGTGCGCCTCGCGACCCTGCGCCGCCTCGACGTCGGTTACCCCGGTCACCTCGTCGGCAGTCCGGGGTTCGTCGGACGCGCAGACGTTCCCGGAGCCTATGCGCGGGCCCTGGAGGATCGCCTGGTGGCGGCGCAGCCTCGAGTGATCGCCGATCTCGCCGAGAGCTTCCGGGCCAAGACGCTCGGCGGCGATCCGCTCCAGACCGACGTCGCGCAGTGCCGTGACCTGCTCGGGCCGTGGTACCCGCAACGCGACACCGCTCGCGACATGATGCTCGGTGACCCCATGCGCAGCGCCGGGGCCGGAACCGAGGCGGCCCTGCGCTTCGAACAGGCGGTCGGCGGCGCGTGCCGCCGCGAGGCGAAGGCCTGGCTGATGCGCCAGCAGCCCGAGATCGACGACGCCATCCGGACAAGCTTCGCCACGCTCGACCCGAACCAGGGGCCGATCCTCGCGGTCGGCACGCGCTGCACCGGCGTACTCGGGCGCTGGTTCAGCAGCTTCGACGGTTTCGAGCTCAGCCTGACTGGGCCGCTGCAGCAGACCTGTCGGCAGCAGGCGCAGGGGCTGAACGAGCGAGCCGTCGATATCCGGGCGCGGGCCCTGGCCGCCCGCTTCGCCGCCGCGCCGAAGACGTTGGACGGGCTGGAGCGCAACGGCTGGTTCGGAGTATCGGCCGACGACCTTCAGGCCGCGCACGACCCGCGCGATCCCGAACGCGGCGAGGTCGATACTCTGATGCAGACGCGGGTCGATGCTCTCGTTCGGCCCCTACGCGAGGCGGCCCGCGACGCCGCCCTGGCGGAGATCCGCGGCTTCTATGAGCAGGCCGGGCTGGCCGATGCGGAGTTGCAGCCGGCTCGACGCATCTGCGGTCCCTATCTCGGCCGGTCAACGCGCATGCTGCCGCCGGGTGGCGGGGACCTGCGCCAGGCGATCGGCGAGGCTTGCCGCGACGAGGAGAAGCGGGTCGTCGTGCACCGCGCCGATGCCGCATTCGCCGCGGCGGGGATCGAGCCCGTCCTGGGCAAGGGGCGTCTCGTGCTAAGCGCGCCCGATGGCCGCCTCACCTACGCCGATCCACGCGCGGTGGTGATCGCAGCCGCCGGCAACGGCCTGCAGGTCCGCTTCCGGCGCACAACCTCCTGGTTCTTCTGGACGAAGGAGAACCTGCGCGTCACGCCGTTCGGCCGGGACACCCCAGTTCTTGCCGGCGACCTCGCGGCTGATACGCATCCGAGCGGCGGGAAGGTCTGGCGCGTCACCGACCTTCAGGCCCTGCCGGGTCTCGGCGGCCCCCTCGCGACGCTGGCCTGCCTGACGCAAGGTCCAGAGGCCACACACGCCCTGGCCAGCCTCGGCTTGGCCGGGATGGTGAGCATCTTCGTGCTCGACCTGCCGCGGACCGGGGTCGAGCTGTTCTTGGCCGCCGGCACCCTGTCGACGAGCATGGGCCAGTGCGAGGATGCGCGGCGCAGCTACTTCGCGCTCCCGGGCCCGGGGGCCTCGTGAACGCCGCCTCGGTCTCGTTCCCCCCACCATGGGTCGCAAGCCATGCTGCCACAGACCTCGCACCGCCATAGCAGCGGATTGCAGCACTACGACGACGTCCTGGCACTGACAGGCCAGCAGTACCGCCTGACGGCGGACGGCGTGACCGTTGGCGTGGTGCTGGGCATGCTCGACACGCGGACCGGGCGCATGCCGGTCGGCCTCGTCGATGCACGACGCGCCTACTGGGCGGACACGCTGTACTACGACGCCAACCGGCGCTGCCTCGATGTCGTCGACCCGGATCGTTGGGTGGCCTTTGTCGGCACCTACGCGGGTGGCGGCTGGCTGCTCAGCCTCGTCGGCGGCCTCGGCGGCTTCGCGCTGATGACGGTCGCGGCAGCCGGCTCGGTGGTGTTCGACATGGTTCGGTTCGCCCTCTTCCCGGCCATGCTGTTCGGGCTCGTCGGGCTGCTCGTCTACGGCTTCGTCGGCTACGCCCTGGCCATGACCGCGCTCAAGTTCCTGCCATACCTGCTCGGCGGCATCGCGGTTTGGCTCGGGCTCTGCGGCCTGATCGCCCTGGAGCGGCGCGCCCGCTGCGACCGGGCCGGACGCACCATCGAGACCCTGCTCGAACACCAGCTCATGCCGATCTTCGGCTGACCTCGCGCAAGTCGGGCAATGCCGTCCGACGAACGCACCTCATCCACCCCAGTGAGACGACGATGACCTTGAATTGCCTCGTGATGTCAGCGGCGCTTGCCGCCTGCGCCACTCTCAGCCCAGCGCATGCGGAGACCGCGTGGCAGAAGCTGACCTACTCGGATCCACGCCACCCCTCCGTCTTCACGCCGCTCGTCGCACCCCTGTGGCAGCGTGAACTCGCCGGTACGCCGTTTCACCAGATCCATGCGACCCGCATCGAGGCGGACGGTGCGACCTACCTCGTGAGCGTGGCCTTCGCGGGCGGCCTCTGCGAGATGGGGGCGAACGGGCGCAACGCGGTGGCCGAGCCGGCGATCTGTCCGGCACGCGTCGACCTGTTGCGCGACGGCAAGGTGGTGAGCACCACCCGCGGCCGGGTCTGCTCGGTCGCGCCGCTGCCGGAGGATACGACGGCCAATCAGTCCGACAAAACAGAGGCCCGGTTTGATCCGGCGACACAGACGATCAGCTTCCGCTCGTTCATGAGCAGCAAGCCGGTTCGAACCTGCCAGCGGCAGATGAAGCTGCGGCCTTGAGGTGGCATCGGTACGACGCTGCCTCGGAACCTTGCAGGACGAGAAGAAGACCGGTCTGGGCCTCGCCCAGATCGCTGAGCGCATCGACGTCGAAGGCTCTGAGAAGGGCACTTAAGAAGCCTCCGAGAGCAAAGGCGGACGCAAACCCGCCTGAGGCAGGCGACAGGGCCAGACGACCCGGAAGGGGGGGCGCATGGCACCCCTTGCTTCAGCCTGCCATACGATGAACCTAGTTCTCTGGCGACCCTGATAGCCGGGCTACCTTCTCCGGAGCTCCAGATCAGGGTGCTTCCTGGCGCTCTACAAACGCGAAAACTTGGCCGATGAGCTGTTTGCAATCGTAGGGCTTGGGCACAAAGCACGTACCAAACGGCAGGCCGCCTTGGTCCGGACGCTCAACCCCAGACACGAGGAACAGTCCAACATGCGGCCATCGAGCCGCAACCATGTGCGCAAGCTGAAAACCATTCATTGTGCTGAGGGCATCGACACGTCCGCGAGCACCGCGCGAATGTCGCTTCGATCATTCAGAACCTTCAACGCCTCATCGGCGTTGCGCGCTTCGAAGACGACCAAACCGGCCTCTGAAAAGGCATCGGCTGTGTCCATCCGCAGCAGCGGCTCGTCCTCGGCGATGAGTACGCCAGTCTCATGCCCAGCAAGCTGGAGATATGTGGGTGTGAAAGGAGCCGTATCCCGCTGTTGATATGAAGCCGGTTCGGCCGCTGATGACGCCGCAGCTGGATCGTTCATGTCAGAGTTCCGAAGGTTGGACGACAGCGTCTTGTTGCGTAAGCCCTCCGTCATAACCGCCATGCGTAGCGTCTGTTCACTTCGTCTCAGGCCAGCGGCCTGCTTCTCGCGTGCGACCCAGTCAGCGATTTTGAAGGATCCCTCTCCGTTCAGGGAGAGGGATCCTTCTAATCCGCTGA
>NZ_BPQM01000161.1 GCF_022179245.1 Methylobacterium gregans
GCGGCGCTCGGCGACCTCGCGCTCGCGCGCGACGATCTCGGGCTCCTTCGGCCATTGCGGGTTGGCCGCGCGCTGGCGCGGCGCCGGTAGCGCCTTGCCGTCGATCTTGGGTGGCATCACCAGCGGTGCCCGCTCGCGGTAGTCGATCGGGGCCTGGTCCTTCTCGACGAGGCCCAGCGTGCTCAGCGTGTCGCGCATCAGCGAGCCGCTCTCCTGCGCCCGCGCGCCGGAGGTGCCGAGGGATGCCGCGAGCGCGGCCACGGTGACGAGAGTCCTGCGATACCCGGTCATGCTGCCCCACAGGTTGGCCGGGCGCCCCGGACCGCGCCGCGGCGGCGGGCCTCACGCGACCGCGCTCTCGGCGGCCTGATCCGACCTCCTCGGCCTGATCCCGGTTTCCGGCGATCGTATGGCGCCTTGACCGGGCTGCACCAGAGCGGGGTCACAGACAACCTGCAATGTGCTGTGGGTCGTGTTGCCGGGATCACACGGACGGGGCGGAATCGGTGGGATTTGCCGCTTGGGCGGCCTTCGCCCGCCCGCGCTCCGGCATCAGGCTGTCGATGATCAGCCCGACGACGCCCGCCACGATCGCCGCGTCGGCCACGTTGAAGACGTACCAGGACCAAGAGCCCGCGTGCAGGTGCACGAAGTCGAACACCGCCCCGTAGGCGGCCCGGTCGACGGCGTTGCCGAGCGCCCCGCCCGCGATCAGCCCGAGGGCGAGACCGAGGAGCCGCGAGCCGGCCCGGTGCATCCAGACGGCGAGACCCGCCGCGGCCACGAGCGAGAGGGCGACGAGCAGCCAGCGCCCGAGTCCGCCCTCCTGCTGGAACAGCCCGTAGGAGACGCCGCGGTTCCAGACGACGACGAGGTCGAGATAAGGCCCGAAGCGCCAGGGCTGCGTCAGCACCAGATCGGTGCCGAAATAGAGCCAGAGCTTCGAGGCCTGATCGAGCGCGAAGGTGAGGAGGAGCGCGAGGAGGCCGAGGCGGAAGGGGGTCATCGGCGCGCCTCTCTCGCATCGGGACGGAGGTGACGGCAACGGACGCGTACCGCACGGGGCGTGGCACCCCCCTCTCCCCGCGTGCGGGGAGAGGAGATGCGCGCTACGCCGTCGTGCCGGCCTGCAGACCGTGTCACGCCGCGCTCGCGGCAGGGTTGGCGGCGTCCCACTCGCGCAGAGCCTGCGCGTCGCGCGGCGTGACGTCGGGGTACTCCCCATCCTGCCCGACCTCGGGCGTCACCCGCCAGGAGCGGGCGCATTTGCGCCCCTCAGCCGGGCGCGGCACGACCGCGACGCCGCGGACCTCGTCGAGGCGGAAGGCCTCTGCCGGTCCCTCCCCCGCCACGACGGCGATGTCGGAGGTGATGCAGATGTCCGCGAAGTCGACGCCCTGGACGGCCTCCAGGAGGTCCGCGTCGGCGACGTGCACCACCGGCGCCGCCTCCAGGCTCGCGCCGATCCGCTTGGCCGCGCGCTCGATCTCCAGCGCGCCGGTCACCACCCGGCGCACGCGGCGGATCTTCTGCCAGCGCTCGGCGAGGGCGTCGTCGCGCCACTCCGCCGGGGTGTGCGGCAGGGTCTGCAGGTGCACCGAGCCGGTCTCGGACGGGTAGCGATCGAGCCACGCTTCCTCGGCCGTGAAGGCCAGCACGGGGGCGAGCCAGATCGCGGCGCGCCGGAAGGCCTCGTCGATGACCTGGAGGGACGCACGGCGGCGGACCGATGAGATCGGATCGCAGTAGAGCGCGTCCTTGCGCACGTCGAAGTAGAAGGACGAGAGGTCGCCGGTCATGAAGCCGTTGAGCAGCGCCACCACCCGCTTGGTATCGAAGGCCGCGTAGGCCTCGCGGATCTCGGCGTCGAGCTCGGCCAGGCGGTGCAGGATCAGCCGCTCCAGCTCGGGCATCCGGTCGAGCGGCACGTCGTCCGCCGCGACGCGGTGGGCGAGCGAGCCCAGCATCCAGCGGAGCGAGTTGCGCAGCTTCCTGTAGGTCTCCGCGAAGGTCTTGATGATCTCCGGACCGATGCGCAGGTCGTCGGTATAGTCGGAGGCCGCCACCCAGAGGCGCAGGATGTCGGCGCCCGAATCCTTGATCACGCTCTGGGGCGCGACGACGTTGCCCTTCGACTTCGACATCTTCAGGCCTTTGCCGTCGAGCACGAAGCCGTGGGTCAGGACGATGTCGTAGGGCGCGCGGCCCCGGGTGCCGGCGGATTCGAGGAGCGAGGACTGGAACCAGCCGCGGTGCTGGTCCGAGCCCTCCAGGTACATCACCCGGTCCTCGCCGCCGTCGCGGCGGCGCGTGACGCCCGCGAGACCCGGGAAGGCCTCCGGATCGTCGAGAACGAAGGCGTGGGTGGAGCCGGAATCGAACCAGACGTCGAGGACATCCGTCACCCGCTCGTAGGCGGCTGGATCGTGCTCGGGCGCCAGGAAGCGGGCGCCGTCGGCGTCGGTGAACCACGCATCCGCCCCCTCCTGCCGGAACGCCTCGACGATGCGGGCGTTGACGGCCGGATCGCGCAGGATCTCGCCGGTCTCGCGATGGACGAACACCGTGATCGGCACGCCCCAGGCGCGCTGGCGCGAGACCACCCAGTCGGGCCGATTGGCCACCATGCCGTTGATGCGGTTCTTGCCCTGCGGCGGAACCCACTGGGTGTCGTCGATCGCCTGCAGGGCGACCTCCCGGAGGGTCCGGTTGCCGAGGCTGTCCACCGGCCGGTCCATGGCGATGAACCATTGCGGCGTGTTGCGGAAGATCACCGGCTTCTTCGAGCGCCAGGAGTGCGGGTACTGGTGGCGCAGCACGCCGCGGGCGATCAGCGCGCCGGCCTCGGTGAGCGCCGCCATCACGGCCTTGTTGGCGTCGCCCTTCTCGCCCTTTGCCGTCAACACGCGGGTGCCGGTGAAGCCCGGCGCCGCCTCGGTGAGCACGCTGTCGGCATCGACCGTGTAGGGGATCGTCGTGTCGATGCCGCGCTCGCGCAGGGTGCGGCCGCTCGCCATCCAGAGCTCGAAATCCTCGCGGCCATGGCTCGGGGCGGTGTGGACGAAGCCGGTGCCGGACTCGTCGGTGACGTGATCGCCGTCGAGAACGGGCACGTCGAAGCCGTAGCCGAGATCCGCGAGGGGGTGCGCGAGCGTCAGCCCGGCGAGGTCTGCGGGTGCCACATCGGCGACGCGCTCGTAGCCCTCAATGCGGGCGGCCTTGAACACGCCCGCGGCCAGCGCGTCGGCCAGGATGTAGGTCTCGCCGACCTTCGCCCAGTTGTCCTCGGGCGCCGCCGTGACGCGGTAGAGGCCGTAGGCGATCTTTTTCGAGAAGGCGACCGCGCGGTTGCCGGGGATCGTCCAGGGTGTCGTGGTCCAGATCACGACGCGGGCGCCAGCCAAAGCGCCCTCCCCGCCCTTGCGGATCGGGAAGGCCACGAAGATCGTATCGCTGACGTGCTCCTCGTACTCGACCTCGGCCTCGGCCAGCGCGGTCTTCTCGACGACCGACCACATCACGGGCTTCGAGCCGCGGTAGAGCTGGCCAGAGACCGCGAACTTCATCAGCTCGTCGGCGATGGCGGCCTCCGCCGGGAACGCCATGGTGGCGTAGGGATGCGCCCAGTCGCCGGTGACGCCGAGCCGCTGGAACTCGGCGCGCTGCACATCGAGCCACTGGGCCGCGAAGGCGCGGCATTCCTGCCGGAACTCGATCACCGGCACCGCGTCCTTGTTGCGGCCCTTGGCGCGGTACTGCTCCTCGATCTTCCACTCGATCGGCAGGCCGTGGCAATCCCAGCCCGGCACGTAGTTCGCCTCGTAGCCGAGCGCACCCATCGAGCGGACGATGACGTCCTTCAGGATCTTGTTGAGCGCCGTACCGATATGGATGTTGCCGTTGGCGTAGGGCGGGCCGTCGTGCAGCACGAATTTCGGCCGGCCCTGCCCGCGCGCCCGAAGCTGCCCGTAGAGGTCGGTCTTCTCCCAGCGTTCGAGGAGCAGCGGCTCGCGGGTCGGCAGGCCGGCGCGCATCGGGAAGTCGGTGCGGGGCAGGAACAGGGTCTTGGAATAGTCGCGGGTGGTCGCGGTCTCGGCGGGGGCAGCGTCGCTCATCGGTTCGGGCGTCCTGGGAAGGCGTCGGGCCCATTTGGGGCCATGCGGCTCAAGTCTCGGCGGGTCCGGCGCCGTTAGCGCCGGCAGGGTGCGGGGGACCCCGCGTCCCGGCATCCGCGATGCCGCGTCTCCCGCGGCACTCAGGCGGAGGCCGGGCCCGTAATTCGCGTCGCCTGACGGCCGCAGAACAGATCAGCGCCAAATCGCATGCGGCGGCTTCTATCAGCGGGCGCCCGCCCGCGCCAGAGCGGGCAACTCGGTATCGCGCCACAGAAATCGGGCCGACCACGCTGCCACCAACGACGAGCTTGACCGTTGAAAGGCAGGCGCACCCGGCCGGCACCAGATCGGCCCGGGGGAGCCATCAACGCGAGGACACCGCCATGAAGCACATTCTCGTCGCCGCGACGCTCGCGGTCTCTACCTTGACGCTGGGCGGCATCGCCCAGGCACAGGGCCTCGTCGGCGGCATCAACCGCGGCGCGGCCGAGGGCAACCGCGTCGGCGGCCCGGTCGGCGGCGTGGTGGGCGGAGCGGTCGGCGGCGCGGTCGGTACCGTCAACGGGGCGCTCGGGATCGATCCGGGCCGGCGCGCCTACCGGACCGACCTGCCCGGCCGGCGCAAGCACAGCCGCCACCGCCGTCACCGCTGAGCCGCGCGCCGGGTCTGCCGCTGGTCAGGGATCAGCCTGAACGATCGTCGGGATCGGGCTCGGCCGCCAGGCTGGGCTTGGCCGCCAAGCCCCAGGCCTCGGCGATCAGCGCGTAGGAACGGCGCCGCGCCGCCTGATCGTGGACGCTCGACACGATCATGATCTCGTCGACCTGGGCCTCGTCGGCGAGGGCCGCGAGCTTCGCCCGCAGCGTCTCGGGCGAGCCCACGTGCAGGCGCGCCCGCCCGCGCTCCATCCGCATCCGCTCGGACTCCGAGTAGGCGTAGCTCTCGGCCTCGTCGAGGCTCGGAATCGGGCTGTACATGCCGCGCTCGCGCCGCAGCGTCGCGAGCCGCGGGCTCATGGCGAGTCGCTCGGCCTCTTCGTCGGTCTCCGCGCAGACCGCCGCCAGCGCCAGGATCGCGTGGGGCCGCTCGCCCAGGCGCGAGGGCTGGAACTGCCGCCGATAGGCCCGCAGAACCTCGGCCCCGTCGGAGCTTCCGAAGTGCTGCGCGAAGGCGAATCCCGTTCCGATCCGGGCCGAGAGCGCCCCGCTGTAATCCGAGGACCCGAGCAGGAAGATCGGCGGCAGCGGCACGCCCGCGGGCATGACCTCGATCTCCGCGAACGGGTGGCCTGCCGGGAACTCGCCCGAGCCGAAGTACAGCAGTTCCTGAAGGCGTTCGAGGAAGGGGTCGCCCTCGCGCGCATCCTCTCGGCGGCGCAGCGCCCGCGCGGTGATGCCGTCGGTGCCCGGTGCGCGGCCCAGACCGAGGTCGATCCGCCCCGGGAAGAGCGCCTCGAGCAGCTTGAATCGCTCGGCCACCATCAGGGGCGCGTGGTTCGGCAGCATGATGCCGCCGGAGCCGACACGGAGATGTTTCGTCGCCGCCGCGACCTGACCGATCATGATCTCGGGAGCCGGGCTCGCGACCGAGGCCAGGGCGTGGTGCTCGGCGAGCCAGTAGCGGTGATAGCCGAGGCCATCGACGTGCCGGGCCAGCGCGAGGCTGTCCTGCAACGCGTCGGCGGGCGTCGCGCCGGCATTCACGAAGGAGAGGTCGAGGACCGAGAGCGGCAACATGGAGGGAAGATGAGGCCGCCCCGGCCCGTTCGCGAGGGGATAGCCGGCACGGGAGCCCTGCTCGCCACGCGTGTCATAAGGTGTTCCGCAGGCCCGGCGCCATCTTGCCGGCTCATCGGCCCGCCCCTACGGTCCGCCCGCCGCGGACCCGCGGTGCCGCCCGACTTCCAAGATCCCGGAGCACTCCCCATGGGCTTTCTGGCCGACGCCCTGTCCCGCGTGAAGCCGTCCGCGACGATCGCGATGACGCAGAAGGCGCGCGAGCTGAAAGCCTCCGGCATGGACGTGATCAGCCTCTCGGTCGGCGAGCCCGACTTCGACACGCCCGACCACATCAAGGAAGCGGCGATCGAGGCGATCCGGCGCGGCGAGACCAAGTATCCGCCCGTCTCCGGCATCGTGCCGCTGCGCGAGGCGATCGCCCGCAAGTTCAAGCGCGAGAACGGGCTCGACTACAAGCCGAGCCAGACCATCGTCGGCACCGGCGGCAAGCACGTGATCTACAACGCGCTGCTCGCCACCCTCAATCCGGGCGACGAGGTGGTGATCCCCCGCCCCTACTGGGTCTCCTACCCGGAGATCGTGGTTCTGTGCGGCGGCACGCCCGTCTTCGCCGAGACCGACATGGCGCACGACTTCAAGCTCCAGCCGGAGGAGCTGGAGCGGGTCATCACCCCGAAGACCAAGTGGATCATCCTCAACTCGCCCTCGAACCCGTCGGGCGCCGCCTACGCGCACGACGAGCTGAAGGCGATCACCGACGTGCTGATGCGCCATCCGCACGTCTGGGTGCTCACCGACGACATGTACGAGCACCTGACCTACGGCGACTTCGCGTACGTGACCCCGGCCCAGGTCGAGCCCGGACTCTACGAGCGCACGCTGACCATGAACGGCGTCTCGAAGGCCTACGCCATGACCGGCTGGCGCATCGGCTACGCGGCCGGTCCCGAGCACTTGATCAAGGCCATGGACTTCATCCAGGGCCAGCAGACGTCCGGCGCTACCACGATCTCGCAATGGGCGGCGGTGGCGGCCCTCGACGGGACGCAGGAGCATCTCGCCCGCTTCCGCGCGGCCTTCCAGGAGCGCCGCGACCTCGTGGTCTCGATGCTGAACCAGGCCTCGGGCCTCAAATGCCCGATGCCGGAGGGCGCTTTCTACGTCTACCCGTCCTGCGCCGCGCTGATCGGCAAGCGTACGGAGGGCGGCAAGACGATCGAGACCGACCAGGACTTCGTCACCGAGCTGCTTCAGAGCGAGGGCGTGGCGGCGGTGCACGGCTCGGCCTTCGGCCTCGGCCCGAACCTGCGCATCTCCTACGCGACCTCGAACAAGGCGCTGGAGGAGGCCTGCACCCGCATCCAGCGCTTCTGCGCCTCGCTGCGCTGAGCGAAGCCGCGGCGCTGCCATTTCACGGAAGCGCCGCGCAACTCAGGAACGCCGAGGCTGCAGCACCGTTTCTCCCGGGCATTTTGTCAGGGAGAACACCATGCGGATCGCCGTCAAGGCGTCGGCCATCGCGATCGTGACGCTCATGAGCGTCGGCGCGGCGGAGGCCAAGGGCTGCATCAAGGGCGCCATCATCGGGGGCGTGGCCGGACACTACCTCGCCGAGCGCGGCGTGGTCGGGGCGGTCGCCGGCTGCCTCGCCGGGCGGGCTCTCGCCAACCGCCAAGCGCGGCGCGACGTGGATTACGGCTCCCGCGTCCGCGATCCCGGCTACGGCCCGGGCGGCTATCCCCGGCGCAACTACAGCTACTGAGTCGCGCTCCGCCTCAGCGCGGCCCGACGGAGCCGGTGACCGCCGGGTCCGTCGCCTGCCGCGCGACGTCCCCCGGGCGGGCGGCGTCGCGCCTTCCGTGATCGAGCTTGTTGGCGGAGATCAGCGCAGCGGCGATCATCGCCAGCAGCGCGACCGTCACCTTCGTGCCTTCCCAGATCCGTCCGAGCATCGCCGCCACTCAACAGTCGAACCGGCGCGCCGCCGCCTCGGCGCGACAATTCGATTGTGCGCCGCACGCTTCACAAATGGTTTAAGCGCGGGCCTCGTCCCCAGCTCATTCGTCTCGCGTCACGTCTCGGCCACGGCCGCGAGCGCCTCGAAGACGAGGGCGTGGCGCGCGGCGAGCGCGTCCACGTCGTGCGTGTAGCCGCCACCGATCACCGCCACGAGCGGGATGCGGCGTGCCCGCGCTTGGCCCACCACGTAGCGGTCGCGAGCGTAGAGGCCGTCGTCGCTCAGCGCGAGGCGGCCGAGCCGGTCGTCCCGATGGGGATCGACGCCCGCGTTGTAGAAGACTAGGTCCGGCCGCAGGGCGTCGAGGAGCGGCGGCAGGCGCGCGGCGAGCACGTCGAGATAGGCCGCATCCTCCATCCCGTCCGGCAGCCCGATGTCGAGGTCGCCCGGGATCTTCTGGCTCGGATAGTTCCGCTCGCAGTGGACCGACAGGGTGAAGAGATCGGGCGCGTACGCCAGGCAGTCGGCCGTGCCGTCGCCCTGGTGCACGTCGAGATCGACCACCAGCGCCCGGGCGATCGCGCCCTCGTGCTGGAGCGCGCGGGCCGCGACCGCCACGTCGTTGAACAGGCAGAACCCCGCCCCCTGCTCGCGGCGGGCGTGGTGGCTGCCACCCGCCGTGCTGCCGGCGAGGCCCTCCGCGAGGGCGAGGCGCGCGGCGAGCAGCGTGCCGCCGACGGAGGCGCGGGAGCGGCGCACCACGGCCTCGTCCACCGGCAGGCCGATCGCCCGCTCGACCGCGCGCGGCACGTCGTGGGCGAGCACCGCATCGATGTAGGATCGGGCGTGCGCGTGGGCGAGGAGCGCCGCCGAGGCCGGCTCCGGCTGAATAAATCCGAGCGGCGCCAGCCCGCGCTCCGCCACCACCTCCGCGAGCCGCCCGTATTTCCGCATGGGGAAACGGTGGCCGTCCGGGAGGGTGGCCTCGTAGGCCGGGTGGAACACGATCGGCGGGATCATCCGGGTCGAACGATGGGAAGGATGGCCCCGTCATAAGACTGATACGGCGCGACTGTTAGGGGGCTGCGCAACGGCGCGGCGGCAGGTCGCGGCCATGAGCGACGGGGACGACGGCCGCATGATCGAGGCGAACGCAACCGCGCTGTCCCTGGCGCTCTGCGGCCTGCTCACCCTGGTCAACTTGGTCAGCTTCGGCATCACCGCCCGGCGCATCGGCCGCGTGCGCGGACCATCCGCGTTCCCAGCGGGCGCCCCGATCTCGCTGGTGCGGCCGGTCTGCGGCCTGGAGACCTTCAGCGAGGAGACGCTGACCCGGGGCTTCCGGCTCGATTATCCTGCCTACGAGATCGTCTTCTGCGTGGCCGACGCGAACGACCCCGTCCGGCCGCTGGTGGACCGGCTGATCGCCGCCCATCCCCGGGTGCCGGCCCGGGTGGTGATCGGCGACGAGCGTGTCAGCGACAACCCGAAGCTGAACAACTGCGTGCGCGGCTGGGAGGCGGCACGCCACGACTGGATCGTGCTCGCCGATTCGAACGTCCTGATGCCGCCGGACTATCTGCAGCAGATGCAGGCAGCGTGGCGGTCCGACACCGGCCTCGTCTGCTCGACACCGATCGGCGCACGGCCCGGCAACCTCTGGGCCGATGTCGAGTGCGCCTTCCTCAACACCCTTCAGGCACGCTGGCAATATACCGGCGAGGCGCTCGGTCTCGGCTTCGCGCAAGGCAAGAGCATGCTCTGGCATCGGCCCTTCCTGGAGCGCCACGGGGGCATCCGGGCGCTGGCCACCGAGATCGCCGAGGATGCGGCCGCGACGAAGCTCGTGCGGGCGGCGGGGCGCCGGGTCCACCTCGTCCCGGCCCCGTTCGAGCAGCCCCTGGGCTCGCGCGGCCGCCGGGAGGTCTGGTCGCGGCAGCTGCGCTGGGCGCGCCTGCGCCGGGTGACCTTCCCGCTCTTTTTCGCGCCCGAGATCGCGAGCGGCGTGCTGGTGCCCTTCCTGCTCGCCGGCTGTCTCGTGGGGAGCGCAGAGGCCTGGATCGGGATCGCCGTGCTCGCAGCGATCTTCTACGGCGCCGAGTACGCGCTGGCCGTGCGCGCCGGCTGGCCGCGCTCACCGCGTCTCGTTCTGGCCTTCCTGATCCGCGACGCGATGATCCCGCTGCTCTGGGTGCGCGCGTGGATGCGCAACGCCGTGGTCTGGCGCGGCAACCTGATGGACATCCGCCCGAAACCGGCGCGCCGCTTGCGCGCGGGGGCGAGCGCGGCCTAACCCGGGCCGCCCGGCCCCGCGGCCGGATCGCCACGGATGGACACCCCTTGCGCATCGCCATCCTCGAGACCGGCCGACCGCCCGACAGGCTCTCCGCCTTTCCCTCCTACGCGGCGATGTCGGCAGGTCTCCTCGGGCCGGACCACACCTGCACGACCTTCGATGTGCGCGCCGGCGCGTGGCCTGACCCGGCCGCGCACGAAGCCTTCCTGATCACTGGATCGCCGGCCGGCGTCTACGACCCCCTGTCCTGGATCGCGGAGCTGATCG
Source organism: Methylobacterium gregans (assembly GCF_022179245.1). Classification (GTDB taxonomy): domain Bacteria; phylum Pseudomonadota; class Alphaproteobacteria; order Rhizobiales; family Beijerinckiaceae; genus Methylobacterium; species Methylobacterium gregans. The sequence continues at coordinate 10,376 of NZ_BPQM01000161.1, forward strand.
CCTTTCTCCGGGCCCTGCCGGCCGAGCGGAAGCTCGTCGGCATCTGCTTCGGCCATCAGGTCATGGCCGCGGCGTTCGGCGGGCGGGCCGAGAAGTCGCCCCGTGGCTGGGGCCTCGGCCTTCACACCTACGATGTCGTGGCGCGCGCACCCTACATGGACGCCGGCCCGAGCATCGCCGTGCCGGTGAGCCATCAGGATCAGGTCACGGTGCTGCCGCCGGGGGCGCGCGTGCTCGCGGGCAGCGCCTTCACGCCCTACGGCGTTCTAGAATACGGCGACCGCGCCGCTCTGTCCTGCCAGTGCCATCCCGAGTTCGGGCCGGACTACGCCCGCGCCCTCACCCGGGATCACCGTGCGGCCATGCAGGATCCGGCCCTGGTCGAGCGGGCCCTCGCCAGCCTCGACGCGCCCCACGACAGCGCCCGTCTCGGCGGATGGATCCGCCGTTTCCTCGGATCCTGATCGGCGAAGCGCCTAGCCCTCCGCCCGGCGTCCGGCCGGAGCCCAGCTCCGGCGGCGCTGGCGGACGGACCAGGCGTAGCGGGTGTCTCCCTCAAGCAGGTGCGCGTGGTCGGAGAGGCGGTTGCGCTCCAGCCAGGCCAGGGCCGCCTCGAGTTCCGGCAGGGTCATCGAGGCCCGGTCCTTGCCGGTCACGCGCTTGAGCACGGCGTTGTAGCGGTGGGCGAGGTTGCCGCCGCGCGGGGCCTGCCACGCCGCCTCGTCCTCGACCGCCTGAGCCGCCACCTGCGCGCTGAGGCGCTGGCGCAGAGAGCGCTCCGTCAGCGAGGGCGGCCCTTCGCGTGCGGGCGCCGGGTCCCGCGCGGGCGCGTCCGGATCCGGCATGCGCGGGCGAAGCATGGCGTAGCGCAGTCCCAGCGCGTTGCTCTCCAGCGGCGTGATGCCCCGGGGCGTCTCGTCCCGCCAGCGCACCGGCTCGGGGGTGATGGCCGTGAGGCGCGGCTTCTCGCGGGGGCGCGGGGCGCTGCCCTGCTCGGTCTCCAATTCCGCGCGGAACTTCGCGAAGAGGGGGTCGTCGGGATGGAAGACCAGGGCTTGCTGGCTGTCGTAGGCGCCCCCGTTCGGGTCGACGCGCGTCGCGCGCGCCAGCATCTGCTCCAGCCAGGGTCGCGAGCGGATGTGGGTGAGAGCCGCCACGACGGCGACCTCGGGCGCATCGAGGCCCTCGTAGGCCATCGCCACGGTGACGAGGATGGCGGGCTCCGGGAGCAGCCGGAAAGCGGCGAGCGCCGCGTGGGCGTCCTGCGCCGACGAGGTGGCGATGCGCACGTCCCGCTCGGCCTGCGGTCCTGGCATCCAGCCCTGGATCGTCGCCTGGTAGCGCCGGGCGCTCTCCTGATCGGGAGCGACGACGAGAAGCTTGCCGAGACCGAGCGCCGGCTCGGCCGGCCCGAGCCCCCGCTCCGCGCGGCGCCGGGCCCGGATGCGGCGGGTCGCGTGGAAGGCCTCGCCGAGGAGATCGCGGGCGAAGCCTGTGCGGAGCGCCGTGAACAGGGCCGGCCGCGTGGTGACGCGCACGCCCCCGCCGAGCCGGTGCGGACCGACCCGCGGCGCCGCACCGGCCACCTGCCCCGCCTCCAGCCAGCTCGCCTCGCCGTCGAGCGCGCCGAAATTCACCGGCAGTACCGCGCGCTCGGCCAGCGCCTGCACGCGGGAATAGCCGATCACCGCGAGGCCCGGCGCCTCGATGTTGACCTCCGGCCCGCGCCCCGCGTTGGCCGGGTGATAGGGCAGCCCGAGGATGCGGCGCCCGTCCGCCCGCTCCAGGGTGCCGGAGAGGAAGAGCCGCAGGGTGGCCGCCCGAAATAGCGGCAGCATCGCGCGGCTCCAGGCGCCGGCCTCGGCCTCCTCATCGGAGGGCTCGCCGTCGCCGCCGCGGGCGGCGTTCGGTACGGGCAGGTGGTGGACCTCGTCGACGACGAGCAGCGTCCGGTGCGCCCGTGCCTCGGCGAGGTGCAGGGCCGGCGCGGCGGCGACGGCCTGATAGGTGGTGACGTAGCCGCTGAGCCCCCGGGCGGGATCGGGCTCGTTGTCGGCCGCGCGCACGCTCAAGGCGTGCCCGAGGCTCGCGCGCCAGGCCGGGTCGGCGAAGGCCTCTTCCGCCTGGAGACGCAGGGAATCGCGCGGCACCACCCAGACGACGCGGTCGATCCGGCCTGCCGCGATGAGTTCGGCGGCGGCGATCACCGGCAGCAGCGACTTGCCGCCGCCGGGCGTGACAGCGGCCAGGATGTCGCTCACCCCCGTCGCCTCGCCGCGCGCGATCGCGCCGACGAGCGCCAGCAGGGCGCGCTGGTGTGAACGAAGCGGACGGGACGCGCTCACGGGCCGGCGGGCGGCGTGGGGATCATGCCGGCACCGTGGCGGATGGCGGCCGCTTTGTGAATCCCGGGGATAACCACCGGGCTGTGTATAAATCACCCGCGGAGCCGGCTCCGCGCGGATCGCCCGGTCTTCTCAGAGATGCGGGTCATCCGCCGCCGTGAGCAGCCCGTTCGCGATCGCCGCGCGAAACTGCTCGTAATCGGACGCGTTGCGGTCGCCGTAGGCGTGCGCCCAATCGGCGATGGCCTCTCGCAGGTCGGTGTTGCCGTCGCGACCGCAATAGCCGCAGATCGCGGCGGCGTCGCCGGTCCGCGCATGCGCACGGGCCAGCAGGGCGCCGTAGGCCCAGGAGAAGGTGAGGAGCGGCTGCCCGCGCAGGCAGGCAACCGGGATCTCGCCCTTCATGTTCTTCATTTGGCGCACATAAAACGGCCGGTCCTCGATGGTGGTCCAGCCGAGCAGCGGATCGCCGACCGCCTGGAGCAGGCGCTGGCCGTGGATGACGCGCTCGCCCTCGTGGCGGGCGTATGGCTCGGGCATGCCGGGCAGGTAGGGAGCGTGGGCAGGGCGCACCGCCTCCTTGACTTGAAGGAAGAGCACGTCCTGATCCGAGTTCCCGCAGAGCAGCGCGAGATAGGCGCGGGTGCCGACGCTGCCGACCCCGACCACCCGGTGGGCCACATCCACCACGTGGTAGCGGCTCAGCATGAACCGGCGCTCCCGCGGCAGAGTCTCGGCGTAGTGCTCCAGGCCCGTGATCACCGCCTCCCGCACCGCGTCCGGCACGGGGGTGAGGATCGGCGGGTCGTCGCGCAGGCGCCATGCGCCGTCGATGCGGCGCTCGCCCACACTGTCGAGTAGACTCCGGTTGTGCCGCTTGCGCGCCTTGGCGACCGCTTTGCGCACGACCTCCTGGGAATCCGCGTCGATGTCGATCCCGGAGATCGCGAGCTGGTCGGCGCGGGTGGACTGGTACCAGACCTCGAGCGAGCCCTGGGGCGCCAGCTCCGTCATCGTGTGCTGGTAGCCGGAGACCGCCGCGATCACCGCGCGGCGGCGGTGGTCGGCGGGCACCTCGTCGGTCCGCGTCGCCACCTCGATGCTCGCCGCGAGCCGCTTCAGGTCCCATTCCCAAGGGCCGACCGTGACCTCGTCGAAATCGTTGAGGTCGAGCACGACGTCCCGCTGCGGCGTACCGAACAGGCCGAAATTCGAGATGTGCGCGTCGCCGTTCATCACCACCGAGATCTGGCTCGTGGGTGTGTGGGCGAGGTCCCAGGCCATGATGTGGGCGGCGCCGCGCAGGAAGGCGAAGGGCGAACTCGCCATGCGGGCGACCCGCAGGGGGACGAGTTCCGGCTGGCGGCCGGCATGCGCCTGCTCGATCAGTGCCACCGGGTCCGGCCGGTCGTCGCGCAGGTCGAGCGCGGCGTGGGCCGCGTGCGGCACGGCCTCGCGCAGGGCCTTGCCGGCGGCGCGCCGCTTCTCCCAGGGCTCGCCGCTCCCGCGCAGGTCGATCCGTGGGTAATCGGCCAGCGGCTCCAGCACGACCTCCTCGGGCGCCTCGCCGCTGTGGTCCTGCCGCACCTGCATGTCCTCGGGTTCGAGGCCGCTCTGCCGATCCATGGAACCTCGTCCCGTCAACGAACCGAATCTAGGGTGCAAAAATCGACGCGCATCCCGGGATGACGCCGCACCCTCGGACGTATCTAACGGCTCAGCCTTGCCGGAGAACCAATACGAGCTTCGCGCGTATCCACCGGTGCATCGGCCAGGGGGCGACACGAGGATGATGGACCAACCGCGTCGCGGCAGCGTGGACGATGCCGAAGCCGACGACGCGATGGAGATCATGGGTCGCGTCCGTCTTCCGCGCCGTGATCCGGACGGAGCGGCGCCCCGCACCGATTACCGCACCCCAGCCCTTCGCCCCGCGCGCTTCACCGAAGGTGGGCGTCTGCGCGCTCTCCGTGCCGCGATCGCCGCGCCGCATCCCGGGCTCTGGCTGGCGACGCTAGCTCTGATCGTCGTCGATGCAGTCTGGCTCGCCGTTGCGGGCATCAAGCTCGATCCGGCGGCGCCGCTGGCGCTCGCGGCCCTGGTCGCCGTTCTGCTCGCGGCAGCCGCCTGCCTCGGCCCGCTGAAGTCTGAGCCCTCGCTCCGGGCCATGGCACTGGCGAGCGCGAGCCTCATCGCTTTCACGGTGCCGGTCGCCATCCTGCACTACTGCGCCGCCACGCTCGGGCTGCCGCTGATCGACGACGCGCTGGCGCGGGCCGAGCGGGCGCTCGGGTTCGACTGGCCGGCCTACCGCGCGCTGCTCGAGGCCCATCCGGATCTGAATTGGTGGCTATCGCTGGCCTATCATACGAGCGGGCCGCAGATTGCCGCGGTGGTGATCGTGCTCGCGGCGACGCGCCGGCTCGGCCGGCTCTGGGCCTTCGTGCGCCTGTTCTGCGCGACGCTGCTCTGCGTCGTGGCGGTCTCGGCCGTGCTGCCCGCAGTCGGCGCCTACGCGCACTACGCGCCCGCCGCGATACCGTCCTCCGCGATCGAGACCGTCGGCGCGGTCTGGCACCTCGACGCGCTGGAGCGGTTGCGCGCCGGGACCTTCGACACCTTGGTGCTCGGCGAAGTCCGGGGCCTCGTGACCTTCCCCTCCTTCCACGTCTGCCTCGCGATCCTGACGGCCTGGGCGCTCGCACCCGTCCGGTTCGTCGGGACGCTGGCCCTCGTCCTCAACGCTGCGGTCGTCGTCGCGACGCTCGGCTCGGGCGGTCACTACCTGCCGGACCTAATGGCCGGCGCCGCCGTGGCCTTCGCGAGCCTCTGCCTGCATCGGGGCCTCCACCGCGGGCACCGGCGGATGCCGGTCCGGCCAGCTGCGGAGCCGATAAGGCCGAGCCCGGTGGTATCAGGAACATAGAAAGCAACGCTTGGTTGCATCAGCGACGTCCCTGCCGCCCTCGCGGCCACACGGGATACGTCCTTCAACCGGGAGTCCCTGATGCTGCGCCGCGAATTTCTCGTGCACATGATGACGGCCACCGCCGCCCTGGCGGTGACCCGGACGGCGATCGCCCAGCCGACGCCCGCCGGCGCGATGCCGACGCCGGTCTATCTGGAGATGGCCACCAAGGGCGGCCTGTTCCTGGAGAACACCGCCCGGGATGCCTACGCCAAGACCGGCAATCCGGGCGTGAAGCGCTTCGCGCGGGCCGAGGTCACCGAGCAGGTCACTCTCGCCAACCGGATAGACGGCTACACGGGCGGCGCGCCGGTCGCTGCCGGACGGCCAGGGCCCGGCGGGGTCGTGGGCGGCCTCGTCGGGGCGCCGCTGGCGGTGGCGGGCGGCGCGGTCAACGCCGCGACCGGGATCGCGGGCGGCGTGGTCGGCGGCGTCACCGGCGGGGTGCTGGGCGTCCCGGGCGGTCAGGCGAGCGGCCAGCCCGGCGGCATGACGAGCGACGCGCAGAAGGCGCAGATCCTGAGCCAGCTCTCCGGCCTGGAACCCGGCCCGCAATATGACGCGACCTTCGTGGCCGCCTCCCTCCAGGGGCACCGGGAGGCGCAGATGATCCACGGCACCTACGCGCAGACGGGCGAGGATCCGGGCCTGCGCCGCATCGCCCGCGGAGCCCTGCCGCTGATCGACCTGCACATCGCGCAACTCTCGCGCATGCAACGGTCCATAGGCGGCCGCCGCGAGGGCTGACATCGGCCCGAGGTCGGCCGGTCCAGGGACCGGCCGGCTGCGTCGGCTCAGTACGGGTAGCCGTAGGCCGGACGGCGCGCGGGGGCGCGCCGATAGACCCGCGGCTCGTCCTCGTACCCATAGGTCTGTACGTAGGGGTCGAAACGCGGCGGACGGTAATTGCCGTTGTTCACGCCGGCGGAGCGGTCGTTGCCGTTCAGGGCGGCGTAGGGCGAGAGGCCGCTGCCGGCGTCGCTGTTGCCGCCGAAGGCGAGGGCCGCCGCGGGCGTGCCGACCACGAGAGCGGCGGCGAGGAGCGCGATGCGCGCACGAGCCATGGGGAACTCCTGATCCGATGTGGCGATCGTAACGGAGCGAACGGACCTGCGCGATGGGAAGTTCCGCGGACGCGACGCCGCTGGGACGACGTTGGCCTGCAACCGTCGCGGCAGCTCCGACTTGTCGGTGGGTGGGCCGGCGCTTCCCGGCCGTAGGCTGTCTGCGCCGGACGGGTCATGCTGGAACTGACGCAGCTCCTGGCGAACGCGCTGGGCCGCCATCTCGCCGAGACCTACACGCGCATGTTCGGCAGCCGCGAGCCGCGCTACGCCGAGGTGATCGACGAGTCGGCGCGGCTCACCATCGAGCGCCTCGTCGGCAGCGACGCGCTCTATCACGACGCGGACCATACCGCCCTCGTCGCCCTGGTGATGCAGGACATCCTGCGCGGACGCTTCGTCAGTCGCTCGGTCGGTCCAGACGAGTGGCTTCACGCGATCCTGGCCGCGCTCTACCACGACATCGGCTATGTGCGCGGCATCTGCGCCGGGGACGGCCCCGGCCGCTACGTGGTGGACGGGGCCGGCACCACCGTCGGGCTGCCGCGCGGAGCCTCCGACGCGGCGCTCGCGCCCTGGCACGTCGAGCGCTCGAAGATCGCGGTGCGCGAGCGTTTCGGCGGGCACGACCTCGTGGATGCGGAGCGCGTGGTACGGGCGATCGAGCTGACGCGCTTCCCCGTCCCCAACGACGCCGACCATGCGGAGACCGGGACCGAGGCGGGCTTGCTGCGTGCCGCCGATCTGATCGGGCAGCTCGGGGACCCGCTCTACCCGCGCAAGCTCAATGCCCTGTTCCGGGAATTCGCCGAAGTCGGCCTGGACAAGGAACTCGGCTACGCCGATCCGGCCGACCTCGCGACCGGCTACCCGGCCTTCTTCTGGTCGAAGGTCGAGCCGGTGATCGGCGACGGCATCCGCGCGCTTGACGCGACCGTCGAAGGGCGCCGCTGGGTGGCGAACCTCTACGCCCACGTCTTTGCCATGGAGCACGACCGGCGCCGGATGGGACCCGATCTGGGCCGGTCGTAGAGCGATTGGCGGAGTCGAACTCAGGTGCGGTTGAACTTGCCCTCGTACTTGAATTCGGGCGCGGCCTTCAGCTGGTCCTTGCTGGCGCCGATGATCGCCTTCCACTTCTTCCCGTCCGCGTCGTAGCCGAGGGCGACGGAATCGGGCTTCACCGCGACGTAGCGCTCGCCCAGGCCGAGAAAGCCGCCGACCGACAGGATGTAGCCCGCGAGCTGCCCGTTCGCGATGACGATGTCCTTGATCTCGCCGACGCTGTTCTGCTGCCCGTCGACCACATTGAGGCCGATCAGGTTGTAGCTCAGCACGGCGTCCTGGGGCACGCTCGTGAATTCCGGTGCGCGGGTCGGGGTCTTCTGGTCGCTGTCGACGGCGAGAGCGGAGCCGCTCAGGGCGATGACGGCTGTGAGCGCGAGGGCGAGACGGCGCATGGGAAACTCCACGTTGCGGACGGGTCTCTCCGGGCAATCACCCGCCCGTCCGCAACGTTCCCGGGGGCGTCGCGCCTCAGGCCGGCGGCGCGGCGTCGTGCTCGCGGGCGAGGCGCAGCAGGTTCTGGCCGTAATTGGTCTTGGCGAAGAGCTCGCCCCGCGCCACCAGCTGGTCGCGCCCGATGAAGCCCTGCAGGAAGGCGATCTCCTCCAGGCAGGCCACCTGCAGGCCCTGGCGGTGCTGGAGCGTGCGCACGAACTCGGACGCTTCCAGCAGGCTGTCATGGGTGCCGGTGTCGAGCCAGGCATAGCCCCGGCTCATGCGCTCTACGTGGAGCTGGCCGCGCTCCAGATAGGCCTCGTTGACGCTGGTGATCTCGAGCTCGCCACGGGGCGAAGGTTTCACGTCGGCGGCGATGTCGAGCACTTGGTTGTCGTAGAAGTACAGACCGGTCACCGCCCAGGTGGATTCGGGCTCCTTCGGCTTCTCGACGAGCCGCAGAGGCCGGCCGGCCCGGTCCAGGGTCACGACGCCGTAGGCCTGTGGGTTCTCGACATGGTAGGCGAACACGGTCGCGCCCGCCTTGCGGGCGGCGGCGCGCTCCAGCATCTCGCCCATGCCGGCCCCGAAGAACAGGTTGTCGCCGAGGATCAGCGCAACGTCGTCCTCACCCACGAAGTCGCGGCCGATGATGAAGGCCTGGGCCAAGCCCTCGGGCCGCGGCTGCACGGCGTAGCTGAAGTTCAGCCCGAACTGCTCGCCGGTGCCGAACAGGCGCTGGTAGTTGCCGAGGTGCTCCGGGCTCGAGATGATCAGGATGTCCCGAATGCCGGCGAGCATCAGCACCGACACGGGATAGTAGATCATCGGCTTGTCGTAGACCGGCAGGAGCTGCTTGTTGATCGACAGCGTTGCCGGGTGCAGCCGCGTGCCGGAGCCTCCGGCCAGAACGATCCCCTTCATCCTCAAACTCCGGTGCCGACCGGGCCGACGAGCCGGTCGAGAATGTCGTCGAGCGCCGCCTGCCAGGGGCGCATGGTGATGCCGTAGGCCTGGGCCAGCGTCTCGGTCGAGAGGACCGAGTTGGCGGGCCGCCGGGCCGGTGTCGGATAGGCCGAGGTCGGGATGCCGGAGACGGGCACGCTGCGGCCGCCGCGCCGGGCGCCGCCCGCCACGATGGCCTCGGCGAAGCCGTGCCACGTGGTCTCGCCCGCGTTGACGCAGTGGAAGGTGCCGGTCGGCGCGCCCGCATCCGCGATGAGCCGCAGGGCGACGGTCTTCAGCGCCTCGGCGAGATCGGCCGCGGAGGTCGGGCAACCGTGCTGGTCGGCGACCACGTTGAGGCCGTCGCGCTCGGCGGCGAGCCGCAGCATGGTCTTCACGAAGTTCGCCCGGTGCGGGCTCACCACCCAGGCGGTGCGCAGGATCGCGTGGCGCGGGTTGGCGGTCCGCACCGCGAGCTCGCCGGCCGCCTTGCTGGCGCCGTAGACGCTCTGCGGGTCGATCGGGTCGTCGGGCCAGTAGGGGCCGGGGGTCTCCCCATCGAAGACGTAGTCGGTCGAGACGTGGACGAGCGGGATGCCTGCCTTCTTGGTCTCGGCCGCCAGATACGCGGGCGCCAGCGCGTTGAGCTGCCACGCCTCGGCCACCGCGCTCTCGGCCTTGTCCACCGCCGTGTAGGCGGCGGTGTTGATCACCGCCGCGTAGGCCCGCTCGGCGAAGGCCGCCGCGAGCGCGGCGGGATCGGTGATGTCGAGGGCGTCGCGGCCGGGCGCGTGCAGGCACACCGCGTCGGGCCAGGACAGCGCCCGGAGTTCCGTGCCGACCTGGCCGGCACCGCCGAGGATGAGAATATCCATGGACGCGGTCATGAGCTCAGCCGGCCTTTGCGAGGCCGAGGCGCTCGCCGGTGTAGCGGCCCTCGCGGATCGGTCGCCACCAGGCCTCGTTGGCGAGGTACCAGCGGATCGTCTCCTCCAGCGCCGCCTCGAACACCTTGGTGGGCCGCCAGCCGAGCTCGGCCTCCGCCTTGCCCGGGTCGATCGCGTAGCGCCGGTCGTGGCCCGGACGGTCGGTCACGAAGCTGATCAGCCGCGCGTGCGGGGCGCCCTCGGGCCGCAGGCGGTCGAAGGCCGCGCACAGAGCCTCGACCACCGCCAGGTTGTTGCGCACCGCCCGGCCCCCCAGCAGGTAGGTCTCGCCGATCCGCCCCCGCTCCAGCACCGCCACCAGACCCTTGGCGTGGTCCTCCACGTGGATCCAGTCGCGCTCGTTCAGCCCGTCGCCGTAGACCGGCAGCGGCTTGCCCTCCAGCGCGTTCAGGATCATCAGCGGGATGAGCTTCTCGGGGAAGTGGCGGGGCCCGTAATTGTTCGAGCAGTTCGTCACCAGGACCGGCAGGCCGTAGGTCTCAGCCCAAGCGCGCGCGAGGTGGTCGGAGGCCGCCTTCGAGGCCGAGTAGGGCGAGCGCGGGTCGTAGCGGCTCTCTTCCGTGAAGAAGGCGTCGGGGGGCAGCGAGCCGTAGACCTCGTCGGTGGAGACGTGCAGGAAGCGGAAGGTCTCCCGGTCCGTCCCGGCGAGGC
>NZ_BPQM01000162.1 GCF_022179245.1 Methylobacterium gregans
CCCGCGGGACGCCGGGGAACCGGTCTCCGTACGCACATCACACAGGGTTCCGCGGCGTCCCGCGTCTCCCTCTTCCGCCACACCTCCGGCGTCGCACGACGCGCGGAGCCGAAGGCGCGCGAGGCGAGGCCGTGCCGCCGCTACCCCGTCATCGTCTTCTTCACGGTCTCGACGAGCTGCTTCAGGCTGAAGGGCTTCGGCAGGAAGTTGAAGGCCTCGCCCTCCGGCAGGTTCTTGCGGAAGGCGTCCTCCGCGTAGCCCGAGACGAAGATCACCTTCAGCTCTGGCAGGTGCTTGCGCACCTCGCCGAGCAGCGTCGGCCCGTCCATCTCGGGCATCACCACGTCCGAGACGATGAGGTCGATCACGTGCTCGCCGGACCGCACGATCTGCAGCGCCTCGATGCCCGAGGCCGCCTCCAGCACCGTGTAGCCGCGGGCCGTGAGCGCCCGGCTGTTGACCGCGCGCACCGGATCCTCGTCCTCGACCAGCAGGATCGTGCCCTGCCCGGTATGGTCCGCCGAGGGTTTCCGCGGGGCGGGCTTGGGCGGAGAGGGCGGTGCGGCGCGCGCCACCTCCGGAGCCGTCTCGGCGCTCTCGGCGGGCTTGGCCGGCGGGTAGGTCGCGGGCGGCAGGGCCGGCACGGCGGGATCGGCCGCGACAATCCGGGGACGGCCATCGTTCTGCGGCTCGGACGAGACCTCCGGCAGGGCCTCCGGCACCACCTCGGGGACGTGGCGCGGCAGGTAGATCTTGAAGACGGTGCCCTCGCCCACGACCGACTGCACGTCGATCGTGCCGCCCGACTGCTTGACGATGCCGAACACCGTCGAGAGGCCGAGGCCCGTGCCCTTGCCGATCTCCTTCGTGGTGAAGAACGGCTCGAAGATCTTCTCCATGATCTCGGGCGGGATGCCCTCGCCCGTATCCTGCACCTCGATCAGCACGTGGTCGCCCGGCGGCGGCCCGCCGCGGCCGTCCGCGACGGCGTCGGGGCCGGGATCGGCCACGTTGGTGGTGCGGATGAAGAGCTTGCCGCCGCCCGGCATCGCGTCGCGGGCGTTGACCGCGAGGTTCACGATCACCTGCTCGAACTGGTTGACGTCGGCCTTCACGGGCCAGACCTCGCGCCCGTGCTTCAGCTCCAGCCCGACCCGCTCTCCGAGCAGCCGCTTGAGCAGCAGGGTCAGCTCGGAGAGCGACTCGCCGACATTCATCACCTCCGGCCGCAGGGTCTGGCGGCGCGAGAAGGCCAGCAGCTGCCGCACCAGGCCCGCGGCCCGGTTGGCGTTCTGCTTGATCTGCATGATGTCCTGGAAGGCCGGGTCGGTCGGCCGGTGGCTCGCCAGCAGGAGGTCCGAGTAGCCGATGATCGCCTGCAGCACGTTGTTGAAGTCGTGCGCGATGCCGCCCGCGAGCTGGCCGACCGCGTTCATCTTCTGCGACTGCGCCACCTGCTGCTCGAGCTGGCGCTGGGCCGTGGTGTCGAGGGCGTAGAGGATCACCGACTCGCGCTCGTCCTCGTCGAGGGCCTCGCCGGTGCCGCCCGCCGTGATCAGCCAGACCCGGGCGGAGCGGTTGCCCGGACCCTTCAGGCTCACCTCGATCGGCGCGATCTCGGAGAGGCCGCCCGCCGCCTTGGCGAGCGCCGCATCGACGCCCTCGCGGTCGGTGAGCGCGTCGGTGACGTTCGGCTCGTGGGCCGGATCCTGCGCGGTCTCGTCCGCCTCGTCCACCGGATGGCTCGGCAGCGTGCCGAAGAGCCGCGCGAAGGAGGCGTTGGCCCGGGCGATCCGGCCGGAGCGGTCGAGCGTCGCGATGGCGATCGGCGAGTTGTTGAGGAAGCGGGCGAGCCGCACCTCGGCGGCGCGCTGCGGCTCGTCGAACTCGGCGCCGGCCGAGCGGTTGATCACGAAGGTCCGCGAGGCGCCGGGCTTGCCGTCCTTACCGAAGGCGATGCGGTGGTAGAGCCGGGCCGGCAGCGGGTGGCCGTTGCGGCGGCGCAGGTCCAGGTCGAACCGGTCGGTGCGCACCTCGCCCGGCAGGCCGACGCTGCGGGTCAGCACCTCGGCGCCCGGCGCGATCTCGGAGAGGTGGGGCCCGCCGGAGCCCACGGTCGCGAGGTCGTAGCCGAGCCACGCGGCGAGCGTCGCGTTCATGTAGACGATCGAGCCTGCCGGATCGATCGACAGGAAGCCCGCGGGCGCGTGGTCGAGATAGTCGATCGCGTGCTGGAGCTCCTGGAAGACGTTCTCCTGGCGCTCGCGCTCGGCGGTGATGTCGGCGACCGTCCAGAGGGCGGCCGCCCGGCCCGGCCGGGGCAGGGGGCGCACGTGGATGCGGTACCACGCGAAGTCCCTGGCGCCGCCCCGGGGCGGGGGCGCCATGCGGATCTCCTCCGTGTGGCTGCGCCCGTCGCGGGAGGCCTGGGACAGGCGGTAGACCGCCTCCGACACCTCCGGCGAGCCGACGAAGACCCGCTCCACCGAGCGCAGGTTCGAGAAGCTGTCGCCGCCCGCGACCTGCAGATAGGCCTCGTTGGCGTAGATCAGCCGGCCGCCCTCCTCCGCCACCAGGGCGGCGTCCGGCGAGCCGTCGACGATCGCCTTGGTGATGTCGTCGCGCGCCCCCTGTCCCGCGAGCTGGAGCGCCCCGATCGCCAGCGCGAACAGGAAGAACACGCCCGCCATGGCCAGCAGCGCCAGCAGCCAGACGATCAGCGACTGCGCCTGCTCGTTGGCGACGAACGAGAGGCCGATGGCCGCGCCCACGAGCAGCCCCGCCAGAACGAGCAGGAGGCCGACCCGACCGGGCCGCTCGGACCGGTCGATCGAGCCCGGCACGGGCGTCGCGACGGGCGACGTGGGTCCAGACAACTCGGCCATCACGCATCAATCCAGTAACCGGACCCGGTTAGGCCCCGGGACCGGCGACGGCAAGGGTTGCCGCTACCGGGTCCGTCTTACGGGAAAAGTGTGCATGCGCGGTAGCCTGCGCGGGACCTCCGGGACGCGCACGGGTGCCCTACGCCCCCGCCTCCTCGGGCGCGGGGCCGCCGAAGCAGCGGCGCACGGCCTCCCAGAAGGCCTGCCGCTCGTCGGGCGTGCAGCGGTCGAGGCGGGCGCGCACCAGGCGCAGGCCGGCCGTCGCGTCCGCACTCGCGCGGATCTCGGCCTCGCTCGGGGCGCACTGCTGCGCGGCCGACAGGGTCGGCATGGACGTGGTCGGCATCGCTGTGAGCCCTCCGGCGCCCCCGGTTCGCGGCCCGCGGCCGTTCGCCGCCCGTCGTTCCGCCGTGACTTACGCCCCGGCGCGCGGTTCCGTTCCGCCGCGCGATCGGGCAAGAGGCGCGGGCCTGAGGGCCGGACGCCGTGTCCGGCCGCGCGAGCGGGGGCGGGCTTTTGCGGCTCAGCGTCGAGGATCTGGCCTGCCGGCGCTCGGGGCGGCGCGTCTTCGCGGGCCTGTCGTTCGCCCTCGGCCCCGGCGAGGCGCTGGCGGTGACCGGGCGCAACGGGGCCGGCAAGTCGAGCCTGCTGGCGATCCTCGCCGGACGGCTGCGGCCGGATGCGGGCCGGGTGGCGGTGGCCGATGTCGGCGAAGCGGCCCTGCCCGAGTGCCTTCACGCGGTCGGCCACCGGGACGGGCTGAAGGCGGCGCTGACGGCGGGCGAGAACCTCGCCTTCGCGCAAGCACTGCTCGGCGTGCCCCGCATCGCCCCGCGCCCGGCCCTGGAGCGGCTCGGCCTCGGCCACGCCCACGACCTGCCGGTGGCCTATCTCTCGGCCGGGCAGCGGCGCCGGGTGGCGCTCGCCCGCCTCCTCGTCTGCCACCGGCCGCTCTGGCTCCTCGACGAGCCGACCGCCGCCCTCGACACCGCCTCGCAGGGGCTGCTCGCCGGGCTGATGGCCGAGCACCGGGCGGCGGGCGGCCTCGTGGTGGCGGCGACCCATCAGGCGCTCGGTCTGGAGGATGCCCGCACCCTGGCGCTCGCCGCGCCGGAGCCGGGGGCGGCCCCGTCGTCCGTGGACGCGGATCCGGAGGACTGGGCGTGATCGGCATCGTCTCGGCCCTCATCGCCCGCGACCTCGCGCTGGCGGCCCGCGTCGGCGGCTCCGGCGCGCTCTCGCTCGTCTTCTTCCTGATGATCGTGGCGCTGATCCCCTTCGCGCTCGGGCCCGACCTCAACCTGCTCTCCCGGATCGGCCCGGCGATCCTCTGGCTCGCGGCGGTGCTCGCCACCCTCATCGGACTCGACCGCCTGTTCCAGGCCGACGAGGAGGACGGCTCCCTCGACCTGATGAGCGCGAGCCCGGCGCCCCTCGAACTCGTGGTCCTGGCCAAGGTCGCGGCGCACTGGCTCACCACCGGCCTGCCGCTGGCGCTCGCCTCCCCGCTCTTCGGCCTGCTCGTCGCCCTCGACGGCACCGCCATGGGAGCGACCGCCCTGACCCTCCTCGTCGGCACGCCGGCGCTCACCTTCATCGGCGCGGTCGGCGCGGCGCTCACCGCCTCGATCCGCCGGGGCGGGCTGATCCTCGCGGTGCTGGTCCTGCCCCTGATGGTGCCGACCCTGATCTTCGGCGTCTCGGCCACCGAGGCGGCGTCGGGCGGCACGGTGCCGTTCGGGACGCCGCTCGCGATCCTGGGGGCCCTCAGCCTGATCGCCGCGGTGGTCGGCACGCTGGCGGCCGCCGCCGCCCTGCGCTGGTCGGAGTAGGGCGTCCTTTACGCCCCCCGCAGGGGGGCGTATCCGGCCGCCTCACACGCATCGTCGAGGGCCAGCGTCGAGGGCCAAGGGTCGAGGGTTAAGCGTCGAGGGGCACATGCCGGCCGATATCAGGCGCTGCACCGAGGTCGAGGGCGCCTGCGCGATCCACGAGGCGCCGCCGGACATCCGGGTCTGCACCGACCTGCTCTACGTGCCCGTGGAGTACGGTGCCCTCTGGGGGCTCTACGACGGTGACGTACGGATCGACCGGGACGCTCCGCTCGGCGCCGACGCCGCGCGGCAGGTCGCCGAGCTCCGCGCCTCGGCCCCGCGGATCGACGGGCGCTTCTACTATCTGGGCGACGTGGTCGAGCATTTCGGCCACTTCGTCGTCGGCAGCCTCTCGCGCCTCTGGGCGCTGCCTGCGGGTGCCGACACGCCCCTGCTCTACCACGGCGCGCAGGACATCGAGCGGCTCCGCGGCCTCGGCTTCCTGGAGCCGATGCTCGGATCCCTGGGGCTCGGCCTGGAGGCGCTCCGGCACTTCCGCGTCCCGGTCCGGCTCGCCGAGGTCACGGTGGCAGGGCGCGCCTTCCGGGAGAACCGTTCGGCGAGCCGGGCCTACGACGGCCTCTGCAAGGCGATCGGGCGGCCCTGGCTGGCGGGCGTGGCCGCCGACGGGGATGCGCGGCCGGCCTATCTCTCGAAGCTCAAGCTGCCTCCCGGCAGCCTCCACAAGCTGGAGAACGAGGCCGAACTCGTGCGGGCGCTCGAGCGCCGGGGCGTCGACATCGTCTTCCCCGAGGAGCTCGACATCCGCGCGCAGGTCCGGCTCTTCGCCGAGCGGCGGCACGTCCTCGGCCTCACCGGCTCGGCCCTGCACGTCTCGCTCTTCGCCGCGCCCGAGCGCCGGATCCTCGGCCTCAACTGGTGCCGCCGCCTCAATTCGAACCTCCTGCTCTTCGACGCCCTGAACCGGAATCGGGCGCACTACTACTTCGCCGACGGCGTGACCTGGGTCCGGAACGACGCCTACGCCGCCGAGCGCGACTTCTTCCTGCGCTGGTCGTTGCCGGACCCGGCCTCCGTCGCCGCCGCCCTGGTCGAGCGCGCCCAGGATTTCGACGGCACCGGCGAGCGCGATGCCCGGGAGGAGGCCGCGCGGTCGGGCGGTCTCCTCGCCCGCTCCGTGAGCGCCGCCGGGCGCCGGGCGCGCGCCGGGCTGCGCCGCCTCCTGGGCCCCTGATGACCCGGGTGCGCCGGAGCCCCGCATTGCCGCTGCACCGCACTCGACGCTAAAAGCCTGGCCAAGCGCCCCGCACCGTGCGGGGATGTCACGGTATCAGGCAGGCCGCCGGGACGTCCCGCGCGCGCCCTCAGGCAGGCAGGATGTCCTCGGCCCCGATCTCCCTCTGGACCCGGCTGTCCAATCCCAGCCACTTCATGCGCTGGTCGGGCGCCCTCGTGCCCTGGCTCGCCGGTCTCTCCGCCCTGGCGCTCGGCATCGGGCTCTATCTCGCGTGGTTCGTCGCCCCGCCCGACTACCAGCAGGGCGAGACGGTGCGGATCATGTTCATCCACGTGCCGGCGGCCTGGCTCGGGGTGTTCTTCTACGGCGCCATGAGCCTGTCGGCGGTGGGCACGCTGGTCTGGCGCCACCCGCTGGCCGACGTGGCCCAGCGCGCCGCCGCGCCGATCGGGGCGGCCTTCACGCTGATCTGTCTCGTCACCGGCTCGCTCTGGGGCAAGCCGATGTGGGGGACCTACTGGGTCTGGGACGCGCGGCTCACCTCGATGCTGCTGCTGTTCCTGATCTATTGCGGCATCGTCGCGCTCTGGCGCACGATGGAGGATCCGAACCGGGCCGCGCGCGCGGTGGCGATCCTCACGCTCGTCGGCGCCATCAACCTGCCGATCATCAAGTTCTCGGTGAACTGGTGGTCCACCCTGCACCAGCCGGCCTCGATCCTGCGCATGGGCGGCCCGACCATCGACCCCTCGATGCTCTACCCGCTCCTCGTGATGATCCTCGCCGCCACGATCGGGGGGACCACGCTCCACCTCTACGCGATGCGCACCGAGGTGATGCGCCGCCGGGTGCGCACGCTGACCATCCGCGAGGCGGAGCGCCTCGACGCGGGCCGCGTCGCGGTGACGGCCCCCGCCTCCAACGCGGCCGCCCTCCCCCTCGGTCAGGCGCTCTGAGGACCCGACCATGGATCTCGGAACCCATGCGGGCTTCATCCTCGCGTCCTACGCCTTCACCGCGCTGGTGATGGGCGCGCTGGTGCTGAACGCCGTGCGCGACCGGCGCGCGCAGACCCGGGCCCTGCGCAGCTTCGATGCGCTGCGCGGCTCCGGGGCGCTGCGCGGCTCAGGGGAGGAGCGCCGGTGAGCGCCGAGGCCCCCGCGGCGCCGGCCCGCCGCTCGCTCCTGCTGATCCTGCCGCTCGTCACCTTCGCGGTGCTGGCGGGGGTGTTCTTCCTGCGCCTGCGCTCGGGCGTCGATCCGGCCGCCCTCCCCTCGGCGCTCGTGGGCCGGCCGGTTCCGGCCTTCGCGCTGCCGCCGGTGCCGGGGGTGACCGCGGACGGCGCCCCCGTGCCGGGGCTGACCTCCGCCGACCTCAAGGGCCAGGTCACGGTGCTGAACGTCTGGGCCTCGTGGTGCGCGCCCTGTCAGGTCGAGCACCCGATGCTGATGCGGCTGGCCCGCGAATCCGGCTTCCGCCTCGTCGGCATCGCCTACAAGGACGCCCCCGAGAAGGCCCGCGCCTTCCTCGCCCGGCACGGGGTGCCGTTCCGGGCGGTCGGGCTCGACGAGACGGGCCGCGTCGGCATCGATTTCGGCGTCTACGGCGTCCCTGAGACCTTCATCATCGGTCCGGACGGCGTGATCCGCGACAAGCTCGTCGGCATCGTCACGCCCGACAACCTGAAGGACGTGCTGGAGAAGATCCGCCGCGCCGGGCAGGTCGCGGCGGCGCGCTGAGGCGTACTCTCCCTCCCCCGCAGAGGGGAAGGGAAAGATCCTGCGGCCGCTACTTCTTCATCAGCCCGCCCAGCACGTTGCGCAGGATGGCGTCGCCGACCTGCTTGCCGACGCTGCGGGCCATCGAGCGGGCGGCGTTCGACACCACCTGCTCCACGATCCCCGGCCGCCGCCCGCGGCCGGGGATCGTGGAG
>NZ_BPQM01000163.1 GCF_022179245.1 Methylobacterium gregans
TGCCCCAGCCCCTTGCCCCGGACCCTTGCGCACCGCAAACATTCCCACGACAACGGGTGCATGACCGCCGAGACGATCACCTACGCCATCGGCGACGTTCACGGTTGCGCCGATCTCCTCGACGCCCTGCTGGAGCGCGTCGAGGCGCATGCGGCGGGCCGCGCGCGCAAGCTTGTCCTCCTCGGCGACTACATCGACCGCGGTCCCGACAGCGCACGGGTGATCGAGACCCTGCGGCGGCTGCAGTGGCGCGAACCCGAGGCGATCGTCTGCCTGATGGGCAACCACGAGGCGATGCTCCTGAAGAGCCTGCACGAGGCGGGCGCCGAGGAGCACTGGCTGATGAACGGCGGCCTCGCCACCCTGCAGGCTTTCGACGTCGAGGAGGCGGCGGCCCTGCCAAGGGACGTTCTCGACTGGCTTGAGGGGCTGCCGACCGTCCACGGGGACGCGCGGCGCTGGTACGTCCACGCGGGCTTCCATCCCTCCGCCTCCGCGCCGGACCCGGACGTCCACAACCGGATCTGGATCCGAGAGCCGTTCCTCGGCGACGACCACGACTTCGGGCGCCACGTCGTGCACGGCCACACGCCGCGCCAGGACGGCCGGCCCGAGGTGCGTGCATACCGGACCAACCTCGATACCGGCGCGGTCTACGGTGCCGCGCTCACCGCTGGCGTCTTCACGGAGGAACAGGGTCCGGCGCTCACATTCCTGCAGGTCCGGCCCGGCGGCGAGCCTTGAAGCGCGGCCGTCCTCCGACAGTTTAGCGCCCGCCGCGGCGCCCTTCCGCGGGGGGAGGAATCCGCCGATGGACGCGCCCGCCAAGCCGCAGACCCGCAGCGAGGAGGCGGCGCTCGCCTCCTCGCCGGAATATTATCCGCCCGTCATGCCCTGACGCGGGGCGGAGCGCCGCGTTGACCCGACCCCGTCCCCGTGCTGCCCTCCGGCGCGGACAACGGCCGGAGGGACCATGCGGGACGAGCGTTCTGACGATGCGGCGCGGGCGGCGGGGCTCACCGGCCTGGTGACGGAACCGCTGTCGCGGCGCGGCTTCGTGATGACCGGCCTGATGAGCGGCCTCACCCTCGCCACCACCCGGGTCGAGGCGCAGGTGATCCATACGGACAGCGCCGGGATCGAGGCCGGCGAGGTGCGCATCCCGGCCGGCGACGGGCCGATGCCGGGCTACCGCGCCGTGCCCGAGGGTGCGGGGCCCTTCCCGGTCGTGCTGGTGATCGAGGAGATCTTCGGCGTCCACGACTATATCAAGGACATCTGCCGGCGCCTGGCCCAGGTCGGCTACTGCGCCGTCGCGCCCGAGCTCTACGCCCGTCAGGGCGACCTCTCGACCATGACCGACGCCAAGCAGATCGTGCGCGACGTGATCAGCAAGACGCCCGACGCCCAGTGGATCGCCGATCTCGACGCGGCCGCGGCCTATGCAGGCTCGGCCGCCAAGGGCGATCTCGGCCGGCTCGGCGTGATGGGCTGGTGCCGGGGCGGGCGCGGCGCGTGGCTCTACGCGGCGCACCGGCGCGACCTGAAGGCCGCGGTCGCGTGGTACGGCCCGATCCAGGGCGAGCGCACGGAGATCCAGCCGCGCACGGCCGGCGACGTCGCCGCGGAGATCCACGCGCCGCTGCTGGCCCTCTACGGCTCCGCCGATGCGGGCATCCCGGTCGCGACCGTCGAGGAGGCCCGGGACCGAGCGAAGGCCGCGGGCAAGACGGTCGAACTCGTCGTCTACCCGGAGGCGCCTCACGGCTTCCACGCCGATTACCGGCCGAGCTACCGCAGGGAGCCGGCCGAGGACGGTTGGAACCGCGCGCTCGCCTTCCTGAAGGCCAACGGCGTCGGGTGAAGATGAACGGGGCTGTGCCCTGAAGGACACGGCCCCAGACTTCGCTTTGTGCCAGGGTACCGCCAGGCGGATCCGTGCCTGTTCGGGCGCGCGTCGTGCATGGGCTTCCCCGGGGCGCGCGTGGCGTGAGCAGGTGAGAGGGCCGATCCGGTCACGGATGCGGGCCCCGACGGCGACGGCGATGCGTTGAACGAATGGACGGACGCACCGTTCAGCCCCTGTAGAGTGTCCCGGCCCATGAGTGACCCGAGAACGCCAGGACAGAAGCCGGTCATCCTCGTCGTTGAGGACCAGCCCGACGAGCGCTTCCTCGCGGCCACGCTCCTGGAGGATACCGGCTTCAGCGTGATCGAGGCCGAGACAGCGGAGCGAGCGCTCGCGATCCTCAACGACCGTGCCGACGACGTCAGCGTGGTCTTCTCGGACGTGCGGACCCCTGGTCCGATCGGGGGGTTCGAGCTCGCACGCATCATCGGCGTGACGTGGCCGCGCGTGCGCGTGCTGCTCACCTCGGGCGATGCCGGCGATCAGCCGAGCGACTTGCGCGTCTCGGCGACCTTCATCCCAAAGCCCTGGCGAGCCGAAGATATCCTGGCCTGGGTCGAGCAGGCCGCGGGCCTGCCGCAGGGCGGCGGATCGGGCCCTGAGGTGATCGGGCCCGGCGGAAAAATAATGTCCGGGTCCCGGGAAACCTGAGCGCCGTGCCTCGTTGACCGGGCTGCGCGTGCCTTGAGGCGCACGAGTGAGCGCCCGCGAGCAGAGAGGCCGCCATGAAGATCGTCAGCGAGAACTACGCCGCGCGTCTCGCGCGCACTGACGATGTCGACTCGACCGAGCGGCTGATGCTCGACGCGATCTCCTGCGACCTCCGCAGCCTTTTCGGCGATGAGGCCGCGGACCTGCCGGACCACCTTCTCATCCTTGTGGGTCGCCTGGAGGCTCTGCCGCCGCCGTCGGACGTACGCGCGGCCTGAGGCCGGAGTTGAAAGAGGGCGCAGGCAATTCGTCGCGAACAACGGCGAGGTTCGGGGCCAGGACGGGCACGTCTTGTGATCGCCAGGCGGCTCGAATCTGCTATGTAGCCGCCTCCGGCTCTGCCGGCTCATCTTGCCTGATCGAGCCCTCCATGCGTCTTACCGCCCGCCGTGCCTTCCTTGCCGGCCTGCTCGCCTACGGCAGCCTCGCGCCAGCGCAGGCGGCGTCGCCTCCCGTACAGCCGAAGGAGGGTCCGGGCGGCATCGGTGACGCTCAGGCGGGCGTGACCAAGCGCGCCCTCGGGCGCGGTGCGAACGTCACCTTCGCCTTCTACATGACCGGTGCCGCCCCGGCGCAGGGACGGCCCGTCGCAGTGTTCCTGCACGGCTGGGGCGCGGTGAACCCGCAGAGCTACGGCGCCTGGATCGACCATCTGGCCCGCACGGGCTGGCTCGTACTGTTTCCGCGCTTCCAGGACGTGAACCGGACGCGGCCCGCCGATGCGACCGCCAACGCGAGCCGCCTGTTGAAGGCCGCGCTCGACGAGGTCGCGGCCGATCCGGAAGCCAAGCCCGATCGCGGCCGGGTTGCGCTGATCGGCCATCTCGCCGGCGTGCCGCTCGCTATGAACCTCGCGGCCGAGGCCGCCGCATCCGGCCTGCCGGCACCAAAGCTCGTCTTCGGCACGATGCCGGGCGGCATCGCGAGCGGCCCCAAGGCGCGCGGCATCGCGCTCGCCGACCTCTCGGCGATCCCGGCCGAGACCCTGATCCTCACGGTGATCGGCGACCGCGACGCGCGGGCGGCCGACGTCGCGGCCCGCCGCCTGCTCCGCGAGGCGGACGCGGTGCCTGTCGAGCGCAAGCTGTTTCTGCGCGCGCTGTCGGACGACCACGGCTTCCCGGCGCTTGCCGCAACGCTTGCCGCGCCAGCCGCGGTGGACACGGCCTACGACGCGGGCGCGATCAAGGTGCAGCCCGAGGCGAAGGACGTGAAGCCGCCGCCGTTCAAGTGGTCCGCCGACATGGCACTCTCCGGTGAGCAGCAGACGCTGGTCTCGCAGATCAACAATGCGCGGGCCGACACGCTCGACTATCTGGCTTTCTGGAAGACCTTCGACCTCGCGGCCGCGGCCGCCTTCGCGGGCGGCAATGCGGCGACCTTGAAGATGAACCCCCGCTTCGCCGACATGGAGCGCTGGAGCGACGGTTGGCCAGTGAAGCGAATCGCCGTGGAGACTCCGAAGCCGCACCCCACGGCACAGCCTGCGGCTCAGAACGCGCCGTCCGCGAAGCGCTGAGCGCGGTATTTCGGCCAAGCTGGGCTATTCAGCGGCCCAGGGTTTGCTACGCTGCACCCCCGACAACGAGGGTGGATGCCATGCCGGATTTCGTCGCGACGCTCCTCTCAGCCGCCGCGTTCTGCCTCGCACTTGTCGCGCTGAACGCACTCACGCGCCTGCTCGTGCAGTGGCAGCTCGCACCCCACGAACTGGCGCCGAACGGCTTCCTCCAATACGGCGGCGCCCTCGCGGTGGCCCGCGTCGCCTACCGCCGCACACCTGTGCGCCGCCTGCCATACTGAGGCGCCGCCGAGACACGAAGAAGGGCACGCCGGGCCGGGCGTGCCCTTCGATCTTGGATCGGCCCGATCCTAGAAGTACGACTTCAGCGTGCCGCGGCGGCGCACGTCGAGGGTGGCGCAGTGGAACGAGCCGCCGAAGGGACCGTAGGACAGGAACGGCGCCGGGATCGGATCGAAGCCCCAATCCTTCAGGGCCTTGATCAGGGTGGGCTGGCTCTGATCGACGACGATCTTCTTCTCGTCGATGGCGAGCACATTGATCGAGGTCCAGGGCGAGCACATCGAGATCTTGCTCATGAAGCCCTCGACGGGGTCGGGGCGCGGCGCGATCAGCACGTCCCACTTCTTGAGCACCGCGGGCAGCTTCTCGACGTCGATATAGTCCGGGTTCACCAGCACCTTGCCGGGCGCGAGCGGCATGAACGACGAGTCGATGTGCATCGGCTGCGGGCATCGGCTCTCGATCTCGTGGATGCGGAAGCCCGGGCCGAGGTGGCGGCGCAGCCACTCGATACCCATGAGGTTCGTCACATTCGAGCGGGTCACGAACAGGTCGCGGCCGCAGCGCACGAAGTCGGCCGCGTCGAAGACCGGCTCAAACTCGTTGACCGTGAACTGCATGGGCTCGCCGGCCTTCAGGTTCGGCACCCGGTAATCGTAGTTATAGAGGTCGTCCGTCAGCTGTGGGCGCGGGGCCGAGGTCCAGCGGGCGCCGGCGCGGAAGTATTCCTTGAAGAGCGAGCGGTAGGCATCGCCCTCGAAGTAGCGCGAGCGCCAGCACATCGGGCTCTCGATGATCTCGTCGCCGATGACGAGATACGGGTCGCGCGGGCAGGCCACGCAGAAACCGCGCGAGGACCAGCGCGGCGCCTTGAACTTCTTCGAGAAGTCGACCGAATCCGGACGGCGGACCTTCACGCCCTCGCCGGCCAGAATGTTGATGAAGTTATCGAGCTCTGCTTGAGCGAGCTTCTTCATGAACTTCGGGTACTTCCAGCCGCTGGCGAAGCGGTAGAAGGGCTGCGCGGCACGCGGCAGATTGAAGATCACTGTGAGGTGGTGGGTCGGGATGGTCGCGCCGTCGAGCGAGCCGACGATGACTTCCTCAAGCGGATCCCACTCGTTCCAGGCCATGACCGGCGACTGGGGCGCGGGCGCGCCGGGCCCGTGGCCGGCGCCGTACCCGGCGGCGTGAGCGTCGTCGAGCACGGCTTCCCCAGCCGTGATGGGTGATTCGCGGTCCATCATTGTCCCCTTGAGGCGGTCTTGCGCGGTTGTTCTACCGAGGGCGTCAGAGCCCGTGCCGCTTTGGTCCGCACTGTGTCAATCGGGTGATAGACATTGCCGACCGTTGCTGCAACTTGGGCTCACTCCCTTACCGCGGCGGTCTTTTTCGGTCGGAAACGCGGCGAGATTCCAGCATCAAGCCCACCCCGAGCTTGAAAGTAGACCATGAAGCGTCTGACGACTCTCGCCCTGATCGTCGGTCTGTGCACGGTCGTCGGTCTGCTCTGGTCCTACGGGCCGGAAGACGTGGCCGCCGCCGTGGTGGCGGCCGGCTGGGGGGCGGCGCTCGTCGTCCTCGCGCGCGTCATCGCGGTCGCCTGGGCCGGGCTCGGCTGGTACGCCGTGTTCCCTCGCGCCGGTCGCCCGGCGCTCCGCCACTGCATCAACATCCGCTTCATCCGCGAGGGCATCAACACCCTATTGCCGGTCGCCACCGTCGGCGGCGATTTCGTCGGTGCACGCCTGCTGACGAAGCGCGGCGTCACAGGGGGCCTCGCCGGCGCCAGCATGTTCGTCGACCTGATGACCCAGGCCGCGACCCAGTTCCTGTTCACCGTGATGGGGCTCGGCCTGCTGGTCTGGCTCGTCGGTGACGGGCCGGTCGCCCGCACCGTCGCGGGTGGTCTCGCGGTCGCCGCCCCCGCGCTCGCCGCCTTCTACATGATCCAGCGTCGCGCCGGGCACCGGATCGTGCAGGGCCTTCTCACCCGCTTCGCCTCCGGCCGCGAGTGGCGGGCGCTGGGCGCCGTCGACGTGCTCTACGACAACCTGCGCCGGCTCTACGCGGCGCCGCGCCGGGTCGGTGCCGGTCTCGCGGTGCATCTCGCCGGCTGGATCATCGGCTCGATCGAGGTCTGGGTCTGCCTGCATTTCATGGGCTATCCGGTCAGCTTCGCCGAGGCGATCGTGATCGAGAGCCTCGCCCAGGCCGTGCGCGGCGCCGCCTTCGCGGTGCCGGGTGCGCTGGGCGCCCAAGAGGGCGGCCTGATCGCCCTCTGCGCCCTGTTCGGCATCCCGGCCGAGGCGGCGCTCGCGCTCTCGCTGATCAAGCGTGTTGCCGACCTGCTCTGCGGCGTGCCGGGCCTCATTCAGTGGCACCGCGAGGAGCGCCGTTTTAGGGAGGAGCCCGCGGCCGACCAGCGGCGCGGCCGCGAGCTCGGGCGCCGGCTCGGCCCCGTTCTGCAACCGGCGACCCTTGGCCCCTTCTACAGCTACGCCCCGCCCCGGATGGCCGGCACACGGCTTCCCGAGGCCGACGGAGAGCTGAAGCAGTGCGCCTGATCCGGTCTGTTATCGTCGCACTCGCGCTCTCGGCTGCTCCAGGCGCGTGGGCCGCGGACGAGCCCGCCCTCACGACCGTGAAGACTCTCTACGGCAGCTTCGAAGCGGCGGTGAAGGACGGCGGCAGCACCCTGCAGCAGCGTCTCGACGCGGTCGGCCCGACCTTGGAGCGAAGCTTCGACTACCCGGCCATGCTCCGACTCGCGGTCGGCCAGTCATGGGCGGGCTTCACGCCCGAGCAGCAGGGCGAGCTGACGGAGGCCTTCCGGCGCAACTTCGTGACGACCTACGCCAACCGCCTGAAGCAGGCGGCCGGCGGCAAGTTCGAGGTGCTGGGCAGCGAGCGGCGCGCGTCGGGCAGTATCGTCCAGACAAAGGTCACCACGCCGGACAACGACGAGTCGCAGATCGACTTCGTCGCCAACCCCGAGGGCCAGGTGATCGACGTGTTGCTCAACGGCAACGTGAGTGAGGTCGCATCGCAGCGGACGCTCTTCAATCAGCCCCTGAAGGCTGGCGGCGCGGACGGTTTGCTGAAATTCCTGCGTCAGCGCACCGAAACCATGCTCTCGGCCAAACCGACGCCTTGAACGGCGCGCACCGTCCAATCCCGCCGCGAACCAGGCGGCCGATTCCCGCGACTGAGCGCCCCTGATGGACCTGACCTGGCTCTCGCCGATCTTCCTGCTCCTCGCGGTCGTCGGCTGCCTGTACGGCCTGGTTTCCGCGTGGCTCGGCGGTCGCTTCGCCGCAAAATCCGCGCCACGCCTGCCCGAGGGCGCCGCGCGCCCCTCCGTCACGATCCTGAAGCCGCTGTGCGGGCTCGAGCCGAACCTGTACCAGAACCTCGAGACCTTCTGCCGACAGGTCTATGCGGGGCCGGTGCAGATCGTCTTCGGCGTGCAGAACGCCACCGACCCGGCGGTCGGTGTGGTGGAGCGGCTGCGCAGCGCCCATCCCCAACTCGCCATCGACCTCGTGATCGACGCGCGACAGCACGGTTCGAACCGCAAGGTTTCAAATCTTATCAACATGTCCGAGCGCATCGCCCACGCGGTGATCGTGCTCGCCGACAGCGACATGGTGGTCGCGCCGGACTACCTGGAGCGCCTCGTCGCGGAGCTGTCCCAGCCTGGCGTCACCGGCGTCACATGCCTCTACCACGGCGTGCCGGCCAACCGCGGGGTCTACGCCCACCTCTCGGCGCTCGCCATCGACGTGCAGTTCCTGCCCAACGTGCTGATGGGCACCGGCCTCGGCCTCGCAAAGCCCTGCTTCGGCTCGACCATCGCCTTCACGGCCGAATCGCTCGCGCGAATCGGCGGCTTCCAGCGCATCCGGAACGACCTAGCCGACGATTACGAGTTGGGCGAGGCGCTGCGCGGGCTCGGCGGGCGGGTCGCGATCCCGAACTTCTCGATCGGTCATACCTGCGTCGACACCGAGATCAGCGGCCTCTGGCGGCACGAGCTGCGCTGGAACCGCACCATTCGCAACGTGGATCCTGCGGGCTACGCCGGCTCCGTCGTCACGCACGCCTTCCCGCTGGCGCTCATCGGCGCGCTCCTGCCCGGCGCCGGCTCCGGCGCGCTCGCGGTGGCGGCGCTAGCACTCGCCTGCCGCATCCTGCTCTGCATCCGTTTGGAGCGCGCCTTCGGCCTCCAGCCGCACCCCTACTGGCTGTTGCCGATCCGCGACATCCTCTCCTTCATGAACTTCTCCTGGGGCTTCGTCTCGGGGGCGGTGACATGGAAAGGTCATGATTATCGGGTGGTTGCGGACGGTACGCTGATCCCGGAAGCGCAACTCAGCAAGGATGCTGAGGCGCCGACCGCCTGATCTTTCCGCCGATCCTCGAATTCTCGTCATCCGGCACTGCACTGAGGCCTTGAACCCCATGCGCACGCTCTTTCTCCAGGCCCCCACCTTCGACGGGTTCGACGGCGGTGCCGGCTCCCGCTACCAGGCCAAGCGCGAGATCAAGTCGTTCTGGTACCCGACGTGGCTGGCCCAGCCGGCCGCCCTGGTGCCGAACTCGAAGCTGATCGACGCGCCGCCGCACAACATCAAGCTCGATGAGATCGTGGCTCAGGCCAACGATTTCGACCTCGTGGTGCTCCACACCTCGGTCCCGTCCTTCAAGTCGGACGTGAAGACCATCGAGGCCCTGAAGGCTGCGAACCCCAAGCTGATCGCCGGCCTGATCGGCGCCAAGGTGGCGGTGGATGCTGCCGGCGCTATGGAGCAGGCCCCGGTCGTCGATTTCTGCGCGCGCAACGAGTTCGACTTCACCGTCAAGGAAGTCGCCGACGGCGTCCCGCTGTCGCAGATCAAGGGCCTCTCCTATCGCAATCCCGCCGGTGTCGTGATCCATAACGAGGACCGCGAGATCATGACGGACATGGATCAGCTTCCGTTCGTGACATCCGTCTACAAGCGCGACCTTGAGATGGAAAAATACTTCATCGGCTACCTCAAGCACCCCTACATCTCGTTCTATTCCGGCCGGGGTTGCAAGTCGCGCTGCACGTTCTGCCTCTGGCCGCAGACGGTCGGCGGGCACACCTATCGGACACGCTCGGTCGCGCACGTGATCGAGGAGATCAAGTACTGTCTGAAGGAATTCCCGCAGACCAAGGAGTTCTTCTTCGACGACGATACGTTCACCGACAACCTGCCGCGCGCCGAGGAGATCGCCCGCGAGCTCGGCAAGCTCGGCGTGACGTGGTCGTGCAACGCGAAGGCCAACGTGCCCCGCGAGACCCTGAAGGTGCTGAAGGACAACGGCCTGCGCCTTCTGCTGGTCGGCTACGAGTCCGGCAACCAGAAGATCCTGAACAACATCAAGAAGGGCATGCGCGTCGAGGTGGCGGAGAAGTTCACCAAGGATTGCCACGATCTCGGGATCGCCATCCACGGCACCTTCATCGTCGGCCTGCCGGGCGAGACGAAGGAGACGATCCAGGAGACGATCGCCTTCGCCAAGCGCATCAACCCGCACACGATCCAGGTTTCGCTGGCCGCGCCCTATCCGGGCACCTTCCTGTACAAGCAGGCGGTCGAGAACGGCTGGCTCGATGTGGAGAACGCCGAGCTCGTCGACGAGAACGGCGTGCAGATCGCCCCGCTCCACTACCCGCACCTCTCGCACACCGAGATCTTCTCGGCGGTCGAGGAGTTCTACAAGAAGTTCTACTTCCGCGCCCCGAAGATCGCCTCCATCGTGAGCGAGATGGTCCGCTCGCCCGACATGATGAAGCGGCGCCTGCGCGAGGGCGTCGAGTTCTGGCACTTCCTCCGGGAGCGCAAGGCTGCCGCGTAACGCTGGCCGCCGCGCATTCGAGCAAAGAAGGAAGGCCGGGCGCAAGCCCGGCCTTCCTCGTTTCCAGGGCCCCGCCCTCAACCCCTCGACACCCGTGACGAGAGAGTTCCCGTGAAGCGACTGGTCGTCACTGCGGACGATTTCGGCCTGAGCCGAGCGGTCAACGACGCCGTTGAGCAGGCCCATCGCGACGGCATCCTCACCGCCGCCAGCCTCATGGTCTCCGCACCCGCCGCGGTGGACGCCATCGAGCGGGCACGCCGCCTGCCGTCGCTGCGGGTCGGGCTGCATCTGGTACTTGTCGAGGCGTGGCCGACGCTGCCCGCCGCGGACCTGCCCGACCTCACGGACGGGCAGGGGCTGATGCGGCGCGACATGGAGCGCCTCGGTCTCGACCTCGCGCTGAAGCCCGCCGCCCGGCGCCAGCTCGCCGCGGAGATACGGGCGCAGTTCGAGGCGTTCCGCAAGACCGGCCTGCCCCTCGACCACGTCAACGCACACAAGCACTTCCACATCCACCCGCTGATCGCCAGCTTGGTGCTGCGGATCGGGCGAGAGTACGGGATGCGGGCCATCCGGGTGCCGCGCGAGCCGCGCGAGGTCCTGCGGCGCGCCGAGCCCAGTTATCGGCCGCGCGCGGCCCTCGACACGGCGCCCTGGGCGGCGCTCCTCGCTGTCCGGGCCCGGCAGGCCGGTCTCCTCGTTCCCGACCGGACGCTGGGCCTCGCGTGGTCCGGGGCGATGACGCCGGATCGTGTGACCGCCCTCCTTGAGGTCCTGCCGGACGGGTTGAGCGAGCTCTACACACATCCCGCAACGGAGGGCGGCTTTCCCGGCGAGGCACCGGGTTACGCCTACGCGGCGGAGCGCGACGCGCTCATCGATCCAAGGGCCCGTGCAACGATCGAACAGTCCGGCACGATGCTTGGCGGCTTCTCGGATTTTTCAGTGTTGAAAGAGGCCGCCGCGCCTTCATGACATCGCTCTACGATGCGCCATGCCCGTTGTTGCGTCTCGCAACCAGGGCTACGTCTTGGCCGTTACGGGCCTTGAGTGTAGCGCATGTCGAGGAAGCTGGTCTTCGTGAAGGGACGCCGCCTGGGGCGTCTCGGGTCAGCCTATCTGCGATGCGATCAGCTCTGCGCGATCCTTGCGCGGTCCGGATCATTTACGGGCGATGACCTTGTCATCACGGTTCTGCCCGAGGCGATCCACGACAGCCTTCTGATCGTCAACAAGAGCTACCTGATGGAGCACGGCGCCGGCGGGCTGGACCAGCTGCGCAGGAATGGCAACGTCGTCGCGATCGATCCGGTGGACCTGAAGCTCGCTCCCGGCACCCGGATCGACGCCGATCTCCTGATCGCCAGCTCGCGCATGCAGGAGGCGTTCTTCCGCGAGCATTTCGCCGACCTGCCGACGTTCTACGTCCCGCACCACGCTGATCTGCGGATTCCCCCCGGAGGCGAGCCGCCGGCGCGGTTCGGCATGGGCTATTTCGGCGCGCTCTACAACGCGCCCTTCATGGAGGCGCTGGCCGCTGCCGGATTGTGCGACTTCCACAAGGCCGACGATCCGGCCGACACGGACTGGATGGCACGCCTTCCGGGCTACACCTGCCACTATGCCGCCCGCAGCTGGCAATCGTTCGACGGGTTCAAACCGTTCACCAAGGGGATCATCGCGGCCCGATGCGGCGCGATCGTGCTGGTCGACCGGAATCCGGAGGCCGTCACCGCGCTGGGCACGGACTACCCGTTCTACATCGACGATCCGAGCCTCGCTGGCATCCGCACGACCGTGGAGCGCGCACGCTCGGGCTTCGGTTCGACGTCTTGGGAGACGGCGCGCGGGGCCATGCGGCGGCTCGCGGCATCCGTGTCGGAAGACGCCGTCGCCGCCGCAATCCTCAGCCTCAGCCGACACGCCGGCCGCTGACCCCGCCCGGCCCTGGCGGGGGCCGGACGCTGGCGCGGGCCTACTTCGCCGGCACGGCCTCGGCTTTCCGGGCGATCAGCGGATCCTTTCCGGCGGCGTCGCCCTCGGGGCGGTCCGCGTCGGGCTGCACCGGGGGCGGCCCCAGGAAGGCCGGCACAACGAAGAAGGCCGCCACCAGGGTGAAGAACAGGGACAGCGCCAGAAGCTTGCCCATGCTCGCCGTGCCCGGATGGCTCGACAGCACCAGAGAGCCGAAGGCCGTGCCGGTGGTCAGCGCCGAGAAGAAGATCGCCCGCGTCAAGCTGGAGGCCAGCATATCGGTTACGCCTGCCCGCCACGCGATCACGTAGTAGATGTGGAAGGCGACGCCCACCGCGAGCATCAGCGGCAGCGCGATGATGTTGGCGAAGTTCAGCGGCATGCCGATGACGTAGAGCGCCATCAGCGTCCACAGCGTGGCGAGGACCAGCGGGCCCAGCGTCATCGCCACGTCCCAGGGTTTACGCAGCGCCACCGACAGGATGATGAAGATCAGCACGAAGGCGGTCACGCCCGCCTGAACGAAGGCGCCGAGGATCGTGTAGCTCGACGCGGTCGTGGCGACCGGCGCGCCCGTCGCGTGCGGGGCCACCGTGCGCACCTCGTTGGCGAAATTGCGCAGCACCGTGTCGTCGTTCGAGTTGCCCTTGGGATGCAGCTCGATCCGGGCGCGCCCGTCGGCGGCCACCCACTCGGCCTTCAGCTGAGGCGGCAGATTGTCGAGGGTGACCTTCTCGGGATGGAGCAGGGTGCGCAGACGCGTCAGCAGCGGGTTGAGGTTCGCCGTGAGCGCGACCGAGGCGGCCTCGCGCGCGGCGACCGGCGCGGCCGCCACCTTGTCGAGCGTGCCCGCGAGCTGCGCGGCCGCCTTGCCGCCGGAGCTGTCGTTGGCGATGCCGTTGAGGGCGGCCGCCGCATCCTTCAGCGCCTTGACGTTGTCGGCGTCGGTCGGCGGCGGCGGGCGGCGGGTCGGGTTGAGGACCGGATCGAGCAGCTCGGCCGTCTCGGCGATCGTCGCGAGCTTCTTGTCCTGGTCGCGCGGCACGAAGGTGTCGATGCTGTTCGCGCTCGAGACCGAGGGCAGGGCGGTCAGCTTCTTCGTCAGCTCCGGCACGGCGTCGACGCTCGGCGCCAGCACGTCGATCACGTTCGGGCTGGTCGCCGGATCCTTGATCAGATCGAGATAGGTCGCGATCGACTCGACCTTCGGGCTGCGCAGGTGCATCGGGTTCGAGTCGAAGGGCAGCTTCCACAGGAGCGGCGTGCCCGCCAGCGTGATCAGGCCGACCGCGATGAGGATGCCCTTGCGGTGCTCGATGATCCAGGGATCGACGCCCGAGAGCCAGGTCGTCTCGACGGCCTCCTTCTCGCCGCGCGGGTTGAACACCGCGATCAGCGCCGGCAGCACCGTCAGCGCGAACAGGTAGGCCACGATCATGCCGACGCCGGCGATCAGGCCGAGTTCCGACACGCCCCGGAAGGCGGTGGGCAGGAAGGCGAAGAAGCCGGCGATGAGCGACACGGCGGCCAGCGTCAGCGACCAGCCGACCCCGCGGGAAGCGGCTCGGAGCGCGGCCTCCAGCGTCGGCTGCTCGTAGCGGTCGGCCCGGTAGCGCACCGCGAACTGGATGCCGAAATCGATGCCGAGGCCGACGAAGAGGGCCGCGAAGGCCACCGAGATCGGGTTCAGCTCGCCCACCATCAGAAGGCCGAGCGCCGCGGTGACGATCAGGCCCGCGAAGGTCGTGATCATAACGGCGACGACGAGCGGTGCCGAGCGCAAGGCCAGCCACAGAAACAGCACGATCGCCCCGACCGTGACCGCGTTGTTCAGGAAGGCGTCGTCCGACAGCGTCGCGAACTCGTCGTCCGCCACCGCGACCGGGCCAGTCAGCCGCATGGTCAGCCCGTACTCGGGCGCGATCTTCAGTTCCTTGGCGACGTTCCGGATCAGCTTGGTCGCGTGGTAGCCCGGCTGCAGAGCATTGAAGTCCAGCACGGGCTGGATCATCACGAACTTGCGCAGGTCGGTGGTCCGTGTCTCACCGCCGGAGAGGAGCATCTGCCAGGAGAGGCGGGCGGGCTCGCCTTTCAGAACCTTCTGGAGCACCGAATCGATCTGCCCCATCGGCTTCTCGAGGTCCTCCAGCTTGGCGTCGCCGCTCTTAACCCCGCGCGCTCCGAGGGTGAGGACGCGCATCACGCCGCGCAGCGAGGGGTCGGCGGCCAGCGGCCCGAGCAGGCCCTGCTGCTGAACTAGCTGCTCGGTGGTCTTCTGGAGTTCCTGCTGCGACATCAGCAGGAGGCCGTTCTTGTCGTAGAACGGGCCGCCGTCCGGGCGGTACACCGTCTCGATCAGGTTCTTATGGACGGAGAGCGCCTGGACCAGCGCGGTCGCGGCCTCCTCGGCCTGCTCCGGCGTCTGCCCGTCGATGACCGCGACCACCGTGTTGGTCCGCTGCGGGAAGGCTTTCTCGTAGGCGATCTCGTCCTGACGCCAGGGCTCGTTCGGATCGATCAGCCGCTCGACGTCCGTATTGATCCGGAACAGGTGGGCGGCCAGCCCCACGCTCGCCACGGTCAGGAGCGCGGCGAGCGCGAGAACGACCCAGCGGTGCCGGACGGAGGACGCGACGAGACGTTCGATCACGAGTATCCTACCTGCCTGGGATCTGTGCCGCACCGCTCGCGCGGACAGGTCCCTCCACATGACGGGCAAGCCCGGCGCGACGTATCACCGTCGGCCAGGCTCTCAACTGCTACGGTTCGAGACGCCTGAACCGCGCCCGATGTTCCCGGACATCGCGGGCGACCCTGCGACGCGACCGGACCCGGGGCGGCGCGCTCCGGCCGGCTTGCGGACGGGGCGAGTCTGCGCCACGATCGCAGGCTCAGTAATCGGCCCCGGCCTTGAATGCAAACCGCGCGGACAGCGGTTTGCACGAGACCGGTCATCCGTGCGATAGCGCACGGCGATGCACGGAAACTGAGTTCACGAACGAGCCTCCGTCCTAATCCCGACGCAATCCCCGTCTCAGTCGGGAGGCATGCGCCGGCGCGGGCATCTCCGCGGCACGGGGCTGGCGAACCGGCCGCTGTGGCCGCTTTGCGTCAACCTCGAAACATCGCCGCGGGGAGCGGCCGAAAAGGTCTCTTTGAGATCCGTTCCAGGCTATATCCCTGGAACTGAGGAATTTTTCGCGTTAAGCAGCCCCCGACCCCGGGGCCAACGACACAGGAGCCGCATCTTGGGAATCCCCCTCCGGTACGTCGCGAAGATCGGCGGCTACATCCTCAAGCAGCATCTCACAGGCCGGAAACGCTACCCGCTCGTGATGATGATGGAGCCGCTGTTCCGCTGCAATCTTGCCTGCGCCGGCTG
>NZ_BPQM01000164.1 GCF_022179245.1 Methylobacterium gregans
GGCCGCCCACCGGGCCGCCCTGGAGCGTGCCGCCGACCACGCCGGCCGCCGCGCCCGTGGCCGCGCCGACGGCACCGCCCGCGACCGCCAGGGGCGCGCCGATCAGGCCGGCCGGACCGGCCATCGGACCGTTCATGTTGCCGCCCATGAGCGCGGCGTTCGCGGCGCGGTGGTCGCGGATCGCCTCCTTGGCATAGGCGCGGATCTGCGGGTTGCGGGACTTGGCCAGCGCCATCTGGCCGGCCTGGACCTCGAAGGCGTTCGCCTGCATGGCCTGGACCCGGTAGTCCATCATGCCCTGCGCCATGGCGGGAGCGGAAACCGCGACAACGAGCGCGGAGGCGACAGCATACGTCTTGAACATCGCAAACCTCGAATAAAGACAAACTGCGCGATGGCCGGCCTATACGACGCGGCGCGGCCTGGGGCCGTCAGGAATGACGGCCTCGCTTCAGGCCTAGAACGGAGGTTCCGTGGGTTTGTTCCTGACCTGGACGGAGGATTTTCATCTCGATTAGGGCGAACCGCTGGGGATTAAGATGAGACTCGACGGGATACAGGTCCTGCGCGCGGCCGCGGCCCTGATGGTCGTCCTGCACCATCTGCAGCATGAATTGGCGGCGCTCGGCCTCGGTGCCGACGGGCTGGCGCGCCTGCCCGGCTGGGCGGGCGTTGACGTGTTCTTCGTGATCTCCGGCTTCATCATCGTCCACGCGACCGGCCCGGCCTACGACGGCCCCGGCGGCCGCCGCCGCTTCCTGGCGCACCGGGTCGCCCGGGTGGTCCCGCTCTACTGGCTGGTGACCCTGGCCTACCTGGCCGTCGCGCTGGTCCTGCCGCGCAGCCTCGGCGATGCCGGGGCCGCGGCGGGCGACCCGGCCTATCTCGCCGCCTCGTTCCTGTTCTGGCCGGCCGCCCGGCCGGACGGAAGCCTGCAGCCCCTCTACGGCCTCGGCTGGACGCTGAACTACGAGATGCTGTTCTACGCCGTCTTCGCGCTGTGCCTGGGGAGGGGACGGCGCGCGACCGTCGCCTGGACCGGCGCCGCCCTGGCAGGGCTCGTGCTGTTCGGACGCCTGGCCGCGCCCGAATCCGCACCCCTCCGGTTCTGGTCGGATCCGATCGTGCTCGAGTTCCTGTTCGGCGCCGCCATCGGCCTCGTGCGGGCGGCGGGCTTCCGGCTCGGCGCGCCCGTGCGGGCCGCCTTGGCCCTGGGCGGTATCGCCGGTCTCGCCCTCATCGGCAGCGCCGAGGTCGCGGGGCTCGGGCGCCCCCTCCTCGCCGGCCTTCCGGCGGCCTGCCTCGTCGCCGCGCTCGCGCTCGGGAAGCCGTCGCCGCGCTCCTCCCCTCTCTGGGTGGTGCCGCTCTCCCGGCTCGGCGACGCCTCCTACGCGCTCTACCTCGTCCACCCCTTCTGCCTGCGCGGCGTCCGCGAGGGGCTGGTTCGCTCCGGCCTCGCCGGGCCGCTCGGCAACTGGGGCGTCGGCACCCTGATGCTGACCGCCAGCGTCGCGGCGGCCGTCCTGACCTATCGGCTGATCGAGCGGCCGGCGACCCGCGCGCTTCGCGCCCGCCTCGATCCGGGCGGCGGGAGAGCCGACCGTCTCCCGAACCTTGTGCGCGGGCGTGCGGCCTCTGTTCCCCGCGAAGCGGAACCGAACTAGCCTCCGCCCGAACGCGTGGGCGCAAGGATCCGGCCATGAAGACCCTGCTCGTACCCGTGGCGCTGCACGACGCGCTGCCGTCCGTCTTCGAGACCACGCGCCTCGTGGCGCAGCGCTTCGGCAGCCTGATCGAGGGCGTGTCGTTGCGCCCGGCCCTGGCCGAGTACGTGCCCGTCGACATGGTCGGCGGCATGACCTGGCTCAGGGACGAGGAGGCCGACCGGGCCGAGGCCGAGGAGGCGGGCGGGCGCTTCATCGCCTTCATGGACCGGGCCGGCATTCCCCGCCACGCCCGCGACGGGCTCTGCGTGCCGGAAAACGTGGCCGGCGCCGGCCCCCGCTACCGCTGGCGCCAGGACGTGCCGGCGGGCGACGGCTTCCTCGGTCAGTACGCCCGCCTGTTCTCGATGACGGTGGTGGGCCGCCCGGGCTCCCAGGACACCTCACCCAGCATGGCGACCTTCGAGACCGCCCTGTTCGAGGGCGGGCGCCCGATCCTGCTCGCGCCGCCGACCGCACCGGCCGAGCTCGGCCGCGCCATCGTGATCGCCTGGAACGGCTCGACCGAGACCGCGCGGGCGGTCGCCTTCGCCATGCCGTTCCTGCGCGCGGCCGAGCGCATTCTCGTGCTCAGCGTCGAGGGCGGCACGGTGCCGGGCCCGAGCGCGGAGGATCTCGCCCGAGCGCTGGCCTGCGAGGGGATCGCGGCGGGCCACAAGGCCCTGCCGGCCGGTCGGCGCACGCCGGGCGAGACCTTCCTGGCCGAGGCCAGGGATTTCGGCTGCGACCTGCTGATCAAGGGGGCCTACACCCAGAGCCGCCTGCGTCAGATGATCTTCGGCGGCCCCACCAGCCATCTCCTGGCCCATGCGGATCTGCCGGTGCTGATGGCCCATTGAGGGGCCATCGTGCCCTTCCACGCCCTGGGAACCGGGACGGCACAGCCACGTTGCGGCAGCGCCACCGGGAGTGCCTGACTCGATGCGACACCTTCTCGCCGGCCTCGTCGCCGGTTTCCTCACCGCCCTCTCGCCCCTCCTCCTGGGGCCGGCCGCGGCGGACAACCCGCTCGCCCGCCTGCGCGGAACCGTGGAAGCGCGCACCAACGACACCCTCGTGCTGCGCCCCTACACGGGCGGGACGGTCACCACCGTCCTGAACCCGAAGACGCGCATCATGATCGCCGACCGCGGCAACGTGCGCGACATCAAGCCCGAGAGCTACATCAGCGTGCTCTCGGCGCCGGGCGACGACGCGGACGGGGTCGTGATCTACTCGCCGTCGGAACGCGGCTTCGAGGCCGGTCGTCAGCCCTGGGACACGAAGCCTGGCGCGACGCTGACCGCGGGATGGATCATCGCGCGCGACGGCCGCGATCCGGTGCGGGTGCGCCTGGGCCACGCGGGCGGGGAAGCACAGTTCGCCCTGCCGGCCGCGACGGCGGCGACGCGAATCGCCCCCGGCGAGAAGGCGCTCCTCGTGCGAGGCGCCCATGTGGTCGTCTTCACGCGCACCGACGCGAGCGGCGTCGTCAACGCCGACACGATCGTGGTCGGCCGCCAGGGCGTGCGGCCGGCGCTTTAGGCCGCGCCCGCCCACGGGCTGGCCGAAACGCGCGGGGCTTCGCCTTGCCCCGCTCCGTGCCCTACACTTCCTCCATGACTGACCCGTCCATGACAGACGCCTTCGCGCTCGACCCGCGCCTCGCCGCCGACACCGTTCCGGTCGGCGACCTGCCCCTCGCCCGGGTCCTGCTGATGGACGACGCCCGCTTCCCCTGGCTGATCTTGGTGCCGCGCCGGCCCGAGGTGAGCGAGCTCACGGACCTCGCACTGGAGGATGCGGCGACGCTCTGGCAGGAGGTCCGCATCGCGGTCGGCGTGATGCAGGCGCTCGCCAAGCCCGACAAGGTCAACGTCGCGGCGCTCGGCAACGTGGTGGCGCAGATGCACGTCCACGTCGTCGGCCGTTTCCGCTCGGACCCCGCCTGGCCCGGCCCGGTCTGGGGCCACGGTGAGCGCAGCCCCTATCCCGCCCATGCCCGGGCGCAGCTTCTCGAGCGCGCCGGCGCCCTGTTCGCGGCCGCGTGAGCCGATGACGGACCCGTTCGCCACGCTGGGCTTCGCCCGCAGCCGTCTCCTGCGCCACTCTTCCGAGCAGCCGGAGAGCGCGGTGCCGGACTTCTCGCCGGCCGCGCGCCTCGTCGTGCTCGCCGGCGACCGGTTGCTGCTTCGGGAAGGCAGCGCCGTCCTCGATCCCGCCGCGCTGGAGGGGAGCGCGCCCACAGCCCGGATCTTCCTCGGCACCCTCGACGGCGCCCCGGTCTTCGCGGGACGCCTGGATGCCGATGCTGTGCCGGCCCTGGAGGCGCGCGGCCTCGCGGTGCTCGACCTGCGCAGCATCGCCACCGAGGGCACGGTCGAGCCCGAGGAACTGGGGCTCCTCGCCACCGCCAAGTCGATGCTCGACTGGCACGCCCGTCACGGCTTCTGCGCCAATTGCGGTGCGCCGACCGTGGTCGAGGCCGGCGGCTTCCGCCGTGCCTGCCAATCCTGCGGCGCGCATCACTTCCCCCGCACCGATCCCGTCGTGATCATGCTGGTCCGGCGCGGCGACACCTGCCTGCTCGGACGGGGCGCCCACTTCAAGGAGGGGATGTATTCCTGTCTCGCCGGCTTTCTGGAGCCCGGCGAGACGATCGAGGCCGCCGTCGCCCGAGAGGTCTACGAGGAGACCCGGGTGCGCGTCGCCGACGTGCGCTACCACGCCTCGCAGCCCTGGCCCTTCCCCTCCTCGCTGATGATCGGCTGCATCGCCGAGGGGCTCGACGAGGCGATCGTGACCGATCCGGCCGAACTCGCCGACGCGCGCTGGTTCGACCGGGAGGGCGTGCGCGCGATGCTGGAGCGGCGCCACCCCGAGAACCTTTTCGCGCCCCCGCCCATGGCGATCGCCCATACGCTGATGCGCGCCTTCCTCGACGAGGCCCGATGATCACCGTCCATCACCTAGAGAACAGCCGCTCGCAGCGGGTTCTCTGGCTCCTGGAGGAACTCGGCCTCGACTACGCGGTGGAGCGCTACGCGCGCGACCCGAAGACCATGCGGGCACCCCCGGAACTCGCAGCGATCCACCCGCTCGGCAAGTCGCCGGTCCTCGTGGACGGCGACGCGGTGATCGCCGAGACCGGGGCGATCGTGGACTATCTCACCGGGCGCGGCTGCGGCGCGCTGGTGCCGACGGGTGAGGCCGAGCATCGGCGCTACACCTACTGGCTGCACTACGCCGAGGGATCGGCCATGCCGCCGCTCCTGCTCAAGCTGATCTTCTCGCGCTTGGCACCCGGAAGCCCGGCGTTGGTCCGCCCGATCGTGCGCGCCGTCGCCGCCAAGGTGCAGGCCGGCTTCATCGACCCGGATCTGAAACGCCACGCGGCTTACTGGGAGGCGGAGCTGGCGCGCTCGCCCTGGTTCTGCGGCGACTGCTTCAGCGCCGCCGATATCCAGATGAGCTTCCCCCTCGAGGCCTTCGCGTCCCGCGGTACGGGCGCCGGCCCGCGGGTTCTGGACTGGCTCGCGCGCATCCACGCGCGGCCGGCCTATCAGCGGGCCCTGCGTCGCGGAGGGCCCTACGCCTACGCGTGAGGGGGCTCAGCCCTCCCGCGGTCCGTTGGGGATCTTGGCCGGACCCGCCTCCGCCGCGGCGAGGCGCGCGTGCTCGGACCGGTGCAGGCGGCTCAGCTGCACCAGCAGCGTGCCCGGGAGAGGCCCGTCCAGGGTGTCCATGATGTTCGAAGCGGTCCGTGCGGCCTGATGGCGTCGGGCCTGTGACGGGTTCGTATTGTCGTTGAGGACAACCGGCCCGCGCTGGACGGATCGTCTGGTCTTGGTCACGCTTGCACCCACCCTCGACGGTCGAAGCGACTCGGAGAAAGCCACGAGCAACGCCGCAGTCCCTGCCCGGTTCCGCAGCACTTACGATCATCATGTGACCGTTGTGCCGTCGCATCAGGCAAACGTCGGCAGGAATCGAACGGCAGTTGCGAAAGGGTGGCGGAGAGCGGCCGAGAGTGGCAAGGGGCCGCACCGGGTGGTAGAGGCGGGCCCATGATCGAAGGCCTTCCGCCCCACCGTCCGACGCACATCCTGCGCCTGATGACCGACGAGCGCTCGGCGCGCATGATGACGGACCTGCTCGGCGAGATGTTCGACCCGACCGAGACCGCGGTCGCGGCCTTCGAGGCCGAGGACGGGGTGACTTGGCGGCTTGAGGCCTACTTCGCCGACGAGCCCGACGAGGACTACATCCGCGAGCTGATCCGCCCGGTCGTCGGCGACGGGGCGGACGCGGCCGAATTCCGCAGTATCGATCAGCAGGACTGGGTGCGCGCCTCCCTGGAAGGCCTGAAGCCGGTTCGGGCCGGCCGCTTCCTCGTTCACGGCTCGCACGA
The DNA here is from genome assembly GCF_022179245.1 of Methylobacterium gregans. Classification (GTDB taxonomy): domain Bacteria; phylum Pseudomonadota; class Alphaproteobacteria; order Rhizobiales; family Beijerinckiaceae; genus Methylobacterium; species Methylobacterium gregans. The sequence goes on from NZ_BPQM01000164.1 coordinate 6,115, forward strand.
CCGGGATTCGGTTCGGCCGAACGACCTCGCCATCGAGATCGAGGCGGCTCTGGCCTTCGGCACCGGCCATCACGGGACCACGCTCGGTTGCCTGCGCGCGCTGGTGGGCGAACTGAAGAAGGGCCGCCCGGCCCACGTCCTCGATGTGGGCACCGGCACCGGCATTCTGGCCTTCGCGGCAGCGAAGGCGCTCCACGGCACGGTCGTCGCCGGCGACCTCGACCGCGAGGCGGTGATCACGGCGCGCGCCAACGCCCGCCTCAACGGACTCGGGCCTTACCTGCGGCTCTATCAGGGCGGTGGCGTACAGCACGCGCTCGCGAACCGGCCGCGCCGTTTCGACATCGTCTTCGCCAACATCCTGGCCCGTCCGCTGAAGCGGCTCGCCCCGAGCCTGACCTCCGTGGTCGCCGACGACGGTGCGCTGATCCTTTCCGGGCTGATCGAGCGCGACGTGTCGGGCGTCCTCTCGACCTACCGCCACCGCGGCTTCCACCTCGTCCGCAAGGGCGTGATCGAGGGCTGGGTCGCCCTGGTGCTCCGCCGCGGCGGTGCGGCGCCGCGTCCGCGCTGATGTCCACCGCCCTCTGAAACCGCGCCCGTCCGCGCGCATTCTCCCCGTATGAGCGAGCGGCCTCCCTCCCTGTCCGATCCCGCCCAGGAAGGCGCCCGGGCCCGGGCCCACGGGCGCCCGAAGGATGCCTGCCCCTACCCGGTGGACTCGCCCGAGCGCCGCGCTTGGCTGGAAGGCTTCGACGGCGCCCCGCTCGACCGCGCGCCCGATCTGCCGACGGATCGCGTCTGACAGCGCGTGACGGGGGCTGGCGCGGCCCCGGCCCCGGCGGCCATACTGGGCGCATGAGCGAGCGCCGCCGTTTCCAGACCTTCGACGATCCGAGCCACCGCAAGGGCCCTGAACGGGTCGCGGCCGTCCGCGCCGCCCTGCGCGAGGCGGGCGTGGACGGTTTCGTGGTGCCGCGCGCCGACGAGCACCAATCCGAGTACGTGCCGGCCAACGCCGAGCGGCTCGCCTGGCTCACCGGCTTCACCGGCTCGGCCGGCACCGCGGTCGTGCTCGCCGATCAGGTCGGCCTCGTGGTGGACGGCCGCTACACCCTGCAGGCGCCCGAGCAGGTCGATACCGCGACCGTCACGGTGGTGCCCCTCGCCGAGCAGACGGCCGAGGCCTGGATCGGCCAGAACCTGAAGGCCGGTGCGGTGCTGGGCTATGACCCCTGGCTGCACACGCCCGACGGCGTCGCCCGCCTGGAGCGCGCCGCCGAGAAGGCCGGCGCGACCCTGAAGGCCCTGTCGCAGAACCCCGTCGACCTCGCCTGGGCCGGCCGGCCGAAGCCGCCGGCCGGACCGGTGGTGCCCCACCCGATCGTTCATGCGGGCGAGCAGGCGGCGACCAAGCTCGGCCGCATCCGGAGGGAGCTGGAGGACGCACGCTGCGACGCCCTCGTGATTTCCGATCCTCACAATCTCGCCTGGACCTTCAACCTGCGCGGCTCGGATGTCGGCCACACCCCCCTGGCGCTCGGCTACGCCATCGTGCCGCGGGAGGGAGCGGCGCGCCTGTTCCTGACCTCGCGCCATGTCGCGCCCGAGTTGCGCGACGCTCTGGCGCCTCTCGCCGCAATCGAGCCGCGCGAGGCTTTCGATGACGCGCTGGCGGGTCTCGGCTCGCTGCGGGTACGCCTCGACGCGGCCACCGCCGCCGCGGCGCTCCGCACCCGCATCGAGGCCGCCGGCGGCACGGCCGACGTCGGGCGCGATCCCGTGACCGCCATGAAGGCGGTGAAGAACCCGACCGAAATCGCGGGCACCCGCGCGGCGCACCGCCGCGACGGGGCGAGCGTGGTGCGCTTCCTCGCTTGGCTCGATACCAGGGCGGCGCAGGGCGGCCTCACCGAGATCGCCGCCGTCGAGGCGCTGGAGGATTTTCGCGCGGCCGGGGGTGAACTCCGCGACGTCTCCTTCCCGACGATCTCGGGCTCTGGCCCGAACGGTGCCATCGTGCACTACCGGGTGACACGGGCGAGCGACCGGGCGGTGGAGCCGGGCGAGCTGTTCCTGATCGATTCGGGCGCGCAATACCCGGACGGCACCACCGACATCACCCGCACTGTGGCGGTGGGCGAGCCATCCCCCGAGATGCGCGACCGTTTCACCCGCGTGCTCAAGGGCCACATCGCGATCAGCCGCGCGGTCTACCCGAAAGGCACGACCGGCGCGCAGATCGACGCGCTGGCGCGGCTTCCGCTCTGGCAGGCCGGGCTCGATTTCGACCACGGCACGGGCCACGGCGTCGGCAGCTTCCTGTCGGTGCACGAGGGCCCGCAGCGCATCGCCAAGACCGGCACCGTGGCGCTGGAGGCCGGCATGATCCTCTCGAACGAGCCGGGCTATTACCGGGCGGGGGCCTACGGCATCCGGATCGAGAATCTCGTCCTTGTCGAGCCGCGCGAGATCGATGGCGGCGAGCGGCCGATGCTCGGCTTCGAGACGCTGACCCTCGTGCCTTACGACAGAAGCCTGATCGACACCGCGCTGCTCGACGCCGCCGAGATCGCCTGGATCGACGCCTACCACGCGCGCGTCGGCGAGGCGCTCTCCCCGGACCTCGACGAGGCGACCCGCGCCTGGCTCGACCGGGCAACGGCGCCGCTGGCGCGCCCTGTCGCGCCCCCTGCCTGACCGCGACGACGCGGGGCCGCCCGCGGGCGCGCCGCCCATGCTAGAGACGACCGCATGATCCGGCTCCTCGCCCTCCTCGTCCTCCTGATCGCGTCGCCCGCTCTCGCCCAGGTGAAGGCGCCGAAGGACCTCGTCCGGGCGAGCCTCGTGGCCGAGCCCGCGGGCGTGCGGGCCGGCGAGACCTTCTGGGTCGCCGTCCGCATGGCGCTGAAGCCCGGCTGGCACGTCTACTGGCGCAATCCCGGCGATTCCGGCCTGCCGCCGGAGGTGATCTGGACCCTGCCGGCGGGCTTCTCGGCCGGGCCGATCCGCTGGCCGGCGCCGGAGCGGATCCCGGTCGCGACGCTGATGAACTATGGCTACGAGGGCGAGGCGGTGCTGCTCGTCCCCGTGACCCCACCGCCGAGCCTCGATCCGGCGAGCCCGGTGCGGCTCGCCGCCAAGCTCAGCTACCTCGTCTGCGAGACCGAGTGCGTACCGGGCGCCGCCGACCTCGCCCTCACGCTGCCGGTGACGCGGGAGGCCGCCCCCGATCCGGGAGCCCACGACCTCTTCGCCCGTGCCCGCGAGGCCCTCCCGGTCCCCTCCCCCTGGCCGGCGCGGCTGTCGCGCGAGGGCGACCGGCTCGTGCTGAGCCTCGACGCCGCGGGCCTGCGCCCCGAGACCTTCGGCAAGGCCGCCTTCTTTCCCTACGCGGAGACCGCCCTCGACAACGCCGCCGAGCAGGCGCTGACCGTCGATGCGAGCGGGATCCACCTCACCCTCTCCCGCGCCAATCCGGCCGAGCCCGCCCCCGCAACGCTGCCGGGCGTGCTGACGATCGAGCAGGATACGGGCAGCGGCCCGGTGCGCCGGGCGCTGGCGATCGGCGAGGAGGCGGCCCCGCCCCCGCCGAGCCAGATCCCCGCGAGCACTCCCCCGGCCGCGCCCGCGCTCTCGCCCGAGGAGGCGCCGACGCTCCTCGCCGCCGCGCTGCTCGCCTTCCTCGGCGGCCTCGTCCTCAACCTCATGCCCTGCGTCTTCCCGGTCCTGTCGATCAAGGTGCTGGGTCTGGTGAAGCACGCGGGCGAGCGGCCGGAGCGCGTGCGCCTGCACGGGCTCGCCTACACGGCGGGCGTGCTCGCGAGCTTCCTCCTGCTCGCCGGCCTGCTGATCGTCCTGAAGAGCGGGGGCGCCGGGCTCGGCTGGGGCTTCCAGCTGCAATCGCCGGTCTTCGTGGCGGTGCTCGCTTACCTGCTGCTGGCGATGGGGCTCAGCCTCTCGGGGGTGGTACATCTCGGCGGCCGCGTCGCCGGGATCGGCGATCGCCTGACCCGGCGGGCGGGGCTCGAGGGCTCGTTCTTCACCGGCGTGCTGGCGACCGTGGTGGCCACGCCCTGCACGGCGCCCTTCATGGGCACGGCGGTCGGCTTCGCGCTGACCCAGTCGGCGCCGGCCGCCCTCCTGGTCTTCGCGTGCCTCGGCCTCGGCCTCGCCCTGCCCTTCCTGCTGCTCACCCTGTGGCCGGCCGCGCTGCGGCTGCTGCCGCGGCCGGGCGCCTGGATGGATGTGCTGAAGCAGGCGCTCGCCTTCCCGGTCTACGCTACGGTGGCCTGGCTCATCTGGGTTCTGGCCCAGCAGGTCGGGCCGCAGGGTCTTCTGGCGGCCCTGCTCGGCCTCGTCCTCGTCGGCTTCGCTGCCTGGGCCTGGGAGCGCGGCCGCGACAGCACGGCGCCCTTGGCCCGTGCCGCCCGCGGCCTCGGCGTGCTGGCGGTGATCGGCGCGGCGGCGATCGGCCTGACGCTGGGCCAGGACCGCGCGACCCCGGCGGCCGAGCTGCGGGCGGAGGGCGTCGAGCCCTTCTCGCAGGCCCGCCTCGACACGCTGCTGGCCGAGGGCCGGCCGGTCTTCGTGAACATGACGGCGGCGTGGTGCATCACCTGCCAAGTCAACGAGCGCATCGCGCTCTCGACCGAGGCGGTCCGCGCCGCGATGCGCGCCCGGGGCGTGGCTTATCTGAAGGGCGACTGGACCAACCAGAACCCCGAGATCACCCGCCTGCTGGAACGGCACGGCCGCAGCGGCGTGCCCCTCTACCTGCTCTACAGCGGCAGAGCCGAGCCGCACGTGCTGCCGCAGATCCTGACCGAGGGCGGGGTGCTCGGCTGGCTCGATCGGGTCGAGACCGGCGGGGGAAGCGTACAGCGGGAGTCGCGGGCGCGCTGACGCAGCGCCCGCCCTCACGCCTCGGCGGAGAACGTCTCGTCGAAGGCGTAGCCCGAGCCCCGCACGGTGCGGATCGGGTCGGGCTGGCGCGGGCGGTTGAGGGCCTTGCGCAGGCGCCCAACATGGACGTCCACCGTGCGCTCGTCGATGTAGACGTCGTGGCCCCAGACCCCGTCGAGGAGCTGCTCCCTCGAGAAGACCCGGCCGGGGCTCTGCATCAGGAACTCGAGCAGCTTGAACTCGGTCGGTCCCAGATGGATCTCGTGCCCGCTGCGGCGGATGCGGTGGCTGACCCGGTCGAGCTCGATGTCGCCCGCCGCCAGGAGATCCGCCACGTGGGCGGGCTTGGCCCGGCGCAGCAGCGCGCGCACCCGGGCCAGCAGCTCCGGCACCGAGAACGGCTTGACGATGTAGTCGTCCGCGCCCGTGCCGAGGCCGCGGATGCGGTCGCCCTCCTCGCCCCGGGCGGTGAGCATGATGATCGGCAGGCGCTCGGTCTCGCGCCGTGCTCGGACGCGCCGGCACAGCTCGATTCCCGAGAGGCCGGGCAGCATCCAGTCGAGCAGGATCAGGTCGGGCTGCTGCTCGGCGAGCTTCAACTCGGCCTCATCGCCGCGCGCCGCCGCGTCGACCTCGAAGCCTTCGGCCTCGAGGTTGTAGCGCAGGAGCGTGGTCAGCGCCTCCTCGTCCTCGACGATCAGGATTCGCGTACGCATGCGTGGTGGACTCTGGATACGCGGCGGGCCTAGCCCTGCCCGGGCGTGACGGTGGCGTAGTTCGAAGCGTCGTTCTTCGGGCGGTCGCCGGTCGGCGTCTCGCCGGTGGCGAGGTACTGGATGGTCTCGGCGATGTTGGTGGTGTGATCGCCGATGCGCTCGACATTCTTGGCGCAGAACAGGAGGTGCGTGCAGAACGAGATGTTGCGCGGATCCTCCATCATGTAGGTCAGGAGCTCGCGGAACAGCGAGTTGTAGAGCGCGTCGATCTCGCCGTCGCGCTCCCAGACGTCCTGCGCGGCCTTCACGTCGCGGCTGCCGTAGGCGTCGAGCACGTCCTTGAGCTGCCCCTCGGCGAGGTCGCTCATATGCTGCACACCCAGGATGATCTTCTGGCCGACCGCCTGGTCGCTGATCGCCACCACGCGCTTGGCGACGTTCTTGGCGAGATCCCCGATCCGCTCGAGATCACCCGAGACGCGGATCGCCGAGATGGTCTCGCGCAGGTCAATGGCCAGAGGCTGGCGCTTGGCGATAAGCAGGACCGACCGCTCCTCGATCTCGTGCTGGAGCGCGTCGAGGCGCTTGTCGGCCACGATCACGCTCTGCGCGAGCGTGGAGTCGCGGCGCACGAGCGCGTCCGTCGCCTCCGTCATCATCTTCTCGGCGATGCCGCCCATCTCGGAGATGGAGCGGCGCAGATCTTCCAGCTCGGTGTCGTAGGAGGTGACGATATGACCGGGCATGACGGGGTCCTCGGGACGGGTGGACGATGCGGCGCGAGGGCTCAGCCGAAGCGGCCGGTGATGTAGTCCTGCGTCTGCCGCTTCTCCGGGTTCATGAAGATGCGGTTGGTCTGACCGAACTCGATGAGCTCGCCCAGATACATGAAGGCCGTGAACTGCGAGATGCGGGCCGCCTGCTGCATGTTGTGCGTGACGATGGCGATGGTGAACTCGTCGCGCAGCTGCTCGATCAGCTCCTCGATGCGGCCGGTCGAGATCGGGTCGAGGGCCGAGGTCGGCTCGTCGAACAGGATCACCTCCGGGCGCTGCGCCACCGTGCGGGCGATGCAGAGGCGCTGCTGCTGGCCGCCGGACAGACCCATGCCGGACTGCCTGAGCTTGTCCTTCACCTCGTCCCAGAGCGCCGCCTTGCGGAGCGCCGACTCGACGCGGGCGTCGAGCTCGGATTTCGGCAGCTTCTCATAGAGCCGCATGCCGAAGGCGACGTTGTCGTAGATCGACATCGGGAAGGGGGTCGGCTTCTGGAACACCATGCCGACGCGCGAGCGCAGCTCGTTCAGGTCGATCTTCGGATCGAGAATGTTCTCCCCGTCGAGCAGGATCTGCCCCTCCGCGCGCTGCTCCGGATAGAGGCTGTAGATCCGGTTGAAGGTGCGCAGCAGGGTGGACTTACCGCAGCCCGAAGGGCCGATCAGCGCGGTCACCTGCCGGTCGTGGAAGTTCAGGTTGATGTTCTTCAGGCCGTGGAACTGGCCGTAGTAGAAGTTCAGGTCCTTCACGGCGATCCGGACCGGGGCGCCCGCATTCGCCCCGGCGCGGGCGGCGGGCTGGGTCACGGCACCTTTTGCGGCGATCGCTGCGGCGTTGCTCATGGGGAAGCGTCCTTCGAACTCGGCGTCTCAGCGGGCGCGCTGCGGCTTGATCACCACGCGGGCGATCACCGACAGGGCCAGGATGGTCACGGTGATGAGGAGCGCGCCGGCCCAGGCGAGCTGCTGCCAGTTGGGATAGGGCGAGAGGGCGAACTGGTAGATCATCACCGGCAGGTTCGCGACGCCACCCATCAGGTTGGCGTTGAACCAGCTGTTGTTGTTGAGCGCGGTGAAGAGGAGCGGCGCGGTCTCGCCGGCGATGCGGGCGAGCGCCAGGATGATGCCCGTGACGATACCGGCGGATGCTGCCCGCCACGTCACGCTGCGGATCACGACCGACGGAGGCGCGCCGAGTGCCGCGCCGGCCTCGCGCAGCGTGCCGGGCACGAGGCGCATCATGTCCTCGGTGGTGCGCACGATGACGGGCGTGGCGATGATCGCGAGCGCCACGGCGCCGGCCCAGCCCGAATAGGTCCCCATCGGCCGCACCATCAGGGTGTAGACGAACAGGCCGATCAGGATCGAGGGCGCCGAGAGCAGGATGTCGTTGAGGAAGCGGATCACGTCGGCGAGCTTCGAGGCCCGGCCGTACTCTGCCAGGTAGGTGCCGGCCATCACGCCGATCGGCGTCGCAATCAGGATGCCGATCACCGTCATCACGAGGCTGCCGAGGATCGCGTTGGCAATGCCGCCGCCCTCGCTGCCGGGGCCCGGTGTCGGCTGGGTCAGGAGCGTCGGCGACAGGCCCTTCACGCCCTCGACGATCAGCATCATCAGGATCGAGCCGAGCACGATCGCGCCGAGGAGCGTCGCAAGGGTGCAGGCGATGCGCAAGCTTCGGTCCGCGGTGCGGCGCGAGGCGCGCACGCGGCTCGGCCGTTTGGCGGGCGGAACCGTACCGGCGGGCGGCGCGGCGAGAGTGTTGGCGGCGTCCACAGCTTGCCTCCTCAGGCGACCTTGGCGCGCCGCGTCAGCAGGCGGGCGATGATGAGAACGATGAAGGTGATGAGGAAGAGGATGCAGCCGAGTGCCATCAGAGCGTTGAGCTGCATGCCGTCCGCCTCGTTGAACTCGTTGGCGATGCGGGACGCGATGGTCGAGCCCGGATCGAAGATCGAGGCGGAGAGCCGGTTGGCGTTGCCGATCACGAAGGTCACCGCCATCGTCTCGCCGAGCGCCCGGCCGAGGCCCAGCATGATCGCGCCGATGATCGAGACCGAGGCCTGCGGGATCAGCACGTGGCGCACGACCTCCCAGGTGGTGCAGCCGATGCCGTAGGCGCTCTCGCGCAGGATGGTCGGGATCTGGTCCAGCATGTCACGGGCGATCGAGGCCACGAAGGGCACGATCATGATCGCCAGGATGATGCCGGCGGTGAGGATGCCGACGCCCGAGGGGACGCGGGCGTAGAACAGCGTGCCGACGACCGGCATCCCCTCGACGAGGTTCGAGACCGGCACCTGCACGAAGCGGGCGAAGAGAGGCGCGAAGATGAACAGGCCCCACATGCCGTAGATGATGCTGGGCACCGCCGCCAGCAGCTCGATCGTCATGCCGACGGGCTTCCTGGCCCAGCCGGGGCAGAGCTGTGTCAGGTAGATCGCGATGCCGAGCGAGATCGGCACGCCGATGACGAGGGCGAGAAGCGCCGAGGCCAGGGTGCCGATCACCGCGACGAGCGCGCCGTACTGCTCGGTGCCGATGTTCCACGCGCTGGAGGTGAGGAAGCCGAAGCCGAATTCCCGGAAGGCGGGCCAGCCGCCGTAGAGGATCGAGCCCAGGATGCCGGCGAGCACCAGCAGCACCAGCAGGGCGGAGGCGTAGGCGGCGCCGCGGAAGACGGCATCACCGCCCCGGCTCGGGCCCTGGCGGCGCGCGACGCTGCGTGTGTCGGCCAGCGCGATCTGATCGGTCAAGGTGGTCATCCGCGGTTCTCTTCACCGGGTTGGGCGTTTAGCGCGCGGAGGCGACCGGCGCGAGGGCGGACCATCGGCTGCACGTCACGCATCGCTCCCCGGTCCGGGGAAGATGCCGGCACCCGGACTCGAACCGGGCGGTAGCCGGAAGTCGGACCGGGACGACGAGGCCGTCCCGGTCCTTCGCAGGGCTCTCTCGCGGAGGTGTCGGCTTACATGCTGCCGAGGACGGGCTTGCCGTCCTTGCCCTTCACCTGCTTCCACTCCTCGTGGATCTGGGCGACCACGTTGTCCGGCAGCGGCACGTAGTCGAGTTCGGAGGCCATGGCGTCCCCGTTCTTGTAGGCCCAGTTGAAGAACTTCAGCACCTCGGCGGACTTCGCCGCGTCGGCCGCGTCCTTGTGGACGAGGATGAAGGTCGCGGCGGTGATCGGCCACGCCGCGTCGCCGGCCTGGTTGGTCAGTGAGATCCCGAAGCCGGGCTGGGCCTTCCAGTCGGCACTCGCGGCGGCGGCCTGGAACGACTTATCGTCGGGCTGCGGGAACTTGCCGGCCTTGTTCTGGATCAGCGTGTGGCTGAGCTTGTTCTGCTTGGCGTAGGCCGACTCGACGTAGCCGATGGCGTTCGGCACCTGCTTGACGGTGGCGGTCACGCCCTCGTTGCCCTTGCCACCCTGGCCGGCCGGCCAGGACACGGTCGTGGCCGCCCCGTACTCCTTCTTCCAGCTCTCGGAGACCTGGGAGAGGTAGGTGGTGAAGATGTTGGTCGTGCCGGACGCGTCCGAGCGGTAGACCGGGGTGATCGTCGCGTCGGGCAGCTTCAGGCCCTCGTTGAGCGCGGCGATCTTCGGGTCCGACCACTTGGTGATCTTGCCGGCGTAGATGTCGGCCACGATCTCGCCGGTGAGCTTGAGCTTGCCGGGCTCCAAGCCCGCGATGTTCACCACGGTGACGACGCCGCCCATCACGGTGGGGAACTGGATGAGGCCGTCCTTCTCCAGCGCCGGGCCCTTCAGGGGCGCGTCGGTGGCCCCGAAATCGACCGTCTTGGCCTGGATCTGCTTGATGCCGCCGCCGGAGCCGATCGACTGATAGTTCAGACCGTTGCCGGTCTCCTTGCGGTAGGTCTCGGCCCACTTTGAGTAGACCGGGAACGGGAAAGTGGCGCCGGCGCCGGTGATATCGGCGGCGCTGGCCGGCAGGACGAGCTGGGCCGTGGCCAGCCCGAGGGCGAGCGCGTAGGTGAAAGGCTTCACGTGAATCTCCGTTGCCGCCGAATTCTGGCCGCCAGGTACATGTGGCTCGGGGCGTTTCCGGATCCCCCGCCGTGCAGCGGTCGACCGGATTTCCCGGCCGCCTCTGCGCATATGGCCCGGCGGATGCGGCGGTATGACACGCACGTGACAGGCAGATGACACCGGCCCCGCCAAGCATTCCGCGCGTGGGCGTAACTCACAATTGGCACGCTTCGGGGCGGTCGTGCGTTCTCCTACCGATTGGGGCGCCGTGGGCGCCGCCCTAGGACCGGAGTTCGACTGCCGTGGGCGCCGTTCTGCCCGACCGACCTGACGCCGAAGATGGCGCCTTTCTGGCGCTGCACGAGGAGCGCGAGCGCCTCGAGCGCGCACTCGCGCTCACGCAGGCCCGCCAACGCTTCAGCAGCGATCCGGGAGACGTCGATAGCGCCCGTGACGAGGAGGCCGCGCTGCTCGCAAGCCTCGACCGCGTGATGACGATGATCCGCGCCGCCGAGTACAAGCGGGGCCCCGGCGCCCGGCGCTGGTAGCGCCGGAGACGGCGTTCAGTTGGCGCACCGCAGCGCCCGCTCCTTGCTGCGCAGGCGCAGGATCAGGTCGATCTGCGTGTCGGGGATCGGCTGTTTGTCGACGCTTCCCTCGTAGAGCGAGCGGAGCGTTGCGCCGAGATGCAGCGTGTCGACGCTCTGCGCACCATCTGCGGCCTCGCAGAGCTGGGCGGCACCGTCAAGTTTGGTTTCGATCGCGGCTCGGCTCATCCTGATCTCTCCCGAGAGACGCAACGCCCGGTATCGCCGCCAGGCCGACGGCTGTTCGTCGAGGATCGGTAAACACGCTTAATGATCGGTAAACCTTGACCTCGCGTTAAGTACGACTCGGTGCGCCGGGATCGGTTGCGCCAGCCGCCGATATCCTGCGGCGTGTTGCATCTGCGCCGCTTGGCGCGGAAAGACCTCCGCTGCCGCTAGCCGTTCGCCGCCTGGAGGAGGCTCACGGCGGCGGCGCGCGCCTCGTCGGTCACGCTCGCGCCCGCCAGCATGCGGGCGATCTCCTCGCGGCGCGCCTCGGTGGGCAGGGTGGTGACGCGGGTCGAGACGCGGTCGCTTCCCTTCACGGGCGCCTTGGCGATCAGGAAGTGGGTCTGCGCCCGTGCGGCGACCTGGGGCGCGTGGGTGACGCAGATCACCTGCACGGTGGCGGAGAGCCGGGCGAGGCGGGCGCCGATCGCATCGGCCACCGCGCCGCCGACGCCCGTGTCGATCTCGTCGAAGATCAGCGTCGGGGCAGAGCCCTTGTCGGCCAGCACCACCTTGAGGGCGAGCATGAAGCGGGACAACTCGCCGCCGGAGGCCACCTTCATCATCGGGCCTGGACGCGTGCCCGGGTTGGTCTGCGCCCAGAACTCGACCCGCTCGGTGCCGGCCGGGTCGCGCGCCTCAGGGTCCGAGGTGATCTCGGTGATGAAGCGCGCGCGCTCCAGCTTCAGCGGCGGCAGCTCCGCCTTCACCGCCGCGTCGAGCTGCTTGGCGGCCCGACGCCGGCCGGCCGAAAGTTTTTCGGCGGCCTTCACATAGAGCGCGTCGGCGTCCGAGAGCGCCTGCTCCAACCCCGCCAGAGCCTCCTCGCCCGCATCGATCGCCGCGACGTCCGCGACATAGCGCTCGCGCAGAGCCGCGAGATCGTCGGCGGGCACGTTGTACTTGCGGGAGGCCGCCCGCAGCGCGAACAGGCGCTCCTCCACCCGCTCCAGCTCGCGCGGATCGAACTCGGTCTCGGCGACCGCCGCGTCGAGCACCGCGCGCGCCTCGTCGAGCGCGTTCAGCGCCGCGTCGATCGCCGCGATGCAGGGATCGACCAGCGCCGGCAGCTGGGCCGCGCGGCGTTCCAGCTTGCGGATCGCGGCGGAGAGGTGCGGCACTCCCGAATGCGAGCCGCCGACCGCCTCCAGCGCCTCGTTGAGGTCGCGGGCGACCTTCTCATTCTGCTGCATCACCGTGCGGCGCTCGGCGAGATGGGCCTCCTCGCCGGGCTTCGGGTCGAGTTCCGCCAACTCCTCGACGGCGTGGCGCAGGAAGTCGACCTCCTTGCGGGCCGCCTCGACGCGGGCGCGGTGGCTCTCCAGACTCGCCCGCGCGCCGCGCACGCGCTTGGCCGCCTCCGCCACCGCGGCGAGCGGTCCCTGGAGCCCCCCGAAGGCGTCGAGGATCGCCCGATGCGTCGCGGCGTCCGACAGGGCCCGATCGTCGTGCTGACCGTGGATCTCCACCAGGGCCGCGCCGATCGCTCGCAGCACCTGCACGCCCACCGGCTGGTCGTTGACGAAGGCGCGGGTGCGCCCGTCCGCCATCTGCGTGCGGCGCAGGATCAGGTCGCCCTCGGTATCGATCTCGGCCTCGGCCGCGATTCGGCGGGCCGGGTGGTCGAGCCCGACATCGAACACCGCCGTGACGGCGCCCTGGCTCTCACCGTGGCGCACGAGCCGTCCGTCGCCGCGACCGCCCAACGCCAGGGCGAAGGCGTCGAGCAGGATCGACTTGCCCGCACCCGTCTCGCCGGTGAGGACGCTCAGTCCGTCGCGAAAGTTCAGCTCGAGCTTGTCGATCAGAACGATGTCGCGGATCGCAAGCTGCGCGAGCATGCGTCTGTCCGGTTCCCCTTCTGTCCCCTGCGGGGTGTCCCTATCGGGCTGTGCCTCGCGCGTGATCTAGACGGAAGCGCGCCGGACTTCACGCGGAAAAATCGACGCCCTCCCGGCGCGGATGGACCGAGCCCGAGACCTGTCGCTAGAAGGCTGGCGGCCGGGCTTCCCTCCTCGGCGCGCCGGATCCGCGACGCCGGACGAAACCATGACGGCCTATTTCATCACCTGCCACGCCTCCGTCGCCAACGTCCGCGACCAGTTCCGGTCGCTCCACCGGCCGGAGCACCTGCTGCTCTACCACGTGGACGCGAAGGCCCCTGCCGCCCTGCACGAGACGGTGCGGCGCCTGGAGGCCGCCTTCCCGAACGTCACGGTGCTGCCGAGCCGGCACTACGCCTGGGCCGGCTACTCGCAGGTCGCTACAACCCTGGAGGCGATCGACCGCGCCCTGGCGACCGGGCCCGACTGGTCGCATCTCGTGGTTCTCAGCGAGCAGCATTGCCGCCTGCGAGACGAGGCGGAGCTTGGGGCGGTGCTGGAGCCGGGCGTGTCCTACGTCGACATGACCCCCTTCGCCGCGATGGGTCCCGGCCCGCAGGCCGACATCGCCCACCGCTTCAGCATGGATTACCGCGAGCTGCCCGGCATCGGCAGCTTCGGAATCGTGCCGGTCGCGCCCGATGCGGACTTCCTCGGGCGCCTCCGGCACGGCAGCAACTGGTACGTCCTGTCGCGGCAGGCCTGCGCCTATCTGGCCTGCGCTGCCCGCACGGCACCCGAGGCCGCGCGTCTCCGGGCGGCGGTCCACCCGGACGAGAACATGCTCCAGACGCTGCTCGCCGCCGATGGCGGGCGGGCCGGCCGGATCGAGCCGCGCGAGACCACCTTCGTGGCTTGGCCGCACATCTCGGGCAAGCCCGACATGACCTTCCGGGCGGAAGACTTCTCAGCCGCCCGTGCAGGCGACCATCTCTTCATCCGCAAGCGTCCCGCGTGCCTCCCGCCTGAGGTGGCCACCACCCTGGAAGATTGGGCCTCCTTGAGCGAGGCCGAACTCACTGCGCGGATCGGCAGCCCACTCGAACCCGCCGCGGAAGAGGCGGACCCAGAGGGAACGGCGCTGGCCCGGCGCGTGGCGAGCCAGGTGGTGCGGCGCGGGCGCGGCGTGCAGGCCGACTTACCGAACCTCCGTTTCGGCCTGCGCAACCCGCGCTTCAGCCTGCGCTTCCGCACGGCGCGGATCCCGGACGGCATCGACGTGCGCATCCTCTCGCAGGACCTCCGGCACTTCCGGGTCCTCCTGCTGGTGACAGAGCGACCGGAGGTCGACTTCGCGCCGCGCCAGCTCTATGGCCGGCCGGCCCCACTCCTGCGGATCCGCGTTCCCGAGTTGGACTTCCGAAGGGAGATTCTGGTGCCGGAGGATCCGACTCACGGTTTCTGGACGCGGCCAGCTGACGGCGGCGTGTTCGGTCTCGTCCGGGTGATCGAGGCCTATATCCGGGTCGCCGAGCGCATCGCGGAGACGCCGGCACCGGAGACCGTCCGGGGCCTCAACTCGACGCGGCGGGAAATAGCGGCGCGCGCGCGCAGCCTCGCCTGGAGTGTGCGCCGGCTGCTCAAACCAAAACGGCCGGCCTGAACCGGCCGGCCGTCGCAGCGCCTTCCGAGAAGGGGGCGTGCTACTCCGCCGAAGCGGTCTTGCGGCCCATCACGGAGCTGTAGATCTTGCTGAGGAACGAGGATTTCTCCTCGCGCGGCTCCAGGCCGCCGCTGGACAGCAGCGCGTGCGCGTCCTTGTACCAGGAACTGTCCGGGAAGTTGTGGCCGAGCACGGCCGCCGAGTTCTGGGCCTCGCCCGTGATGCCGAGCGCCATGTAGGCCTCGGTCAGGCGCATCAGGGCCTCTTCGGCGTGGCGGGTGGTCTGGTACTTGGCCACCACGTCGCGGAAGCGGTTGATCGCCGCCGGGAAGTTGCGCTTCTCCAGATAGTAGCGGCCGACATCCATCTCCTTGCCGGCGAGCTGGTCGCGGGTGATCTGGATCTTGGCCTTGGCGTCGGTCGCGTATTCCGAGGTCGGATAGCGCTGCACCAGCTCCTGAAGCGCGGCAAGCGCCTTCTCGGAGCGGTCCTGGTCGCGGGTCACGTCCGGGATCTGCTTGTAGTGCGACATCGCCATCAGATACTGGGCGTAGGCCGCGTCCTTGCTCGCCGGGTGGCGCTGCAGGTAGCGCTTCGAGGCGCTGATCGCGTCGTCGTACTTCGCGCCCTGGTAGTTCGAGAAGGCCGTCATCAGCAGCGCCTTCCTGGACCAGTCGGAGTAGGAATACTGCTTGTCGAGCGCGTCGAACTTCTTGACCGCACCCTCGTAGTCGCTGTCCTCGAGCTTCGCCAGGCCTTCGCTGTAGAGCTTGTCGGCCGGCGTGTCCTGGATGACCTCAGGCTTGTACTTCTCGGCGAAGAGACCGGTCGGATCGAAGTCGCAGCCGCCAAGGCCGAGGCCCAGGAGGACCACGGGGACGGTCACGAGCACGGCCTTCGCCCTGCCGCGGTTCCGAGTGGTGAGGCGCATCTGCGATACTTTCCCCGAACAGGCGCGGCCCGTCTTCGATGCGGACCGTCCAGCCTTCACACGATCAGTGCCGAGCCGGTCTCGACCATCCGGGCTTGGCGGGCAAGCCTGGGAGGAGAATCCATCACGGACGATTCACCGTGACCTTCGATTCGGGCGCGAAAGCGGCAGGACAGAATCTTGCGCGATCGGCGCGCGTCTGTGGCCTGCCGGCAACGGTCTGTTAGGAGATCAGAGGTCGCCCGCGAAGGCGGCAAGGCCGAGGCCGACGCCGAATTCGGCGAGCGCAGTCTCGCGGCGGGTGCCGGCCGCTTCGACGATGGCGTAGTTGGCGCGGTCGGCGAAGAGGGCGTCGAGCACGCCAACATTCATGCGGTGGCCGCCGCAATAGGAGCGGTAGGCGCCCTGGATCGGCAGGCCGGCGAGCGCGAGGTCGCCCACGGCGTCGAGGATCTTGTGACGGACGAACTCGTCGGGGAAGCGCAGCCCTTCCGGGTTCACGACGTCGGTCTCGCCGACCGCCACCGTGTTCTCCAGGGAGGCGCCGAGCGCGAAGCCGGCCTTCCAGTAGCGCTGCACGTCCTTCATCATGCCGAAGGTGCGCGCACCCGCGATCTCCCGGCGGTAGGTGGCGGGGCTGAGATCCATCGCCTTGCGGCTGCGGCCGATGACGGGATTCTCGAAATCGATCTCGACATCGAGGCGGAAGCCCCGGTCGATCGGGCGGAGCTCGGCGAAGGCCTTGCCGTTCTCGATGCGGACGGGGCGCAGCACCTTGATCCAGCGGCGCGGCGCGCCGCAGCCGGTAACGCCGACCTGATCGATCGCCTTGACGAAGGGAAGCGCGCTGCCGTCGAGGATCGGCATCTCGGGCCCGTCGATCTCGACCAGGGCGTTGTCCACGCCCAGACCGAACAGGGCGGACATCAGGTGCTCGATGGTGGCGACCGCGCCCGACTCGACGTCGCCGATGACGGTGCAGAGCTCGGTGGCGGAGACGCAGGCGTGGTGCGCTTTGATGAGCCGGTCGTTGCCCGAGGGCATGCCGGTGCGAAGGAAGGCGATACCGTGGTTGGCTGGGGCTGGCCGAAGGGTGATCTCGGCAGGGTTGCCGGAGTGGACACCGACGCCGTTGAGCGTCACCGGTCCCTTGAGTGTCGTCTGTTGGTTCGTTCGCATTCCTGAGCCCTCGGCCGTGACCCGCCGCCGGATCCTCCGCCTCGCGCGAAGGGCCCGTGATCGTTCGATCCGTCCGCTGCTTGGTGCCCCTGGGTTCGCTTCCGGCTGTCGCCGACGCGGCCCGTTCGTCGTTCCGGATTTTTCTATAGCCACGCCGGAATGCCCGGCCAAATCACGGATTCTTACCGTCTGTTACAGTCACGCTTCTGCCGCAATTCAGAAAAGTACCTGATCGGACAAGCAGTTAAGGCTTGGTTAACAACGGTTGAAATCGATTGCCCGAATGTGACGCGGATGCATCACCGCCGGACATGCGGGCGCCCGCCGACCCTCTGGGGCAGCGGGCGCCGCGTCGGTGCCTGTGGATGCGCGGATCCCGCTGGGGCGGGACCGCGCTGGATCAGCTCGCCTCGTCAGTTCGCTTGGCGGCGCAGGAAGGCCGGGATCTCCAGGTGATCGTCGTCCATCATCCGCGCCGGGGGCGTCGTGCGGCCCTGCGCGTCGAGGTTGCCCTGGGGCGCACGATAGGCGGGGGCCTGGGCCTGCGGGGCATGATGGCCCTGCGGGGCCTGGACGCGGGGCGCCGTCGGTATCGGGGCCTGGGGCTGATGCTGGGGTGCGGCAGCCCGCGGGGCCGGCTCCTCCTCGCGGCGGCCGCCGAAGCCGACGGTGGCGAGGCGGCGCAGCAGCGAGGTGCGCTTGGCGTCGACCGGTTCCGCCGCAGGCTGCTCGCTGCGGTTGGCCATGATCTGGTTCTGGGCGATCTGCGGCAGCTCGTGGATCTGCGGCATGCGCGGGGCGCGGGCGAGCGGGGCCGAGGCCGGCGCGGCGGGCCGCGGCGGCACGAACGGGCCGGCATGGTGCTGCGGCAGCTCGGGCTGCAGCGGAGCGGCGGCCGGCGGCGGCACGAAGGCCGCGGCGGCGCGCGGCGCGGCCTGGGTCAGCACGACGTCGTCGCGCATGACCGGGGCCGGCTCGGCCTGCGGCGTGGCCGCGACGGGGACGTGCGCGACCGGAGCCTGAGCGATGGGGGCGACCGGAGCGGGTGCCTCGGTGCGGATCGCGGGCGCGGCCTGGGTCGCGGCG
>NZ_BPQM01000165.1 GCF_022179245.1 Methylobacterium gregans
TCCAACCCCCGCAACCAAATCCGAACGGCCCGTCATCCAACGATGACGGGCCGTTCGCATGTCCGGAGCCAAGCATGCGAACCTTGCGCGTCATCGGCATCGGGACCGGCAACCCGGAGCATCTCACGCTCCAAGCGGTGCGCGCGCTCGCCGATGTCGACGCGGTGTTCGCCCTCGACAAGGGGGTCGAGAAGGCGGACCTCTTGGCTCTGCGCCGGTCGATCTGCGCCGAGCACATCCGCAAGCCATACCGCTTCATCGCCGCGGAGGATCCCGCCCGGGACCGGCGGCCGGCCGATTACGGGGGCGCGGTCGAGGCGTGGCACGCCGCACGGGCGGACCTCTTGGAGGGGCTGATCCGCGACAATCTCGGGGCAGGGGAGGTGGGGGCCTTCCTGGTCTGGGGGGACCCGTCCCTCTACGACAGCACCCTGCGCATCCTGGAGCGCCTCCGCGCGCGCGGCACCCTGCCCTTCACCTGCGCGGTCGTGCCCGGCATCACCAGCGTGCAGGCGCTGACGGCGGCGCATCAGATCCTGCTCAACCGGATCGGCGCGGACGTGGCGATCACCACGGGCCGCAACCTCGCGGACGGGGTTCTGCCCGCCGACAGCACCGTGGTGATGCTCGACGGCGATCCCGCCTTCGATCATCTCGACCCGGAGCTGACGATCTACTGGGGCGCCTATCTGGGCTCGCCGGACGAGATCCTGCTCGCCGGCCGGCTCGGCACGGTCGGGCCGGAGATCCGCCGGCTGCGCGCCGAGGCCCGTGCCCGCCACGGCTGGATCATGGACACCTACCTGCTGCGCCGCCCTTGAGGTCTCGGTTTCAAAAGGCCTGAGGCCTTTCGCGGGTCCAGGGCAAAGCCCTGGAAGCCGGCTTTCCCGGTGTGGCTGCGCCACCTCAGGGCTCCGCCCCGAGGCCCCGCCAAAGGGCGAAGCCCTTTGGAAACCCCGATCGGGGCCGTAAAGGGCGGCCCATGCTGCAGCTCAGGGACTATCAGCGCGCGAGCCTCGACGCGCTCCAGGCGGCTTGGGCCGGGGCAGGGGACGCGCCGATCCGCGACGGGCTGATCGTGCTGCCGACCGGGGCCGGCAAGGCGCTGGTGATTGCCGCCCTCGCCCGCGAAACCCTGGAGCGCGACCCCGGGGCGCGCATCGTCATTGTCACGCATAGCCGCGAGCTGATCGCGCAGAACCACCGCGAGCTCGTCGGCTACTGGCCCGACGCGCCGGCCGGCATCTTCTCGGCGGGGCTCGGGCGGCGCGAGGCCGGGGCGCAGGTGCTGATCTGCGGCATCCAGTCGGTCTGGGACAAGCTCGGCGCGATCGGCCCCCGCGACCTCGTCGTGGTGGACGAGGCCCACCTGATCCCGCGCGCCGCCGAGACCCGCTACGGTCGCTTTCTCTCAGGATTGCGGGCTCTGCGGCCGGAGATGCGCGTCGTCGGCTTCACGGCCACCCCCTACCGGCTCGACAGCGGGCGCCTCGACGCGGGGGAGGGGTCCCTGTTCGAGCGCATCGTCTACGAGGCGAATGTCGGCGACCTGATCCAGCGCGGCTGGCTCAGCCCCCTGCTCTCCAAGGCGACGCTCACCGCCCTCGACGTCAGCGGCGTCGGGCGGCGCGGGGGCGATTACATCCCGAGCCAGCTCGAGGCCGCGGTGAACCAGGACTGGATCACCCGCGCGGCGGTCGAGGAGATGGTCGGCTACGGCCGCGAGCGCCGGGCCTGGCTCGCCTTCTGCGCCGGGCTCGCCCACGCCGAGGCCGTGCGCGACGCGGTGCGGGCGGAGGGTTTTTCCTGCGAGACGATCTCGGGCGAGACGCCGCGGCGGGCGCGCGACCGGCTGGTCCAGGCCTTCCGCGAAGGGCGGATCCGCTGCCTCACCTCGGTCGGCGTGCTGGCCACCGGCTTCAATGTGCCGGAGGTGGACCTCATCGCCCTGCTCCGCCCGACGCAGAGCACCGGCCTCTACGTGCAGCAGGTCGGGCGGGCGCTCCGGCGGGCGCCCGGCAAGACGGACGCGCTGATCCTCGACTATGCGGGGCTGGTGCGGATGCACGGGCCGGTCGACATCGTCACGGCGCGCACCGCCGCCCAGGTGCGGGGGCGGGAAGGGGAGGTGCGGGCCAAGCCCTGCCCCGGCTGCGGCGCGCTGATCGCCCTCAACGCTTCGACCTGCGAGGTCTGCTGGGTCGAGCCCGAGGCCGAGGAGGACGCCGAGGCCAAGCACGAGGCGGCGGCCGAGGACGCCCTGCCGATCCTCTCCGAGCGGGTCACGGCGGCCCTGCGGACGGAGGGCGGCTGGCAGCCCGTGCGCGCCTGGCATCTCACGCCCGAGCCCGAGGGAATCGCGCTCGAACTCGCCTGCCCCGGCGGCCCGCAGCGGATCCGGCTGGCGCTGGCGGGCAGCGGCTACGCCCGCGAGAAGGCGGTGCTGTGGTGGCGCGGCCTCGGCGGCGGGCGCGACGCGCCGCTCGACGCCGCCGAGGCGCTCGACCGCCGGGACGAGCTGGAGCGGCCGGCCGCGATCCGGGTGCGTCGGGCCGGGCGGCTCAGCGCGGAGGTGGCTTTGCGCTTTCCCGACGGGCGCGTCTTCACGGATACGCGCCGAGCGGAGGATCTGGCCGCCTGACCGGGGAGGGGGCTTTTTGGACTCAAGACCGCCCTCGCCCAGGTAGCGGGTCGATGGTCTCAGGGTCGAGGACCGGACGATCGACGCGACGGGAAGTTCGGGATCGCGCGCCAGTTCGACGGGGAGGGCGCACGGGGAAGGCGCTTGGAAGCCTTCTCGCCTCAGGACGGGCCCTGCCCGTCCGACGCCCCGGGCCGGAAGAACAGGCCGGCCTTCAGGCTGTCGCCGATCCGGTGGGCCCGTGCGACCAGGGCGGCCGCCGTCTCCGGCGCGAAGTGCTCGGTCGCGGTCGCCTCGAACAGGCCGAGCCAGCGGGCGAAATGGGCGGGCTCCAGCGCACCGAGCGCCTGATGCTTGCCGAAGGGGTTGCCCTTGTAGCGGCCGGTCTTCAGCAGCACCGAGGACCAGAAGTCCCGGATCGTCGCCATGTGGCGGGGCCAGTCCGCGTCCGGGATCGCCGCCGCGAAGACCGGACCGATCAACGGGTCCTGCCGCACGCGGGTGTAGAAGGCATCGAGGAAGCCGGCGAGCTTCGCTTCGTCGAGGATCGGGTCGGACATCGGGGCTTGGCATGCCACGGCGGGAAGGCCGGCATCAAGGCTCCGGCCCTGGCACCGAACAGACCGGAGCAAGGCCCCCTCACCCGGCTCGACCGGCCTTCAGGTTCCATAATATATCTTATGCGAACTTGCTTGCGATGGGCGGAACGGGTCTCGCGCGCGCGAGGACGGGGCCGTACGCCTCCCTATCGGCAGCCGGTCACCCGGGTCGTCATCCGGGGCTCGCCGCAGGCGAGAGCCCCGGATGACGGTGCGCGTGTCGGAAGCCGGCCGACGACGCGGAAGGCCGCGGGTCCGGGCGAGGGGGCCCCGGGATCCCGGCCCCCTCCCCCGGCCGCCGCCCATCGCTGCCGGGCCCGGCATGGTTCCCGAAATTTGGTCCGGCACGCACAGAGATTTTCTGGGAGCCGCCAGCCTCGGGTGGCGTTCTCCGAAAGACCTTGGCCGGTCCTCGCGCGAGACGCGGCAAGGCGGCCAGCTTTCAGAAAGTCAGGATACCATGGCGACCAAGCAGAAGACCTTGCACGATGCTTTCTACGAGACGCTGAAGGACGTGTACTACGCCGAGAAGCAGTCCGTTCGTGCGCTCAAGAAGTCCGCTAAGGCGGCCGAGGACGAGGATCTGCGCGCGGCGTTCGAGGCGCATGCCGAGGAGAGCGCCGAGCAGGTGGAGCGCCTGCAACAGGTGTTCGAGATCGTCGGCAAGCCGGCCCGGGCCAAGACCTGCGAGGCCATGCAGGGCATCACCGCCGAGATGGAGGAGGATCTGGAGGACTTCGCCGACAGCCCGGCCGCGGACGCGGTGCTGGCCGCCTGCGCCCAGGCGGTCGAGCACTACGAGATCGCCCGCTACGGCACCCTGAAGACCTGGGCGTCGCAGCTCGGCTACGAAGATGCGGCCAAGCTCCTCGACCAGACCCTGCAGGAGGAGAAGAAGACCGACGCCCTGCTCAGCGAGATTGCCGAGCGCATCAACGCCCTCGGCACCGAGGCTGCGGAGGACGAGCCCGAGGCGCCCAAGGGCAAGGCCGGCCGCAAGGCGGCCTGAGGAGAGGTGCCGTGATCGATACGGGCAGCATCCGCGAGCACATGGAGGTCACCGGCTCCGATGGTGGGCATGTCGGCACCGTCGACCATGTCGAGGGCCAGCGCATCAAGCTCACCAAGACCGATCCGGAGGCGCAGGGGCAGCACCACTACATCCATCTGGACTCGGTCGCGGGGGTGGAGGACGGCGCAGTTCGGCTGAACCGGACGGCGGCGCAGGCCAAGGACGAGTGGGCCACCGACCATTAGGTCGGTTCCGTGCAGGTGAATAGGAACGGGGAGGGCCGCCGCATGGCGGCCCTTCGCGCATGAAGCCGCCCGCGCATCCACCCCCTCCCCCCGGTGACAGGACGGCCGCGGAGGAGGGACATCCAGCGCCCTCTCCGACGGTCCTCGCCCGCGGCTCGGGTCCCCGCATCCTGAGCGGGAGAGATCCGCTATCGTGGAACGCCGGGTGAGGGGCGCGGAGCCATCCGGATCGGACGCTGCGGTTCCGCGGCAGCGACGCGCGCCTTCCGTCGCGTTCTCCTCCCTCACCCCAACCCTCTCCCGCACGGGAGAGGGGGCACGGTGTGGTGCGGGCTCGTACCGACGCGCGCAGGCGGGTTTCGGACGAAGGGTCGAAGGGGCCCGAGGCGGATCCGCCGATCCCTCGGCACCGAGACCTGCACGTTCGATTCCGGGCGAACTGGCTACCGTTGCGGGACGGGGCAGGGCAGGTCCGCTCGCACGTCGCTCGCTCTGGCCCCCTCGGAAGCCCCCTCCCCGGCCCCTGTTCCCCTCCCCTGCGGGTCCGCCCCGAACCGGGCGAAGCGCAGGGCCAGCCCCGGCAGGATCAGGAGGTTCAGCACCGTCGAGCTGACGAGGCCGCCGAGGATCACGATCGCCATCGGGCCCTCGATCTCGCGGCCGGGCTCGCCGGCACCCAGCGCCAGCGGCATCAGGCCGAGCCCCGTCACCAGAGAGGTCATCAGGATCGGCACCAGCCGATCGGCGGCGCCGAGGATCGCGGTGTCGCTGGTCCAGGGCCGGCCCTCGACCGTGACGAGATGCTCGTAATGCGCGATCATCATGATGGTGTTGCGCAACGAGATGCCGAACAGCGTCACGAAGCCGACGATGGAGCCGAGCGAGAGCACGCCGCCGGTTGCCGCCACCGCCGCAACGCCGCCCACGAAGGCCAGCGGCAGGTTGACCAGGACGAGCGCGAGGTTGGCGCCCGAGCCCGTCACCACGGCCAAGAGCAGCACGATGCCGAGGCCGGCCGCGCCCGAGGCGATGAGCAGGTCGCGCCGGGCCTGGGCCTGCGCCTCTGCCGAGCCCGCGAAGGCGACGTAGACGCCCTCGGGCAGTTGCACCTCCTTGGCGATCTTGCGCTTGGCCGCCGCCACGAAGCCCGCGATGTCCCGCCCCACCACGTTCGCGGTCACCGCCTGGACCCGCTGCGCGCCCTGGTGCTGCACCTGGTAGCGGCCCGTGGTCTCGTAGATGTCGGCGACCTGCGAGAGGCGGATGTAGCGCCCGCCGGGCGTGCGCAGGGGCAAGTCGCCCAGGGCCGAGAGCCGGCCGCGCGCCCGCTCGTCGAGGTTCACCAGCACGTTGAACACCGCGTTGCCGACATAGGTCTGGCCGACCACGTCGCCCTGGTAGGCGGTGCGGACCGTCTCCAGCACCTCGATCGCGTCGAGGCCCCAGTGGCGCAGGTCCGCCGGCCGCAAGCTCGCGGTGATCTGCGGCATGCCGGCGGGCGAGGCCTGCTGCACGTCGCGGGCGCCGCGCACCTCGGCGAGTTCCCGGGCGACCGCGCGCGCCGCCGCCTCGATCCGGTCGAGGTCGTTGCCGACGAGGTTGATCACCACGGGCGCGGTGTAGCCGGAGACCGTCTCCTCGATCCGCTCGGTCAGGAAGGTCTTGAGCGAGAAGGCGGCGCCCGGAAACCCCGCGGCGAGCGCCCGGATCCGCGCCTCGACCGTCCGCTGGGCCGCCCCGTCGAGGCCGGGCTCCAGATCGACGTGGATCTCGCTGTAATGGGTGCCGGCCGTATCCTGTCCGGCCTCGGCCCGGCCGATCTGCGCGGCCACCGCGCGGATCCCGGGGATCTGCCTCAGTTCCTCGGTGATCCGGACGCCGAGGCGCTGCGATTCCTGCAGGGAGGTGCCCGGTGCCGCGGCCATGTGCAGGATCAGGTGGCCCTCCTTCAGGTCGGGCAGGAAGGTGCCGCCGAGCGCCGGCAGCAGGGCGGCCCCACTGATCGTGACCAGAACCGCGCCCGCGATCATCGTTCGCGGATAACGGCCGACCCGGGCCAGCAGGGCGCTGTAGCGGGCGCGCGACCAGGTCATCAGCGGCGGCTCGCGCGGCGCGCGGGTCCCCTGCCCCATTCTTCCGAGCAGCAGCAGGGCGAGCGCGGGCGTCACCGTGAGGGCGACGGCGAGCGAGGCCAGCACCGCGAAGATGTAGGCCAGGGCCAGCGGGCCGAAGAGCCGGCCCGCCACGCCGGAGAGCGCCAGCACCGGCAGGAAGACGAGCAGCACCGCGACGGTGGCGTAGGCGACCGCCGTGCGCACCTCCAAGACCGCCTCGAGGACGATGCGGGCGGCGGGCGCCGGGTCGCCGGCCAGCCGCCGCTCGCGCAGGCGCCGGACCACGTTCTCGACGCCGATCACCGCGTCGTCCACCACCTCGCCGATGGCGATGGCGAGGCCGCCGAGCGTCATGGTGTTGAGGCTCTCGCCCGCCGCCATCAGGGCGAGCACCGCGGCGACGAGCGAGAGCGGGATCGCGACCGCGCTGATCAGGCTGGTGCGCCAGTCGGCCAGGAACACGAACAGCACGATCACCACGAGCGCCCCGCCGACGGCGAGCGCCTGCAGCACGTGGCCGTTGGCGACGGCGACGAAGTTCGCGGGGCGGAACAGGTCGGGCCGGAGCACCACGCCCGCGCGGGCGAGCGCGGGGGCGAGGTCGGCGAGCGCGGCCTCCGTCCGGGCGGTGACCTCCAGGGTGTTGGCCCCGATCTGCGCCCCCACCATCAGGAGCACGCCGGGTTTGCCGTCGACGAGCGCGGCGCTGATCGGCGGCTCGGGCGCGACCCGGACGGTGGCCACGTCCGCCAGGACCACGCTGGCGCCGCCCTCGTTGAGGAGGACGGTGCGGCCGAGCACCTCCGGGTCGAGGGCCTGCCCCTCCGTGCGCAGCACCACCCGCTGGTTCGGCGTGTCGACGAAGCCGGCGCCGCGCACGCCCGTGGCCTTGCGGGCGGCGGCCACCACGTCGTTGAGGCCGACGCGGAAGCGCACGAGGTCGTTCGGGCGCACCTGCACCTGGAGCGCGCGCACCCCGCCGCCATAGACCGAGACCTGGGCGACGCCCGGCACGGCGAGCAGGCGCTGGCGCACGGTCCAGTCGGCGATGGTGCGCAGATCGAGGTCGTCGCGGCTCTCCGAGGTCAGGCCGACGAGGAGCACCGTGCCGGTCGAGGAGGTCAGCGGCGTGATGGCGGGCGCCATCACCCCCTGGGGCAGGCGGCCGGCGAGCGCCGCGATCCGCTCGCCGACGCGCTGGCGCACCCGGTCGATGTCGCTGCCCGAGCGGAAGGTCGCGGTGATCACCGAGAGGCCCTGGATCGAGGAGGAGCGCAAGGCCTCCAGCCCCGGCAGCCCGTTGACCGCCACCTCGACCGCCTGGGTGACCAGCACCTCGACCTGCTCCGGGTCGAGCCCCGGCGCCTCGGTCTGGATCACCACGGCGGGCGGGGCGAATTCCGGGAAGACGTCGTACTTGGCGCGGGCCAGGCCGTAGAGGCCGAGCACGAGGAGCGCTGCGGCGAGCGTCAGCACCACCCGGGGCAGGCGGACCGAGAACCCGACCAGGGCGGCTTGCAGACCGCGGGGCTCAGTCATCGTCGTCGCCCGCGACCCGGATCTGGCTCTTCAGCTCCTCCGAGAGCAGCGCCTGAGCCCCCTTCAGCACGATCTCGGTGCCGTCGGGCAGGCCCTCGACCACGTAGGCATCGTCCGACATCGGCGGGTCGGTGCGGATCGGGTGGCGCACGTAGGCCCCCTCCCCGACCGCCCGGTAGACCCAGGTGCCGCCCTGCCCGTGCACCACCGCGTCCTCGGGCACCAGCACGCCGGTCACCGCGCGCTCGGCGGGCAGGAAGGCCAGCGTGCTCATGCCGGGCAGGAGCCCGCCCTCGCCCGAGACCAGATAGTAGAAGCTCTGGCCCTGGATGCGCGGGTCGGTGCGGGGCGCCGGTCCGACGAGGCGCAAGGGCACCCGGGCGCTCTGCGGCGGCACCTCGGCGAAGGCCGCCGCGGGAGCCGCGCTCAGGGACTCGCCCGGCGGCAGCGTCACCTGCATGAGGAAGTCGGTGCGCTCGATCAGCCGGGTGACGGCCGGCGCGCGCTCGACGATGGCCTTCCCGATCACCGGCCCCCATTCCTGCTGGGCGGTGGCGGCGAGCGTGCGCAGCTGCGATTCCGCCGCCGTCAGGGCGGCTGCGTCGGTCTGGTAGGTGCCCTCCGCGGTCTCGACCTGCACGGTGGTGGCGTATTGTCCAAGGTTCTTCGCCCGGCGCGAGGCGCTGCCCGAGACCTCGGCCCTGGCCCGCGCCTGCTGGAGCTGCGCCTTCGCGCTCGCGTAGGCGTTGGTCAGCTCGGTCACCCGGGCGAGGTCGAGCACGAGGCCGTAGGCCTGGAGCTCCTGCCGGTGGGGCAGGGCGCGGCGGGTCTCCGTCACCAGCCCGATCCGGGCGCGCTCCTCGGGGCTGAGGCGCACCACGGTGCGGCCGTCCTCGACGGCCGTGCGGGGGGCGGGCAGCGGGGCTTGAGCGGGCGGGGCCGTGAGCGCGAAGACGTCGGCGGTGCGGGCGCGCAGAACCGTGCCGGTCTCGGTGAGGAGCGCGGCGCCCGCGAGCCCCGCGGCCACGAGAGCCGCGCCCGCGAGGAACACGGGGCGTCTGCGCCTCTGGAACACCGGCAACCTCCCCGCACGCGACACGGTCGGACCGCCCTCCCTCGCGGATCAGGCTCGACCATTGCCACTTTTGCCCGGTTTTCGTGTCCGGATCTACCCGGACTTCATCCCGGCAGAGGCACCGCGAGGTGGAAATGCGCGCCCGGCCCGCTCCGCGGCGTGGCGAGCGTCGCCCCGAGCTGGCGGCTGAGGTTCACGATCACCCGCATGCCGAGGCTGCGGGTCGCCCGGGCGATGTCGAAATCCTCCGGCAGGCCGACGCCGTCGTCGGCCACGTCGAGGATCAGCCGGCCCTCCGCCAGCACCGTGCGCACCCGGATCTCGCCGCCCGCCGGGCAGTCCGCCACCGGATAGGCGTACTTGATCGCGTTGGTGACGAGCTCGTTGACGAGGAGACCGATCGGGATCGCGAGGTCGGCCGCGATGCGCAGGGGCGCCACCGTGCAGACGAGGCGGTGGCGCGGCGCGCCGCTCTGCAGGTTCGCCGTCAGGGTCTGGAGGAAGGAGGCGAGGTCGATCTCGCCGGGCGCCGCGTCGTGGCCGTGATCGCTCTGCCCGTCACCCTGCCGCCAGAGCTGGTCGTGCACGCCCGCGATCGCCTCGACGCGGCTGCGCGCGTCGATCAGCGCGGCGCGCACGGCTTCGCCGTCCGGACCAGCCTCGGCGCTGCGGGCCTGGAGCGCCAGCAGGCTCGCCACGATCGCGAGGCTGTTCTTGACCCGGTGGCTCATCTCGCGGGCGAGCAGGTCCTGCCGGGCGAGCGCCGCGCGCAGCAGCCCCTCGGTGCGCTGGCGCTCGATCGCCCCGCCCAGCAGGTTGGCGAAGCCCTGCATGAAGGCGATGTCGGCCTCGCCGAACATGCCCTCGCGGGTGTCGTCCACCTCCAGCACCCCGAAGGCGCCGTCGCGGTTCTCGATCAGCACGTTGATCGCCCGGCGGATGCCGTGCTCGGCCATGAGCTGGGGCGTGCGGAAGCGGGTCTCCTCGGCGAGGTGGTTCGAGATCACCGGCCGCCCGGTCTTCAGGGCGAAGCCCGCGGGGGAGGCGAGGTCGGCCCCGACGCGGGCGCGCCCGATCACGTCCGGCGCCCAGCCGACCCCGGCGCGCACCAGCAGCGTGTCCTCGCCCCGCAGGTATTCCAGCGCCTTGCAGAACTGCGCGCCCATCCCCTCGGCGCAGAGCTCGGCCGCGCGCTGGAGCAGCCCGTCGACGTCGTCGCCGCGCAGGGCCTCGACGCCGAATTCGGAGAGGATCGCCTGCTGGCGCAGGCGAAGGGAGAGATCGGCAGAACAGGCGTCCATGACGGGCGGATCTGTAGCAGGATGCGGGGGCGGGCGCGATGTGTGAGGCGCCGCAACGGATTGCGCCCGCACGGCCCCGCGTCCCTTCGACGCTGCAGCCTCCGCCTCCCTCACCCGTTGATGGGCCGACCACAGGAGGAGGCGCGACCATGGCCGACGGCACGCAGGGACTTTCCGACAAGGCACTCTCGATCTTCGCCTTCGCGGCCTACCACCGCCTGCTCAGCGGGGAGCGCGTGGCGTCGGTGATCCGGAAGGACGGCGCCGGCCACGAGGCCGATCCGGACGGCGTCGCCGAGCTGGAGGGCCGGGGCCTCGTCACCGCGAGCGAGACCAGCATCGACCTCACCGAGGAGGCGCAGCGCTTCACCGAGACCCTGGTTGAGGCGATGCGGCGCGCGGCGGGCGCGTAGGCGCCTCCCTTCGGCGCATCGGGCTGCCGACCGGCGGGAAGGCCCGGTGCCGGCCCGGGCGGCTTCCAGCGCGCCCGCGGCTCGGAAGCCGACCTGCACCCGGACCTGCACCGACCCTTCGCCCCCCGGATCGCGCGGCGTCCGTAGCTCCCCTCCCCCGACCGACGCCGGTATGCCCAAGGCAGCGGCCCTGCGACAGCGCGCGCTCCGTGCGATGACGCGACCATCCCCCGCGTTCGAGCGTCGTAACGCGCGGCGACGATCAAATATTCGGCTGTTTCGACCCGCTGGCACACGGGCATTTCATTATGCCGGTCCTGCGCCCTGGCCGTGATCGTTCTGCCGCAGCCCTGGCCCCATCGTATCGGGCTTTCCCTAAGCCCCTGCCCTAAACCCCTGACTGAACCGTGGTTTGGAGGGCTGAGCGACGGACCCGCCCGTCCGAATGCCCCGGCAGCGGCCCTTCTCGCCGGTCGGGTAATCCCGCGGCGCAGGCGCGCATCACGGCGGCCATGTGCGCTGGTTCACGCGGACAGATCGCCGGTGCGGATTAAAACCTGAAGTATAACAGGGTGTTTTTCCGCACAAACACGAGGAAAAACTTCGACTACATTCCTCTCGTCGGCGTAGATCACTAGAGATCTACGCGAATACACAAACATAGAGGATGGACCATCATGATGAAGCGCATCGTTACGACTGCCGTCATGGCCGCCGCCCTTGGCCTGCCCCTGGCCGCCCAGGCCGGCGAGGGTGGGGGTGGCGAGCGCATGGTGGCCGGCGGGGGCCACATGAGCAGCTTCGTCAACGACCCCTACCATGATCCCCGCTCGTCCTACTCGCAGCGCCGCGGCACCGGGCAGCTTCTCGGCGCGCCGATGCTGCATGAGCCCGCCCCGGTCATCGCCCGCCGCAACGTCGTGTCGCCGTCCTGGGCCGCGGGCTCGTCCAAACGTCCGGCGCGCTGATCTCATCTCCGATGCGGCGCACAAATTCAGGCCCGCATCACGGCGAGAGGGGAGATATTCCAAGCCCTGCGATAGACTCTACGGGCGAATTCAAAGTATCCGTCCACCATCATGATAGTGCGGCGCCGTGAGATGCGCGACATCTTTTGCCCAAGATCATGCACTCAGCGCCGCACGTCACCGCCGACCTTCTCGCAACACGAGGATCTCACGTGGACAACATCATCCAAGGTATCTCCACCTTCAAGGGCCAGATCTTTCCCGGCCAGCAGCAGATGTACCGGCGGCTCGTCCGCGACGGGCAGAGCCCGAAGGCCCTGATCATCGCCTGCGCGGATTCGCGCGTGTCGCCGGAGCACATCACGCAGGCGGGGCCCGGCGAGCTGTTCGTCTGCCGCAACGCCGGCAACATCGTGCCCCCGTTCACGCAGCAGAACGGCGGTGTCTCCTCGGCGATCGAGTACGCGGTCGTGGCGCTCGGCGTGCGCGACATCGTGGTCTGCGGCCATTCCGATTGCGGTGCCATGAAGGGGCTGATGACCCCCGAGGCGCTGGGGAAGATGCCGAGCGTCGCCGCTTGGCTGCGCCATGCCGCGGCCGCCGAGCGCATCGTCTGCGAGGCCTATCCGGCCGGCATGGACCCCAAGGAGCACCACCGGGCGCTGGCGCTCGAGAACGTGACGGTGCAGCTCTCCAACCTGCGCACCCATCCGAGCGTCGCCGCCGCGCTCGCCAAGGGCGAGCTGACGCTCCACGGCTGGTTCTTCGAGATCGAGAGCGGCGAGCTCCTTGCCTATGACGGCGAGGCCGCCCGCTTCGTGCCCTTCGCGGACGAGGCCGGCCTGCCCGTCGCCCAGGCCTCGCTGACCCGCAGGGTCGCGGTGCCGGAATACCGAGCCGCCCCCATCGCCGCCGAATGAGGACAGGTCCATGCAGGCATCGCCCCGGCCCCCGTCCCGATCCGTGTCCTGATTCCTGCCGGCGGGCGCGAGAACCTCGCGCGATCTGCCGGCCTCGTGCTCAGCCTTGATCCGGACGATCCCGGCTCTCCGCAAAGGGCCGCTGAAGATCGATGACGGCGTGGAGGCGGGGAACGTGCGATGGCAGGCGTTCCCCCGTCATCCCCCTGTCAGACGGCTGCGCTCTGCTCCCGCCCGGTTTCGAGATCCCGGCGAGAGCGCCCGATGTCCCCTCCCCTCACCCGCCGCCGCGTCCTCGCGGGCGCCGCCGCCCTCAGCCTCGCCCGGCCTGCGATCAGCCGCGCCGCCGACCGGCCCGCGCTCAGCCACGGCCTGCAATCGGGCGACGTCTCGGGCGATGAGGCGGTGGTCTGGGCCCGTGCCGACCGGCCCGCCCGCGCGGTGATCGCGTGGGCGACGACCGAGCGCTTCGCGGACATCCGCGGCGGCGTCTTCGTCGACGCCCTCCCGGAGAGCGACCTCACGGTGAAGACCCTGCTCCAGGGCCTGCCGCCCGATCAGGACATCCATTACCGGGTCCAGTTCCAGAACCTCGCCGAGCCGACGATCCTGGGCGAGCCGCTCACCGGCCGCTTCCGCAGCGCCCCGGCGCGGGCGCGCGACGTCAGCTTCTGCTGGTCGGGCGATACCGCAGGCCAGGGCTGGGGCATCGACGAGTCCCGCGGCGGCATGACGATCTACGCCGCCATGCTGCGGAACCGCCCCGACTTCTTCCTGCATTCGGGCGATACGATCTACGCCGACGGGCCGATCCAGGCCGAGGTCCGGCTTCCCGACGGCAGCCTCTGGCGCAACCTCGTCACCGAGGAGAAGGCCAAGGCCGCCGAGACGCTCAGCGAGTTCCGCGGCGCCTACAAGTACAATCTCCGCGACCGCAACCTGCTGGCGATGAACCGCGCGATCCCGGTGCTCGCCCAGTGGGACGACCACGAGGTCACCAACAACTGGTGGCCGGGCGAGCCGCTGACCCGGGCCGAGCACCGCCGCCGCGGCTACAGGGAGGGCAACAGCCTCGTGCTGGCCGCCCGCGCGTCGCGCGCCTTCCACGAGTACATGCCGATGCGCTTCGAGCCGGCCGAACCGGGGCGCGTCTACCGCCGGGTCGCGTACGGCCCGCATCTCGACGTGTTCCTGCTCGACATGCGCAGCTACCGCGGGCCGAACGGCGCCAACGACGAGACCGAGGCGAGCGCGCGCACGCAGTTCCTCGGGCCCGTGCAGCTCGCTTGGCTGAAGCGGGCGCTGAAGGCCTCGAAGGCCACCTGGAAGGCGA
Source organism: Methylobacterium gregans (assembly GCF_022179245.1). GTDB lineage: Bacteria > Pseudomonadota > Alphaproteobacteria > Rhizobiales > Beijerinckiaceae > Methylobacterium > Methylobacterium gregans. Next base: position 14,161 of record NZ_BPQM01000165.1, read on the forward strand.
TCGCCGCCGACATGCCGCTCGGCCTCGTCGTCACATACGACACCGACCGGACGTTCGGCTCGGAAGCCGTGGCGCAGGGCGACGGGCCCCCGCTCGGGCGGGAACTCGAGATCGCGGACCTGCTGCGCTTCATCCGCGACGAGGACATCCGCAACACGGTCTGGTTCACCGCGGACGTGCACTACACGGCGGCGCACCACTACGACCCGAACCGGGCCCGCTTCCAAGAGTTCGCGCCGTTCTGGGAGTTCGTCTCGGGCCCGCTCCACGCGGGCACCTTCGGGCCGGCCAAGCTCGACGACACGTTCGGCCCGCAGCTCCGCTTCGTGAAGGCGCCGCCCGACGGGCGCCAGAACCTCTCGCCGGCCGAAGGCTACGAGTTCTTCGGCCACGTCGCGATCGCGGGCGCCACGGGCCAGATGACCGTGACGCTGAAGGACGCCGCCGACACCGACCTTTGGAAGACGGTGCTCGACCCGGCGTGAGGCGCGCGTTGCTCTCCCCCCTCTGCGGGGGGGAGGGAGAGCTTCGCTCAGGCCGCCGCCGGCCGCGCGCCCGCCGCGCGGCCCATCGCCACGAGCAGCCCCGAGATCGTCAGCAGGTCGCAGGTCAGGCCGAAGGCCGAGCCGACCAGCAGGTTGTGGCCGGCCCAGGCCAGCGAGGCGCCGAGGAACAGGCGGCGCATGGCGCCGGCCTCCGCCTGCAGCCGGGCGCGGGTGGCGAGCAGCGCGCCGATGCCGGCGCAGGCCGAGGGCCAGCCGTTCCAGGTCGCGGCCGTGAGGCCGAGCACCGCCACGAAGCCGAGCCCGAAGAACGGCACGAACCAGGCCGGCCGCCGCGCCCGCCCGCCGAACCGGGCCGCGGCGAGGCTCTGCAGCACCGAGAGCGCGCACATCGCCGTGCCCGTATGCGCGCCGAGCCGCAGGAAGTGCAGCGCGAAGCTCCCCGCGCAGGCCGCCGAGGCCAGGAGGATCGCCTCCCGGCGCGGCATCATCCCGGCCGCGAAGCCGAGGCAGAGGCCGAGTGCGCCGAAGATGTCGAGATGGCCCAGAACGGTGTCGGCCAGGGCGACAACTGTGTCGCGGACGAGATCTTGGGAGAGGATGTCTTGGGAGAGGATGTCTTGGGACGACATGGTGGGCTCTTGCGGCGCCGGATCTGCACTGTGCTGAGACCCGAGCCGCTAGGCCCGCATGGTAACCGGTTCGTTAACGGGACTTGCTGCGCCGATCCGGTGTGGCGCCCGCGCCCCGCCCCGCCCCGCC
>NZ_BPQM01000166.1 GCF_022179245.1 Methylobacterium gregans
GCTCGGCGCCCGCGAGATGGAGCAGCGATGCGCCGGGCGGCAGCGTTTCGGTGATCAGGCGGGCAAGAGCAGCGGCGTCTCCCGGGCCCTCCCACACAGGTCCGAGACCGGCGCGCGCCGCGGCCTCGGCCGTGCTCGCGCCCACCGCGAAGACCGGCGTGCCGGCGAGCCGCGCGACCGCGCCGTCGTCCAGCACGGCCATCGCGTTGCCGCTGGTCAGAACGAGGCCCGCGAAACGCTCCTCCGGCAGAGCGGTGCCGGTCGGACGGCCGACCAGCACGGGGGCTATCAGCGGGAGATGTCCGCGCGCGCGCAGCCGGGCGGCCGTGCGCGTCGCGCCGGGTTCCGGGCGCGGCACCCAGATCCGCATCGGCCTAAGCTTCGAGGCTGAGCCGGACCGCGTGCCGCGCCTCGGCTCCGGGCGCCAGCAGGCGTTGCGAATCGCGCTCGGCGAGCTCGCCCGAGAAGTCGGCCCAGTCGGCGTGACCGGTCCAGCACTCGAGGGAGAGGAACGGTGCCGTGGGCTTCGTCCAGACCGCGAGATGCGGAAATTCATCGACCTCCATGCGGATCGCCCGCCCGTTCGGTCCGGTGAAGCGCATCGCGCGGCTCGTGGCATTCCGAAACACCAGCGCCTCGGTGAAGATTGCCGGGTCGAGGGGCAGGGTGTCGCCATGCAGCGGCACAGGCCGCTCGTCCCGCAGCAGCAGGCCGCCGGCGCCGACCTCCGGGGCGGCTCCGCGCTCCCGCTTCTCGAACACGACCGCGTAGCCGCCGTTGGCGGCGCGCTCGCCCCCCGCGAAGGGCCACGGAAAGGCCGGGTGGAACCCCAGCGCGTAGGGCAGGGGATCGGGACCCGGGTTGGCGACGGTGATGGCGAAGTCGAGGCCGGCGCTCCGGACGCGGGCCTCGATGTCGAGCCGGAAGGCGAAGGGGTAGTGCCGCCGCGTCTCCACGCCGTCGACGAGCCGCAGGATCACGGCGTCGTCGGCGCGCGAGACGACAGTGAACGGCAGGTCGCGCGCGAAGCCGTGCTGCGCCATCGGGTAGGCCTGCCCGCCGACGCGGACCATGCCGCCCGCAGAGGCGCCGACGACGGGGAAGAGCCACGGGGCGTGCCGGTTCCAGTGCTCCGGATCGCCGCTCCAGAGATACTCCGCGCCGTCGACACGCCAGGAGACCGGCTCCGCCCCGTCGAGCGCGATGCGGGCCGCGGTGCCGTCGGGGCTTCTCAGGTCGATCGTCTCGCGCATCGCAGGTCTCCGAAGGGCCAGATCGGCGTCAGTATAGGTCACCGGCATCCTGCGACCTGCATCGTGGACAGACGATTCACGCCGCCGGGACGATCTCGGGCAGGACGGTGCGGGGCGGCCCCGCCGCTATGACGCGCCCCGCCTCCAGCACGTAGACCGTGTCGGCGCGCTCCAGCGTCGTGAGACGATGGGCGATCATGACGAGCGTGTGCGTGCCGGCGAGCTCGCGCAGGGCGCGCATCACCGCCGCCTCCGTCTCGCCGTCGAGGGCCGAGGTCGCCTCGTCGAACACGAGCACGTCCGGCTCGTGGTAGAGGGCGCGTGCAATGCCGATGCGCTGGCGCTGGCCGCCGCTGAGGCGCGCGCCGCGCTCGCCCACGCGGGTGGCATAGCCCTGGGGCAGAGCGGTCACGAAGGCGTGGAGCCCTGCGAGCCGTGCCGCGCGCTCCACACAGGACGCGTCCGGATCGTCGAGGCCAAGCGCGATGTTCTCGGCTACCGTTCCATCGACCAGGAACACGTCCTGCGGGACGTAGCCGACGCGATTCTGCCAAGCGGGCAGTGTTTCGCGCGTCAGGACGACGCCGTCCACGGAGATGCGGCCGGCGTCCGGTGCCAGGATGCCGAGCAGCAGCCCGACCAGCGTTGACTTGCCCGAGCCGGTGCGGCCGACGAGGCCGACCGTGGCGCCCGCCGGAATGACGAGGTCGATGCCGGAGAGGGTCGGGCGGCCGGGTTCGTAATCGAAGCCGACGCCCTCGAAGCGCACGGCGTCGCGGAAGGGGAGGCGCCGCGCATCGCGCAAGGGGCGAGCGGGCTCGTCGCCGAGCTCGTCCACGATCAGCCGTGCGGCCGGCAGGGTGAAGCGCAGCAGCGCCAGCGCGTTGAAGATGTTCTGGAAGGCCGGCAGCATGCGATAGCCCGCGAAGGCGAACAGGCCGAGCAGTGGCAGGATGCCGGCGGTGTCGAGCCCCTGAGCGAGCGCGAACAGCACCACCACGATCACGCCGCCGAAGGCCACCGCCTCGATGACGAAGCGCGGCAGCTGGCCCGTCACGTGGCTCGCCGCGCTGTCGGCGGCGAACGCCTTCGCGGGCGCGTCGAAGCGGGACGCGAAGCGCTCTGCCCGGCCGTAGAGCTTGAGCTCGGTCAGCGCACCCAGCGTCTCCTGGACGACGCGGAAGCGCGTCTCGTTGTCGACGACCGAACGCGCCCCGATGCGCGCGAGGCGTGCGCGCACGAAGAGGTAGATCCCGACATAGAGCCCGCCGAAGCCGCCGCCGAGCACGAGAGCGAGGCCAGGCGCATAGAGGAGCAGGAAGCCGATCACGGCGAGCGCTGAGGCAGCGCGCGAGGCGATGACGGTCAGCGGCGTCAGCACGCCGATCACCACACGATCGGTCTCGCTCAGCACGTTCTTGGCGAGTTCCGCACTGTTGGCCTGCGCGAAGAACAGCCGCTCCCGATCGAGGTAGCGGAAGAGCAGGCGCCGGGCGAGGCCGTAGCCGGTGAGATGCGTGAAGAGGAGCTGCGTGTAGGTCAGGCCGGCATTGGCGACCGCCGTCGTCAGGATGGCGAGCAGGGCCGCCAGCCCCGTGGCGATGAGGAAGCCGCGGGGGTCGGCGAGCCCGAGCCCGTCGCGCAGGCCCGCGAGATAGGGAAGCCGGTCGGCGGCGGTCGGGTCCCCCACCAGGGTGAGGAAGGGGATCACGGAGGCGACGCCAATCACCTCAAGCAGGGCCGTACCGGCAAGCCCGATAGCGATCAGCGCGAGGCGCCGCCGCTCCTCGGGTTGGAGCACGCACAGAAGGTCTCTCAGCGTGCGCATGACGCGTGTCGCGATCGGGCCGGCATCCGGGCAGCGCTTAAAGAGCGCCGCCCAGCCTGTCCACGCGAGCGCGCCTCAATCGACTTGCTTCAATGAGGCGAGGTCGACCGTGCCGTTCTGGCTCGCGAAGCTCACCGAGCCGCCGTTCTGCTGCTGCACGCCGTTGATGCGATGATCGCCGCTGTCATAGGTGGTCGTCTTGCCGTCCCGCTCGACGAGGAGGCGGTGCTTGTCCGGGAAGAAGGCGTAGCGCAGCCCGTTCTGGCTGCCGCTGCTCGCCGGGCTGCCGAGATCCTGCGGCCACCACGGCTCCGCGCCCTTCATCGGTTCCATGGGCTTCATGGGCTCCATGGGTTTCATCGGCTTCATGGGTTCCATCGTCCACCTCCGTGTGCAGCCGGGAGACGCGGACGCGGCGGAATGGTTGCAGCGGGCAGTGCCGATTGCGCGGAGAAAATTTGTGCAGGTTGGGGATATGCGCTGTGGCGCGGGCGACGGGGCTCGAACCCGCGACCTCCGGCGTGACAGGCCGGCACTCTAACCAACTGAGCTACGCCCGCGCGGCGCAGCGAGGATGACCGCAGAAGGCCATCCCGGACGACATTCCAGCAACGCTGAAAAGGGGAACGTGGCGCGGGCGACGGGGCTCGAACCCGCGACCTCCGGCGTGACAGGCCGGCACTCTAACCAACTGAGCTACGCCCGCGTGGCGTCGTCGCCTTCGTCTCGGCGACGGCCGGGGTTTATGAGGGGGGCGGTGCCCTGTCAAGCAGCCGCGGGCGACTTTCTGACCCCCGTTCGGCGGACCGGTCGAGGGTTTGCCCCGGGGCCACAGGCATGCGCGGATCTGCCCGTCTTCCGGCGCTGGGACACATCCCCATCTCTGTGTGGCACGAGGACGTTGTGCGACGCGCAATGCCCTTGTCTCGCCTGTTCCCCTCGACTAAGCCTCCGGCCACGCGCACTCTGGGATTGGAGCAATTCCATTGGCCGGCCGGTTCGGCCTCGCCGGGCCGCATCGGCCTGGATGGATTGGCCGAGCCGGACACGGGCGCCGCGGTCCCACACGTGCACGGGGTGTCGCATGACCGGTCTTCTGGCGGACTACCTTCCGCTCATCGTCTTCATCGGCGTCTCGCTGTTCATCGCCGCCGCGCTGCTGGTGGCTCCCTTCCTGGTCGCCTACAGCAGCCCGGATCCGGAGAAGCTCTCGGCCTACGAGTGCGGCTTCAACGCCTTCGACGACGCGCGCATGAAGTTCGATGTGCGCTTCTACCTCGTCGCCATCCTGTTCATCATCTTCGATCTGGAAGTGGCCTTTCTGTTCCCCTGGGCGATCACGTTCGGGGAGCTCGGCTGGCTCGGCTTCTGGTCGATGATGGTCTTCCTCGGGGTTCTGACCGTCGGCTTCGTCTACGAGTGGCGCAAGGGCGCCCTCGAGTGGGACTAAGCCTGAGCCGGACCCCGCAGACGCCACGCTTCTGAGGCAATCATGGCCCTCACGCACGACCTCTCCCGCGCGCCCACCATCGCCCCGGCGGCGAAGGGCATCATCGACCCGAACACGGGCCGGCCGATCGGCGCGGACGATCCGACCTTCCTGTCGATCAGCGACGAGCTCGCCGACCGCGGCTTCCTGCTGACCTCCGCCGACGAGCTCATCACCTGGGCCCGGACCGGCTCGCTGATGTGGATGACCTTCGGGCTCGCCTGCTGCGCGGTCGAGATGATGCAGATGTCGATGCCGCGCTACGACTGCGAGCGCTTCGGCTTCGCACCCCGCGGCAGCCCGCGCCAGTCCGACGTGATGATCGTCGCCGGCACGCTCACCAACAAGATGGCTCCGGCGCTTCGCAAGGTCTACGACCAGATGCCGGAGCCGCGCTACGTCATCTCGATGGGCTCCTGCGCCAACGGCGGCGGCTACTACCACTACTCCTACTCGGTGGTGCGCGGCTGCGACCGGGTCGTGCCGGTGGACATCTACGTGCCCGGCTGCCCGCCGACCGCGGAGGCGCTGCTCTACGGCGTGCTTCTCCTCCAGAAGAAGATCCGCCGCACCGGCACGATCGAGCGCTAGGGGCGGACATGACCAACGGCATCTCGATCCTCGCCCATACCCAGCCGGAGCAGGGCGACGCGGCGCTCCAGGCGCTCTCCGACCGGGTCGGCGGCGCCCTCGGGCCCGCGATCGTCGAGCGCGGCATCGCGTTCGGCGAGCTGAGCCTCGTGGTCCAGGCCTCCGACATCGTCTACGCGCTGACCTACCTGCGCGACGATCCGAACTGCGCCTTCCGCTGCTTCATCGACATCTGCGGCGTGGACTATCCGGGCCGCGAGCGGCGCTTCGACGTCGTCTACCACCTGCTCTCGCTCCGGCATAACACTCGCATCCGGGTGAAGGTTCAGACCGACGAGAACACGCCCGTGCCGTCCGTGATCGACGTCTTCCCGGCCGCGAACTGGTTCGAGCGCGAGACGTACGACCTCTACGGCATCCTGTTCTCGGGCCATCCCGACCTGCGCCGCCTCCTCACCGACTACGGCTTCGAGGGGCACCCGCTGCGCAAGGACTTCCCGCTCACCGGCTTCGTCGAGGTCCGCTACGACCAGGACGAGGCGCGCGTCGTCTACGAGCCCGTGAAGCTCACGCAGGAGTTCCGCAACTTCGACTTCCTCTCGCCCTGGGAAGGCACGGACTACGTGTTGCCGGGCGACGAGAAGAAGACGGCCTGAGCGCGGAGACGGTCATGACCGAGCACAACATCCGCAACTTCGCGATCAACTTCGGCCCGCAGCATCCGGCGGCGCACGGCGTGCTGCGCCTCGTGCTGGAGCTCGACGGCGAGGTGGTCGAGCGGGTCGACCCGCATATCGGGCTCCTGCACCGCGGCACCGAGAAGCTGATCGAGCACAAGACCTACCTGCAGGCGACGCCCTATTTCGACCGGCTCGACTACGTGTCGCCGATGAACCAGGAGCACGCCTTCTGTCTGGCGATCGAGAAGCTCGCCGGCATCGAGGTGCCGCGCCGCGCCAAGCTGATCCGCACGCTCTACTGCGAGATCGGCCGCCTGCTCTCGCACCTCCTCAACGTCACCACGCAGGCGATGGACGTCGGCGCGCTCACGCCGCCCCTCTGGGGCTTCGAGGAGCGCGAGAAGCTGATGATCTTCTACGAGCGCGCCTCCGGCGCCCGGATGCACGCCAACTACTTCCGCCCCGGCGGCGTGCACCAGGACCTGCCGCCCGCGCTGATCGACGACATCGACGCCTTCTGCGACCCCTTCCTGCAGGTGGTCGACGACCTCGACGAACTCGTCATGGGCTCGCGCATCTTCAAGCAGCGCAACGTCGATATCGGCATCGTCTCGGTCGAGGAGGCGATGGCCTGGGGCTTCTCGGGCGTGATGGTGCGCGGCTCCGGCATCCCGTGGGACCTGCGCAAGTCGCAGCCCTACGAGTGCTACGAGGAGATGGAGTTCGACATCCCCGTGGGGAAGAACGGCGACACCTACGATCGCCAGGTGATCCGCATGGAGGAGATGCGGGAATCCGTGAAGATCATGAAGCAGTGCTGCGCCAAGCTGCGCGAGCCCGCCGGCCAGGGGCCGATCGCGGCGCTCGACGGCAAGTTCGCGCCGCCGCCGCGCCGGGAGATGAAGCGCTCGATGGAGGCGCTCATCCACCACTTCAAGCTCTACACGGAAGGGTTCCACGTGCCCGCCGGCGAGGTCTACGCCGCGGTCGAGGCGCCCAAGGGCGAGTTCGGCGTCTATCTGGTCTCGGACGGCACCAACAAGCCGTACCGATGCAAGATCCGCGCTCCGGGCTTCGCCCATCTCCAGGCGATGGACTGGATGTGCCGCGGGCACCTGCTCGCCGACGTGTCCTGCGTGCTCGGCACGCTCGACATCGTCTTCGGCGAGGTGGACCGCTGAGCGGCTGAAGGGTTTCGAGACGATGGCCAACCGCAGACTAGCCCCCGCCGCCGAGCAGCCCGAGAGCTTCGCGTTCACGCCGGAGAACGCCGCGTGGGTGAAGGGGCAGATCGCCAAGTACCCGGAAGGGCGCCAGGCCTCGGCCGTGATCCCGCTCCTGTGGCGCGCCCAGGAGCAGAACGGCGGCTGGCTGCCGCAGAAAGCCATCGAGGCGGTCGCCGCCGAGCTCGGCATGCCGGCGATCCGCGTGCTGGAGGTCGCGACCTTCTACACGATGTTCGCCCTGGAGCCGGTGGGCCGCTACTGGATCCAGGTCTGCGGGACGGTGCCGTGCGATTCCTGCGGGGCGCGCGAGTTGAAGGACATGCTGCACGAGCGGCTCGGCCCCTCGGGCCACGTCGATCCGACCGGCACCTTCTCCTGGCTCGAGGTCGAGTGCCTGGGCGCCTGCTGCAACGCGCCGATGGTGCAGATCAACCAGGATTATTACGAGGACCTGACGCCTGAGCTGCTCGGCAAGCTCATGGACGACCTCGCGGCCGGGCGCCCGGTCAAGGTCGGCTCGCAGATCGACCGGAACGCGTCCGAGCCGCTGGGTGGCCCCAACACGCTCACCGACCCGACCCTCTACGACGGCTCGCGCGTCGGCGCGTGGCGCAAGCGCTTCGAGGAAGCGCGCAAGGACGAGGCGGCGGGCCAGGACGAGGCGACGTCGAGCGAGCAGCAGGCGGCGACGAACCCGAAGCCGGCCCGGCCCGACGCCGGCCGGCCGGTCGAGACCGCCGCGAGCGATGCCCCGGCACAGCGTGCCGCCGCCGGGGAGGCGCCGGTGAAGAGCGGCGACAAGGCGGAGGCCTCTGAGACGGAGCACTCAACCGCCGGCAAGTCCGAGGCACCTGCATCCCAGCCGACGGCGATCAAGGATCTGGAGCCCGCGGGCGCCGAGGCCGGCGCGCAGTCGTCGCTGCCGCGCGACGTGCCGCCGCCCCAGCCCATAGCCTCCGGCGAGGAGGAGGCCTCCGAGCCGGCGCCCGACGCGGAATCGCCGAAGCTGCCGAAGGGCCGCGCCAGACCGAAGCCCGCAAACAAGCCTGAGAGGACCTGACATGCTCTCCGATCAGGATCGCATCTTCACCAACCTCTACGGCCTGCACTCGCCGGGCCTGGACGCCGCGAAGAAGCGCGGCGCCTGGGACGGCACCAAGTTCCTGCTGGAGATGGGCCGCGACTGGATCATCGAGGAGATGAAGGCCTCGGGCCTGCGCGGCCGCGGCGGCGCCGGCTTCCCGACCGGCCTCAAGTGGTCGTTCATGCCGAAGAAGTCGGACGGGCGCCCGCACTACCTCGTGGTCAACGCCGACGAGTCGGAGCCCGGTACCTGCAAGGACCGGGAGATCATGCGGCACGACCCGCACCTCCTGATCGAGGGCTGCCTGCTCGCCTCCTTCGCGATGGGGGCGCACGCCTGCTACGTCTACATCCGCGGCGAGTACGTCGCCGAGAAGCACGCGCTCCAGAAGGCCGTCGACGAGGCCTACGAGGCGCGGCTGGTCGGTCAGGACAACCTGCACGGCTACCCCTTCGACATCTACGTCCACCACGGCGCGGGCGCCTATATCTGCGGCGAGGAGACCGCCCTCATCGAGAGCCTCGAGGGCAAGAAGGGCATGCCGCGGCTGAAGCCGCCGTTCCCGGCCAATATGGGCCTCTACGGCTGCCCCACGACCGTGAACAACGTCGAGTCGATCGCGGTCGCCGGCACGATCCTGCGCCGCGGCGGCGCGTGGTTCGCCGGCCTCGGCGGCAAGAACAACACCGGCTCGAAGCTGTTCTGCGTCTCCGGCCACGTCAACAAGCCCTGCAACGTCGAGGAGGAGCTCGGGATCACCTTCCGGGAGCTCGTCGACAAGTATTGCGGCGGCATGCGCGGCGGCTGGGACAACCTGCTCTGCTCGATCCCCGGCGGCTCCTCGGTGCCGCTGGTGCCGGCCGAGCAGATCATCGACGCCAAGATGGATTTCGACACGCTGCGCGGCCTCGGCTCCGGCCTCGGCACCGCGGCGGTCATCGTCCTCGACAAGTCGACCGACATCGTCGAGGCGATCACCCGGATCTCGTACTTCTACAAGCACGAGTCCTGCGGCCAGTGCACGCCCTGCCGCGAGGGCACCGGCTGGATGTGGCGCGTCCTCACGCGCATGGCGAAGGGCCGCGCGCAGAAGCGCGAGATCGACATGCTGTTCGAGGTCACGAAGCAGATCGAGGGCCACACGATCTGCGCGCTGGGCGACGCCGCCGCATGGCCGGTCCAGGGCCTGATCAAGCACTTCCGCCCCGAGATCGAGAAGCGGATCGACCGCTACACCGCCAACCCGCACACGGACCCCGTGCCGATGGCCGCGGAGTGATCCGCCCCGCGCCCGCGCAGTCCGAGCCCGAGAAAGACAGATGACGAAAATTCTCGTCGACGGCATCGAGGTTGACGTCCCGGCCGAGTACACGCTGCTCCAGGCCTGCGAGGTCGCGGGCGCGGAGATCCCGCGTTTCTGCTTCCACGAGCGGCTGTCGATCGCCGGCAATTGCCGCATGTGCCTGGTCGAGCTGAAGGGCGCGCCCAAGCCCGTGGCCTCCTGCGCCTACGCGGTGAAGGATTGCCGCCCGGGCCCGAACGGCGAGCCGCCGGAGGTGCTGACGCGCTCGGGCGGGACGAAGAAGGCCCGCGAGGGGGTGATGGAGTTCCTCCTCATCAACCACCCGCTCGACTGCCCGATCTGCGACCAGGGCGGACACTGCGACCTGCAGGACCAGGCGATGGCCTACGGGGTCGACTCGACGCGCTACAGCGAGAACAAGCGCGCGGTCGAGGAGAAGTATATCGGCCCGCTGGTGCGGACGGCGATGAACCGCTGCATCCACTGCACCCGCTGCGTGCGCTTCCTGGCGGAGGTCGCGGGCGTGCCGGACCTCGGCGCGATCGGCCGTGGCGAGGACATGGAGATCACGAGCTACCTCGAACAGGCGATGAACTCGGAGCTGCAGGGCAACGTCGCCGATCTCTGCCCCGTGGGCGCGCTCGTCCACAAGCCGCAGAGCTACAACGTCCGCCCCTGGGAGCTCTCGAAGACCGAATCCGTCGACGTGATGGACGCGGTGGGCTCGGCGATCCGCGTGGATGCCCGCGGCCGCGAGGTCATGCAGATCGAGCCGCGCGTCAACGAGGAGATCAACGAGGAGTGGATCTCCGACAAGACCCGCCACGCCGTGGACGGTCTGCGGGTCCAGCGCCTCGACCGGCCCTTCCTGCGCGAGAACGGCCGCCTGCGCCCGGCCTCCTGGGCGGAGGCGTTCGGGGCGATCGCCGCCAAGCTCAAGGGCGCCGACCCGAAGCGCGTCGGCGCGGTGGTGGGTGACCTCGCCGCGGTCGAGGAGGTGTTCGCGCTCAAGCAGCTGATGGACTCGCTCGGCGTCGCCAACCTCGATTGCCGTCAGGCCGGCGCGGGCCTCGACCCGGCCTGGGGCCGGGCCGCCTACACCTTCAACCCGACGATCCCCGGCATCGAGCAGGCGGACGCGATCCTGCTCGTCGGCACCAACCCGCGCATCGAGGCCTCGCTGCTGAACGTGCGCATCCGCAAGCGCTGGCGCATGGCTCCGCTCGCGGTGGGCCTGATCGGCGAGCCGGCGGACCTCACCTACCCCCATGTCCAGATCGGCGCCGGCCCCGAATCGCTCGCCGCGCTGGCGCGGGGTGAGCACAGCTTCCTCGAGGCCCTGAAGGCCGCCAACCACCCGCTGATCATCGTCGGCGAGGCTGCGGCGAACCAGCCGGGCGTGCTGGCCGCCGCGGCGCAGCTCGCCCGCGACGTCGGCGCTGTGACGCCCGACTGGAACGGTTTCGGCGTGCTGCACAACGCCGCCGCCCGCGTCGGCGCGCTCGATCTCGGCTTCGTGCCAGGGGAGGGCGGCCTCGACTTCGCCGGCATGGTCGGCGGCGGCGTGGACGTGCTGTTCAATCTCGGCGCCGACGAGTGCGAGGTGGCGCCTGGCGCCTTCGTGATCTACCAGGGCACCCACGGCGACCGCGGCGCGACCCGCGCCGACGTGATCCTGCCCGGCGCCGCCTACACCGAGAAGAACGCGACCTACGTCAACACCGAAGGCCGCGTGCAGCAGGCCAACCGCGCCGGCTTCCCGCCGGGTGACGCCCGCGAGGACTGGGCGATCCTGCGCGCCGTCTCGGACGTGCTGGGCCATAAGCTGCCCTACGATTCGCTCAACGCGCTGCGCCGGGCGCTCTACGCCGAGCACCCGCACTTCGCGGCGGTCGGCAGCGTGGCCGGGAGCGATCTCGCCGCCGCCCTCGATCGCCTCGCCGGGCTGGGAGGGGAGGGCGCCCGCGGCGCCTTCCAGTCGCCGGTCCGCGACTTCTACTTCACCAACCCGATCACCCGCGCCTCGCGGGTGCTCGCCGAGTGTTCGAGCCTCGCCCGCGGGCGCGCGCTCGAGGCGGCCGAGTAGGAGGCCCGTCGATGACCACCCTCGAGATCGTCGGGACGGTGCTCCTGATCGCGCTCAAGAGCTTCCTGCTCCTCGCGCTGCTCCTCGTCTTCATCGCCTACGCGCTGCTGGCCGACCGTAAGATCTGGGCGGCCGTGCAGCTGCGCCGCGGCCCGAACGTGGTCGGGCCCTGGGGCCTGTTCCAGTCCTTCGCCGACCTGATCAAGTTCGTGATCAAGGAGCCGGTGATCCCGGCGGGCGCCAACAAGGGCATCTACCTCTTGGCGCCCCTGGTCTTCGCGACCCTGGCGCTCGCCTCCTGGGCGGTGATCCCGCTCGCGGAGGGGTGGGCGATCGCCGACATCAACGTCGGCATCACCTACATCTTCGCCATCTCGTCGCTCGGCGTCTACGGCGTCATCATGGGCGGCTGGGCCTCGAACTCGAAATACGCCTTCCTGGGCGCGCTCCGCTCGGCCGCGCAGATGATCTCCTACGAGGTCTCCCTCGGCTTCGTGATCATCTGCGTGCTGCTCTGCGCCGGCTCGCTCAATCTCTCGCGCATCGTGATGGCGCAGGACACCAGCCTCGGCTTGTTCGGCTGGTACTGGCTCTGGCTCTTCCCGATGTTCGTGGTGTTCTTCATCTCGGCGCTCGCCGAGACGAACCGCCCGCCCTTCGACCTGCCGGAGGCCGAGTCGGAGCTCGTGGCCGGCTACATGGTCGAGTACTCGTCGACGCCGTACCTGCTCTTCATGCTGGGCGAGTACGTGGCCATCATGACCATGTGCGCGCTGGGCACCGTGCTGTTCCTCGGCGGCTGGCTCTCCCCGATCCCCTTCGCGCCCTTCACCTGGGTGCCGGGCCTGATCTGGTTCGCCCTCAAGGCCAGCTTCCTCTTCTTCATGATCGCCATGGTGAAGGCCATGGTGCCGCGCTACCGCTACGACCAGCTCATGCGCCTCGGCTGGAAGGTCTTCCTGCCCCTCTCGCTGATCTCGGTCGTCGTCGTCGCCTTCGTCCTCAAGCTCACCGGCCTCGCGCCGGGCGCGTGACAGCAACATCGGAGATCCGGGCATGAAGCTCGATCAGGTCGCCAGGAGCCTTCTCCTGAAGGAGTTCGTGTCGGGGTTCGTCCTCGCCATGAAGTACTTCTTCAAGCCGAAGGCGACGATCAACTACCCCTTCGAGATGGGCCACCGCGGTCCGCGTTTCCGGGGCGAGCACGCGCTGCGCCGCTACCCGAACGGCGAGGAGCGCTGCATCGCCTGCAAGCTCTGCGAGGCGATCTGCCCGGCCCAGGCCATCACCATCGAGGCCGGTCCCCGCCGCAACGACGGCACGCGGCGCACCACGCGCTACGACATCGACATGGTGAAGTGCATCTACTGCGGCATGTGCCAGGAGGCCTGCCCCGTGGACGCCATCGTCGAGGGGCCGAACTTCGAGTTCTCGGTCGAGACCCGCGAGGAGCTGCTCTACGACAAGCAGAAGCTCCTGCTGAACGGCGATCGCTGGGAGCGCGAGATCGCCCGCAACATCGCGATGGACGCCCCCTACCGCTGACAGGGACAAGCTTCCTCGGCGCCTTGTGTGGCGGGGACCCCGGTTCTATAGGACGGCCAGCCCGCGCTGGCCGTGTCCACCCACGAGGCAGAAGGGGCCGCTCCGCGCGGCCGATCCTGACAAGCGCATGACCGCAGCAGCCGCCTTCTTCTACCTGTTCGCGGGCGTCGCCATCGCCTCCGGGTTCATGGTGATCGCCTCCCGAAACCCCGTGGCGTCGGTTCTGTTCCTGATCCTCGCCTTCGTGAATGCCGCAGGCCTCTTCGTCCTGATGGGCGCCGAGTTCCTGGCGATGATCCTGGTGGTCGTCTATGTCGGCGCCGTCGCGGTGCTGTTCCTCTTCGTCGTGATGATGCTCGACGTGGATTTCGCCGAGCTGCGCCAGGGCTTCCAGCAATACCTGCCGGTCGGCGCGCTGATCGGGGTGATCTTCCTGATCGAGATCCTGCTCGTCGTCGGCTCCTGGACCATCGATCCGGGCCTCGTGCAGACGCCGCTCGGCAACCCGGCCTCCGCCGAGAACCTGACGAACACGGCCGCGCTCGGCCGGGTGCTCTACACGGAGTACGTCTACTTCTTCCAGCTCGCCGGGCTGATCCTGCTCGTCGCGATGATCGGCGCCATCGTGCTGACCCTGCGCGACCGCCCCGGCGTGAAGCGTCAGAACATCGCCGTGCAGAACGCCCGCACGCAAGGCATGGCCGTGGAGAACCGCAAGGTGCCCTCGCGCCAGGGCGTCGAGGTCTGAGGAGCGAGGACAGCACCATGATCGGCCTGAGCCACTACCTCACCGTCGCGGCGATCCTGTTCACGCTCGGCGTGCTCGGCATCTTCATCAACCGCAAGAACATCATCGTGATCCTGATGTCGGTCGAGCTGATCCTGCTCGCGGTGAACATCAACCTCGTGGCGTTCTCGACCCACCTCAACGACATCACCGGCCAGGTCTTCGCGCTCTTCGTGCTGACCGTGGCCGCCGCCGAGGCCGCCATCGGCCTCGCCATCCTGGTGGTGTTCTTCCGCAACCGCGGCTCCATCGCGGTCGAGGACGTGAGCATGATGAAGGGCTAGAGGCGGCCGAAGCCGCTTCGGCGGCCGGAGTCGCCTCGCCCTGACCTGAAACCCGTGGGCCGCGGCCGATACCGCGCGCCTGAAGGCCGGACTGCAAGAGAACGATGTATCACGCGATCGTCTTCTTCCCGCTCATCGGCGCGCTCGTCGCCGGGCTGTTCGGCCGCCTCATCGGCGCGCGGGCGAGCGAGTACGTCACCACCGCCTGCCTCGCCTTCGCGGCGCTGCTGTCCTGGGGCGTGTTCATCGAGGGCGGCGAGGCCGTCCGCGTGCAGGTCGCCACGTGGTTCACGGCCGGCGACCTCACGGTCGACTGGGCCTTCCGGATCGACACGCTGACCCGGGTGATGCTCGTCGTCGTGACCTCGGTGTCGACGCTCGTGCACCTCTACTCCATCGGCTACATGCACGAGGATCCGCACCGGCCGCGGTTCTTCGCCTACCTGTCGCTCTTCACCTTCGCCATGCTGATGCTGGTGACGGCCGACAACCTCGTGCAGATGTTCTTCGGCTGGGAGGGCGTCGGCCTCGCCTCCTACCTGCTGATCGGCTTCTGGTACGAGAAGCCCTCGGCGAACGCCGCCGCCATGAAGGCCTTCATCGTCAACCGCGTCGGCGATTTCGGCTTCTCGCTCGGCATCTTCCTCGTCTTCGTCCTGTTCGGCGCGGTCGGCTTCGACGGCATCTTCCCGCGGGTGAACGAGTTCAAGGACGCGACCTTCCACTTCCTGGGCTACGACTGGCATGCCCTGACGCTCGCCTGCCTGCTCCTGTTCATGGGCGCGATGGGCAAGTCGGCGCAGTTCCTGCTGCACACCTGGCTGCCGGACGCGATGGAGGGCCCGACCCCGGTCTCGGCGCTCATCCACGCGGCCACCATGGTCACCGCCGGCGTCTTCATGGTCGCGAGGTTGTCGCCGCTCTTCGAACTCGCCCCCAACGCGCTCATCGTCGTCACGGTGATCGGCGGCATCACGGCCTTCTTCGCCGCCACCGTCGGCCTCGTGCAGAACGACATCAAGCGCGTGATCGCCTACTCGACCTGCTCGCAGCTCGGCTACATGTTCGTCGCGCTCGGCGTCGGTGCCTACGCGGCGGGCGTGTTCCACCTCTTCACCCACGCCTTCTTCAAGGCGCTTCTGTTCCTCGGGGCCGGCTCGGTCATCCACGCGATGCACCATGAGCAGGACATGCGGAACATGGGGGCGCTGCGTCCCTATATCCCCTTCACCACCGCCATGATGGCGATCGGCACGCTCGCGCTGATCGGCTTCCCGTTCACGGCCGGCTACTACTCGAAGGACGCCATCATCGAGGCGGCCTACATGTCGACCCGGCCCGGGCACACGCTGGCCTTCTTCGCCACCGTGATCGCGGCCTTCTTCACCTCGTTCTACTCCTGGCGCCTGTTCTTCATGACCTTCGAGGGGCCGGCCCGCTGGGTGCATCACGGCGCGCACGGCCATGATGATCACCACGCCGATCACCACGCCCCGGCCGTCGCCCATTCGGCGACCGCGCACGAGGCGGACGGCGCGCCCGGCCACCACGAGGGCGTGGCCCACGACGACCGGGGCCACGACGTCGAGCCGGCCTCTCACGCGGCGCACGAGCACCACGACCACGCGCCCCACACGCCCCACGAGAGCCCGCTCGTGATGACGATCCCGCTGGCCGTCCTCGCCTTCGGCGCGCTCTTCGCCGGCCTGATCTTCAAGAACCGCTTCATCGGCGAGGGCATGGACGCCTTCTGGGGCCACGCCCTGGCGCACGGGCCCGACAACCACATCATGCACGACATTCACAACGTGCCGCGCTGGGTCGCCCTCTCGCCCTTCGTGATGATGCTAGCCGGCTTCGTCGTGGCCTTCTGGATGTACATCCGCCGGCCCGAGCTGCCGCACCGGCTCGCCGAGCAGCAGCCGTCGCTGTACCGCTTCCTGCTCAACAAGTGGTACTTCGACGAGATCTACGACCGGATCTTCGTCCGTCCCGCCAAGGGCTTCGGCATCTTCCTCTGGAAGCAGGTCGACGGCCGCGCCATCGACGGCGCCGGGCCGGACGGCATCGCCGCCCGGGTGATCGACGTGACCCGCGGCGTCGTCCGCTTCCAGACCGGCTACGTCTACCACTACGCCTTCGTCATGCTGATCGGCGTCGCCGGCCTGATCAGCTGGTACATGATGACCGGTCTCCCGAAGGGTGCGCACTGATGTTCGGCCTCGGCATCCTCTCCGGCCTGCTGATCGTCCCGCTCTGCGGTGCCGCCTTCATCCTCACGCTGAACGGCGACGAGGCCAGCGTGAAGCGCAACGCCCGCTGGGCCGCGCTCGCCACCACGATCATCACGTTCCTGCTCTCGCTCGTGGCCTGGGGGCGCTACGACGCCTCCTCGGCGAGCTTCCAACTCGTCGAGAACCACGCGTGGCTCGCCGAGAACATCCGGTTCAAGCTCGGTGTCGACGGCTTCTCGATGCCCTTGATGCTGCTCACGACCTTCCTGATGCCCTTCTGCATCGGCGCGTCGTGGCACTCGATCGAGCACCGCGTGAAGGAGTACTTCGTCGCCTTCCTGGTCCTCGAGACGACGATGATCGGCGTGTTCTGCGCGCTCGACCTCGTGCTGTTCTACCTGTTCTTCGAGGCAGGCCTGATCCCGATGTTCCTCATCATCGGCATCTGGGGCGGAAAGCGGCGCATCTACGCGAGCTTCAAGTTCTTCCTCTACACGCTGCTCGGCTCCGTGCTGATGCTGCTCGCCATCATGGCGATGTACTGGCACGCCGGCACGACGGACATCCCGACCCTGCTGCAGACCCGCTTCCCGGCGCACATGCAGACCTGGCTCTGGCTCGCCTTCTTCGCCTCCTTCGCGGTGAAGATGCCGATGTGGCCGGTCCATACCTGGCTTCCCGACGCCCACGTCGAGGCGCCGACCGCGGGCTCGGTGATTCTGGCCGGCATCCTGCTGAAGATGGGCGGCTACGGCTTCATCCGGATCTCGCTGCCGATGCTGCCGATCGCCAGCCAGGAATTCGCGCCGCTGGTCTTCGCCCTCTCGGTGATCGCGATCATCTTCACCTCGCTCACCGCGATGATGCAGACCGACATCAAGAAGCTGATCGCCTACTCCTCGGTGGCGCATATGGGCTTCGTGACGCTGGGCCTCTTCACGCTGAACGAGCAGGGCATCCAGGGCGCGCTGTTCCTGATGATCTCGCACGGCATCGTGTCGGGCGCGCTCTTCCTCGGGGTGGGCGTGGTCTACGACCGGATGCACACGCGCGAGATCGCGGCCTATGGCGGCCTCGTGAAGCGCATGCCGCTCTACGCGGTGGCCATGATGGTCTTCACCATGGCCAATGTGGGACTGCCGGGCACCTCCGGCTTCGTGGGCGAGTTCCTGGCCATGATGGGCGCCTTCAAGGCGAACCCGACGGTCGCCTTCTTCTCGGTCTTCGGCATCATCCTGTCGGCCGGCTACGCGCTCTGGCTTTACGCCCGGGTGATCTACGGGAAGCTCGACAAGCCGAACCTCCAGGGCATCCTCGACCTCGACAACCGCGAGAAGCTGATCCTGGCCCCGCTCGTCGCCCTGACGATCTACTACGGCGTGCACCCGGCCCCGATCCTCGACACCTTCGCGCCCTCCACGGAGGCCCTGATGACGGGCATCCGCTCCGCCCTCTCGAACACGCAGACTGCGGCCACCGTGCTGCCGCTGGCGCGCTGAGATTCAGAGATGCCGACAGTCCAATCCGTACTTCCCACCCTGGCGCCGCTCCTGCCTGAGATCATCCTCAGCGCCGGCGTGATGGTGCTGATCCTCTACGGCGCCTTCCGGGGCGAGAAATCCGTCGAGGGCGTCAATGTCGGCGCGCTGCTCCTGCTGCTGCTGGCCTTCTTCGTGGTGATCTCGCAGGCGCCCGGCGTGAAGGTGACGACGCTCTCGGGCTCCTTCATCCAGGACGGCTTCTCCAAGGTGATGAAGTCGCTGGTGCTCCTGGGCTCGGCCGCCACCATCCTGCTCTCGCGCGACTACTTCCAGCGCGAGCGGATCGATCGGTTCGAGTTCCCGATCCTCGTCGTGCTCTGCACCATCGGCATGATGGTGATGGTCTCGGCCAACGACCTGATCGCGCTCTATCTCGGCCTCGAGCTTCAGTCGCTCGCCGCCTACGTGATCGCCTCGTTCCACCGCGACGACCTGAAGTCGACCGAGGCCGGCCTCAAGTACTTCGTCCTCGGCGCGCTCTCCTCGGGCATGCTGCTCTACGGCTCGTCTCTGATCTACGGCTTCACCGGCACCGTCTCGTTCCCAGGCATCGTCTCGGCGCTGAACGAGACCAACGCCGGCTTCGGCATCGTGCTCGGCATCGTGTTCGTGGCCGCCGCCGTCGCCTTCAAGATGTCGGCCGTGCCGTTCCACATGTGGACGCCCGACGTCTACGAGGGCGCGCCGACCCCGGTGACCGCCTTCTTCGCCTCCGCACCGAAGATGGCCGCCGTCGCCATGACGGTGCGCGTCTTCATCGGCGCGCTGCCCGACGTGACGGCGATCTGGCAGCAGATCATCGTCTTCATCTCGATTGCCTCGATGGCGCTCGGCTCCTTCGCGGCGATCGGCCAGCGCAGCATCAAGCGCCTGATGGCCTACTCCTCGATCGGCAACATCGGCTACGCGCTGATCGGGCTCGCGGCGGGCACGGAGGCCGGCATCTTCGGCGTGGTGATCTACATGATCATCTACCTCGCCATGACGCTCGGCGCCTTCGCAATCATCCTGTCGCTGCGCCGCCGGAACGAGATGTTCGACACGATCGAGGACCTGTCGGGCCTCTCGCGCACCCATCCGTGGGTGGCGTTCCTGCTCGCCATGATCATGTTCTCGCTCGCCGGCATCCCGCCGCTGGCCGGCTTCTTCGGCAAGTTCTACGTCTTCGCCGCCGCCATCGAGGCGAAGCTCTTCACCCTCGCGGTGATCGGCGTGGTGACGAGCGTGGTCGGCGCCTACTACTACCTGCGGGTCGTCAAGATCATGTACTTCGATGAGCCGAAGGCGCCCTACGAGGCCATGGCCCCGGGCCTGCGCATCGTGCTGGCCCTGTCGAGCGTCGTCGTGATCCTGTTCTTCGTGCTGCCGGCGCCCCTGCGCGGCGCGGCCGAGGCGGCCGCGAGGTCGCTGTTCTGACCCGAACGGGCTACCGCCTGGGCAACGCCGCCCGGGCCGACGGGCACCGCCTCCACGTTCACGAGCGCCTCGGCTCGACGAACGCGGAGGCGTTGGCGCTTGCGCGCGCCGGCGAGACCGGTCCGCTCTGGATCGCCGCGCGGATGCAGGAGGCGGGGCGGGGCCGGCGCGGGAACGCCTGGGCCTCGCTGCCCGGGAACCTCGCGGTGAGCGTTCTGTGGCCGGTCTCGGGCATCGACCCCGAGCGCCTCGCGACGCTCGGCTTCGTGGCGGGCGTCGCCCTGGCGGAGGCGCTCGACGCGTCCTGCGGCACCGCGCCGGGCTGTCAACCGGGCGCGGCGGACCGATCTTTCCGTCTCAAGTGGCCGAACGACGTTCTGTGCGCTAATGCCAAGCTGGCCGGGATCCTGCTGGAGGCCGAGTCGCTGCCCGGCGGTCGCCGCGCGGCGGTGATCGGCTTCGGCGTCAA
>NZ_BPQM01000167.1 GCF_022179245.1 Methylobacterium gregans
GGTCGATCCGGTGGTCTGGCCGACGAGGCGCGTCCAGACCACCGGATCGACCAGGCAGGAGACCGAGGCCTTGAGCATCGACGGGTTCGGAGCCGTGACGAGCACGGTGGTGTCGTCGAAGCGGGTGCCGCCCTCCGCCATGATCAACGAGGCGCGGGGATTGATCGGGACAGCCTCGGGCGGCGGCCCGTCGATCCAGCCGGAGACCGTCTCGCGCGCCTGCGCGACGTGCCGGGCGAGTCCGTCCCAGGCGCCGACGAGCACGGCGGGCAGCGCGCTCGTCCCGCGCACGGTCTCGTCCCAGCGGGCGATGATCTCCGCCTCGCTGACGGCAGGGGCGGGCTGGGCCGCCGCGGAGGCCGCGGAGGCTCCCCCCGACGGAACGGCAGGGCGCGGGGGGGCGGGCGGTACCGGCGCCTGCGCCGCCGAGGCTACCCGGAGGGGCGTGGCCGAGGGCGGCAGGGCACAGCGCATCGGCAGGTTGCGGCGCAGCCGGTCGAGGGTCAGCACGCCCTCGGCTCCGAAGGCGCCGGGCGTCGCCACCGTCTCGGCTCGGCCCTCCCAGATCCGCCTGACCTGATCCGGATCGAGGCCGACCGCCTGGAGGGTGACGGGGTTGAGGGCGCGCACCGGGGCGACGACGAGGCTCGCGCCGCCCCCGCCCGCCCGCTCGTCGGTGGCGAGTTCGAAGTCGATGACGCGGCCCGCCGCGATGGCGAGCCGGGCCGCGAGCGTCGCGGCGGCGTCCGCCGAGTCGCGGTCGGGCGTCGGCAGGACGAGGCGCGGGCGCGGCCCCGGCGCCACGAAGGGCACGGCGCCGGCCTTCACGGCGGCCAGATCCGGTTGGCGCACCGCGCGGGCGAGCGCCGGCACGACGAGGCGCGTCCGGTCGAGGAAGAGGAAGCGGGCCCGCTTCATCGCGGGCGCCAGCGTGTCGCAGGCTCGGTCGGCGAGGGCCGGCAGCTGGGCGCTGATCTCGACCCGGTTCAGGCCCGGCCGCCACAGGCTCAAGGGGAGCGGGATGGCGCTGTCGTCGAAGACCTCGCCGCGGCTGTAGGGCAGGGCGACGCTCGCCGCGTTGCGGCCGTTGATGTCCACCACGATCTGGGCGCTCGGCTCCAGCCCCGCCGCGTAGCCCCCGGCCAGATGCAGCATCACCTTGCCGTAGTCGGCCGGCACGAGATCGGCCGGGAAGCGCACCTCGAAGGCGACCCGGAGCTGACGTCCGTTGAACTCCCGGGTCGCCACCCCGAGCCGATCGAGCGTCAGGTCCTCGCCGCCGCGGATCGGATAACCGCGGGTGAGGGCGGTGAGCTCGGCACCGGCCGGTGTTCCCGCGGGTTGCTCGCCGGTATTGCCCGTGGCGGCGAGCGTCG
>NZ_BPQM01000168.1 GCF_022179245.1 Methylobacterium gregans
CGGCGCTCGCCGAGAGCCTGCGGGCCGTCCGGCTCACGGCCGACGCGCGCTTCGAGGGGGCTGCGTCCGGCACGGTGCTGGGCCTCGTCTCGGCGGTCTCGGGCGACGGCGTGAGCACGCTCGCGGGCAACCTCGCCACCCTGCTGGCGCGTAGCGGCAGCCCGACCCTGCTGATCGATCTCGACCTGCGCGGCCGGACGCTCACGCGGCTGACGCGCGAGACCGCCGCGGCGGACGCGGAGGCCGGCCTGCAGGACGTGCTCGACGGACGCGTTCCGATCACCGCGATCGTGCGCCGCCAGCCGTCGGGCCTGCACGTCCTGCCGGCCAGCACCCACGCCGACCGGCTGCACCCCTCCGAACGCATCGCCGCGCCGCAGCTCGCCAACCTCCTGGAGATGGCCCGCAACGGCTACCGCTACGTCGTCCTCGACCTGCCGCCCATGCTGCCGGTCTGCGATGCCCGCGCCGCGGCCGCCCTCGTGGACGGTTTCGTGATGGTCGCGCGCTGGAACGAGACCAGCCTCGACGACCTGCACGCCGCGGTCGCGCTCAATCCCGAGGTCGCGGCCAAGCTGATCGGCGCGATCATGAACCGGGCGGATCCCGACGTGCTCGCGGTCTTCGACGACACCGTGCTGGACCGCAGCCTGACCTACCTGCGCCGGGCCCGCCGCCAGGAGCGCGAGGGAGCCGCCGGCCGGGCGCCGCGACCCGAGCCGCAGCACGCGTCCCAGACCGCCTCTCACGCCGGAATCGAGACCCCATGAACTACCTCGACCGAGACCTCGTGACCGTGCCCTACGAGGGGAGCGCCGCCGGCCCGCAGCCTCTGCAGAACCTCCTGCGCACGGCGCTCGGGGTCGTCCGCCGGGGCTGGCGCAAGATCGCGCTCGGGGCCGTGCTCGGGCTCCTGGTGGCCGCCTGCATCGGATACTCGCTGACGCCGCTCTACCGGGCGAGCGCCGAGATCTCGATCGACCCGCGCCGGCTGAGCGTCCTGTCGACCAAGGACGAGCGCAAGCGGCAGGAGCCGGTCTTCGACCCGGCCCGGGTCGACAGCCTGATGGAATCGGCCCGCTCCGACCGGACCGTACGGGCGGTCGTCACGGCGCTGAAGCTCGACGACGACCCGGAGTTCAACGGAACGCGGACCGGCCTCCTCGACGCCGTCAAGGCATGGTTCGGCGCCGAGGCGGAGGCACCCACACCCGAGGAGCGCTTCGAGGCCGCGGTCGAGTCGGTCGCCGGCCACTTCAGCGCCGCGCGGGTCGACAACACCTTCGTGTTCGAGGCGCGCTTCCTCGCCGAGACGCCTCGAAAGGCCGCCCGCGTCGCCAACGGCTTCGCCCAGGCCTTCCTCGACGAGCAGGTCGGCGCCAACAGCGACACCTCGGCCCAGGCGGCGGGCTGGCTCAAGGCGCGGCTCGACGAGGTCGGTGCGCAGGCGGC
The DNA here is from genome assembly GCF_022179245.1 of Methylobacterium gregans. Classification (GTDB taxonomy): domain Bacteria; phylum Pseudomonadota; class Alphaproteobacteria; order Rhizobiales; family Beijerinckiaceae; genus Methylobacterium; species Methylobacterium gregans. The sequence continues at coordinate 1,453 of NZ_BPQM01000168.1, forward strand.
CAAGGCCGATTCCGCGGTGGTCGCGTTCAAGCGCGAGCACAACATCGCAGTGGCCGACGGCAAGTCCATCGACGAACTCGCCCTCACGGCGATCGGAAGCCTGCTGACCGAGGCGGTGGGCAACACCGCGACGGCCAAGGCCAAGCTCGACCGGGTCGAGGCCGTGAACGCCCAGGCGACCCCCGACCTCGCCGTCGCCGACGCCCTCACGAACGAGGTGATCACCAAGCTGCGCCAGCAATACCTCGATACCAACCAGCGCGTCGCCGACCTCGTGGCGCGCTTCGGCGCAGACCACCCGCTGGTCCAGCGCCTGCGGGCGGACGCGGAGACGACCCTCGGCTCGATCCGGAGCGAGCTGAAGCGCATCGAGGAGGTCTATCGCAGCGATCTCGCGATCGCCCAGTCGCGCGAGGCGGCGCTTCGGCAGAACCTCGCCCAGCAATTCGCCCGGACGAGCGACATCGGTCAGAACCAAGTCAAGCTGCAGCAGCTCGAGAGTACCGCCCGAACCACGCGGCAGGCCTACGAGGACTACGCCCAGCGCTACATCCAGGCGGTCCAGCAGCAGAGCTTCCCGGTCTCGGAGGCGCGCATCGTCACCGAGGCGAGCCCGCCCACCAAGAAGTTCTCGCCCAAGCGCACCCTCCTGATGGCGCTCGGCCTCGTCGGCGGCGGCCTGATCGGCCTGTTCGCGGGGCTGGCGGCCGAGCTGTCCGACCAGAGCCTGCGCACCCGGCGCGACATCGTCTCGGCCTTCGGCTGCCACTGCCTCGGCTACATCCCGAGCACCCCGGCGGGGCCACGGGTCGCCGGCCGGCTCCGGCGCGGGGCGCCCGGGCGGCTCGCCCTCGACCATGTCCTGCACAACCCCTTCTCGATCGAGGCCGAGACGCTGCGGACCGTGAAGGTCGCCGCCGACCTCGCCCGGGAGGAGGAGGGCGCGCGCGTCATCGGCGTGGTCTCGTGCCTGCCGGACGAGGGCAAGACCATGGTGGCGGCCAACCTCGCCCACCTGATCGCCCAGAACGGCGCACGCGTGCTCCTGATCGACGGCGACCTGCGCAAGTCCGAGCTGACCGAGGCGCTCGCGCCCGACGCCCGCACGGGCATCGACAGCGTGCTCTTCGGCGGGGCCGACCTCGCCGACGCGGTGCGCACCTCGGCCAACCCGCGCCTCGACCTGCTGCCCGCCCGCACCGGGCTCGCCCAGCGCGACGGGCACGAGATCCTCGGCTCGCGGGCGATGCGCGACCTGCTCACCGAGGCCGAGCGCGACTACGACTACGTGGTGGTCGACCTGCCGCCCATCCTCTCGGTGGTCGATGCCCGGGCGATGGCCCCGCTCCTCGACGGGATCGTCCTCGTGGTCGAGTGGGGCGCCACCTCGCGCGAGGTCGTGGCCGACGCCCTGCGTTCGGCGCCCGCCCTGCACGACCGCCTGCTCGGCATCGTCCTCAACAAGGTCGCGATGCCGCACCTGCCCCGCTACGGCGACCAGGGCCACGCCTACGCCCCGGCCCGGATCGGCGCCTGACCCCCGCGAGACCCGGAGACCCCTTGATGCGCGTCGCCTTCCTCTCGTCCGGCTCCCCTGAGACCCGCGCGGCCTGGAGCGGGACGCCCTATTACTGCCTGCGGGCGCTGCGGCAGCATTTCGCGGCCGTCGAGCCGATCGGCAGCCCGCCGATGCGCGCGCTGCTGCAGGGCCTGCGCCGGGTCTCCAGCCCGGCCCGGATCGACCCGCTGCGCGAGCCGGCGCTGGCGCGGCTCTACGGGCTCGCCCTGCGGCGGCGCCTCGAACGCTTCCGGCCCGACGTGGTGTTCGGGCTCGCCAGCACGACGCAGCTCTACGGCCTCGTCGCGGACTTCCCCGTGGTCCACTGCTCGGACGCGACCTTCCGGGGGATGCGCGACTACTACCCGGACTGGTTCTCCGGCCTCGCGCCGCGGGCGCTGCGCAACGGTGAGCGGCTCGAGGGCGCGGTGATACGCGGGGCGGCCCTGTCGCTCTACGCCTCCGATTGGGCGGCCGATTCGGCCCGGCGCGACTACGGCGCGGTGCGCGCCCACGCAATCCCGTTCGGGGCCAATCTCGACGCGCCGCCGCCGGCGGCCGATCCCCCGCGGGACGGCGTCTGCCGCCTACTCTTCGTCGGCGTCGACTGGGTGCGCAAGGGTGGTGATCTCGCCCACGGCCTGCTGTGCGAGCTGCAGGCCCGCGGCGTCCGGGCCGAGTTGCACGTCGTCGGCTGCCCGGTCCCGGCCGCGCTTGCCGGCACGCCGGGCCTCGTCGCCCACGGCTTCCTGAGCAAGGGCGACCCGGAGACGGCCGCGCGGCTGCGGGCCCTGTTCGGGCAGGCGAGCTTCCTCGTCGTCCCGAGCCGCCAGGAGGCCTACGGGCTCGTCTTCTGCGAGGCCGGCGCCTACGGCCTGCCGAGCCTCGCCACCGCGACCGGCGGCATCCCGACGATCGTGCGGCCCGGCGTGAACGGCTTCCTGTTCGGCCTCGACGACGACGCCGCCGCCTACGCCGACACCCTGCTGGCGCAGTGGAGCGACCCGGCGGTCTACGCCCGCCTGCGCCAGAGCACCCGCGCCCGCGCCCGCGCGGCCCTCACCTGGGAAAGCTGGGGGGCGGCAAGCGCCGCTCTGATCCACGCCGCGGCCCGGCGCACGGAGGCCGCCCCCGTCGCGGCTCGCGCCTCCGGCGCGCCGGGGCTCGCCGGAGGCCGGGCATGAGGCGGCCGCCGGGGACACCTGCGAGACCGGGTTCGCGCCTGCGCTCGGGCGCGACATTGCTGTCGGGCAACATGGCCGACATGCTGTTCCCGCTCCTGCGCAACATCGCGCTGGCGCACACCCTGCCGAAGGAGCAGTACGGCGTCGCCCTCTCGCTCTCGGTGGTGGCCGCCTTCGCCGAACTCGCCACCGATATCGGCATCCAGTACTCGGCCGTGCGTGGCCACGACGAGGCCGATCCGGAGGCGGTCTACGGCACGCTGCACGCGCTGGCGCTGATCCGCTCGAGCCTGATCGCCCTGGCGCTGCTCGCGGCGGCCCCGCTCGTGGTGTGGGCGCTCGACGTGCCGGACGCGCTCTGGGCCTTCCTCCTCCTGCCGCTCGCGCCCTTCCTGCGCGGCTTCCAGAACCTCGGGGTCAAGGAACTCACCCGCACCTACGAGTTCTGGCCCGACGCCGCCACGACCGCCGCCGCGCAGGCGGCCTGGACCGTGATCGCCGTCGGCCTGGCTCTGGCCAACCGCGACTACGGCTGCATGCTATTCGGCATCGTCGGCGGCGCGGCGGTCTCGGTCCTCGTGTCCCACCTCGTGGCCCGGCGGCGCTGGCGCCTGCGCTGGGACCGGCCGGTCGCCCGCGAGGCCGAGCGCTTCGGCCGCCCGTTGATCCCCAACGGGCTCGCCAACGCCTTCAGCATCATGGGCGACCGGCTGCTGGTCGGCAGCCTGCTCGGGGTCTCGACCCTCGGCCTCTACGGCAACGCCATGGGCGTCGCGCTGATGCCCCGCGGCCAGCTCCTCAAGTTCCTGACGAGTCTCTACCTCCCGGCGCTCGTGGCCGCCGGGAAATCCCCCGGCGAGTCCATCGGCAAGTCTACCGGGCCGTCGGCGGGCAGGCCCGATCCCCGCGGCCCCCTTCTCGACCGTTGGGCTGCCTGGCTGTCGGTAGCCTCCTTCGCCTACGGGCTCGTGCTGATGGCGCTCGGCGTGCCGGTGATCGGGCTGGTCTTCGGTGCGGCCTACAGGCCGTCCCAGGGGCTGGTGAGCGCGATCGCGGTCGATGTCTGCATCAAGTCGCTGCTGGCCTTTCCCGTGGCGCCCTGCCTCGCGGGCGGCCAGACCGGCTTCCTGCTCCGGGGCTCGATTGCCGGGGCGGGCGCGGTGCTG
>NZ_BPQM01000169.1 GCF_022179245.1 Methylobacterium gregans
CCGCAGGCCGTCGTGCTGATCATGGCCGCCGACCACGTCATCGGCGACACGCAGGCCTTCCGCGCTGCCGTGGCCGCCGCCGCGCAGGGCGCGCGCGCGGGCGCCATCATGACGCTGGGCATCCAGCCGACGCGGCCGGCCACCGACTACGGCTACATCCGCCGCGGCAGCCCGCTGCCCGAGGGCGGGACGCAGGATCTCGGGCAGGGGCCCGCCTGCGCGGTCGAGCGCTTCGTCGAGAAGCCGGACGCGGCGGGCGCCGAGCGGCTGATCGCCGAGGGCGCGCTGTGGAACTCCGGCTACTTCCTGTTCCGCGCCGACGTGATGCTCGCCGAACTCGAAACCTTCGCCCCCGCGGTGCTGGCGGGTGCGCGCGCGGCGCTGGCGGCGGCGGCCACCGACCTCGACTTCGTGCGCCTCGACGCCGAAGCCTTCGGGCAGGTGCCGAAGATCTCGATCGACTACGCGGTGATGGAGCGCACCGGCCGGGCCGGCGTGCTGCCGGTCGCCTTTCCGTGGTCGGATGTGGGCACCTGGGACGCGGTCTGGGGGGTGCTGGAACGCGACCGGGACGGCAACGCGCTGCGGGGGCGGGTCGAGCTGATCGGCACGCGAAACAGCCTCGTGCACAGCGCGGGCGAGGGGCTGACCACGGTGGTGGGTCTGGAGGACGTGGTGGTGGTGACTACGCCCGACGCGGTCCTGGTGGCCTCGAAGGCGCAGGCGGGGCGGGTGAAGGAACTGGTGGGCCAGTTGCGGGCGCGGGCGCACCCGGAGGCGGACGCGCATCTGCGCATGTACCGGCCGTGGGGGTGGTACCAGCGCATCGACATCGGCGAGCGCTTTCAGGTGAAGCGGATCATGGTGACGCCGGGCGGGCGCCTGAGCCTGCAGAAGCATTATCACCGGGCGGAGCACTGGGTGGTGGTGAAGGGCACGGCCGAGGTGACGGTGGACGAGCGGGTGGTGCTGGTGCACGAGAACGAGGCGGTCTACCTGCCGATCGGCTCGATGCACCGCCTGACCAATCCGGGCAAGATCCCGCTCGAGCTCATCGAGGTGCAGGTCGGATCCTATACCGGCGAGGACGACATCATCCGCGTCGAGGACATCTACGGACGCTGAA